>JBDTYE010000055.1:0-15494 GCA_040005895.1 Actinomycetota bacterium | reverse complement strand
GTCGACCATCTGGACCACTCGTCGTACCAGCAGTTCTGGGGCGGCAAGGCCGGCATCGACGCGACCCGCAAGCTGCCGACGGAGGGTTACACGCGGGGTTGGCCGAGCGAGCTGGTGATGGCGCCGGAGATCGTCGAGCGCGTCAACAAGCGCTGGAAAGAGCTGGGTCTGTGACGAAGAAGAACATCGTCGAAGGTGGCTGTGTGCAGCCGGAGTTCGGCAAGGTCGTCCTTCCGGCCGGCCTGCTGGGCGGCCTGCGCGAACCCAGGAGGGATTCACCGGCCGGTCCGATCAAAGGCTTCCTGCGGCTGGTGATGATCGAGCACTCCGTCTTCGCGCTGCCGTTCGCCTACATCGCCGCCCTGACCGCGATGTGGAAGCTCGACCGGCACGTGCACTGGAGCGACCTGCTGTTGATCACGATCGCGATGGTCGGCGCACGGACCTTCGCCATGGCGGCCAACCGCGTCATCGACCGGGAACTCGACTCCCGCAACCCCCGCACCGCCAAGCGCGAACTTGTCACCGGCGCGTTGTCAGTCCGGACGGCGTACGCCGGCATGGCCGTCGCCCTTGCCGTCTTCTTCGCGGCCGCGGCCGCGCTGTCCCCGTTGTGCCTCGGGCTGGCGCCCCTCGCTGTGCTCCCGCTCGTCGTCTATCCCTACGGCAAGAGGTTCACCTGGGCCTGCCATTTCATCCTCGGCCTGGCCCAGATGATCGCCCCGATCGGCGCGTGGATCGGTGTCACCGGCCGATGGTCGTGGACGGCCGTGCTGATCGGCGCCGGCATGGGCCTGTGGATTGCCGGCTTCGACATCATCTACGCCTGCCAGGACTTCGAACACGATCGTGCCGACGGCGTTTACTCGCTGCCCGCGCGCTTCGGAAAGCCCGCCGCGCTAAGGGTTTCCGTTGTGGTTCACGTGGCGACACTGGCGTTGTTCGTCGCCTTCGGAAGGGCGGCGGGTTTCGGGCCAATGTGGTACGCCGCTGTCGCCCTCACCGGCGTAGCACTGGCCTATGAACACCGCATCGTGTCGCCGACCGACCTGTCGCGGGTCAACCGGGCCTTCTTCACCGTCAACGGCTGCATCGGCATCGGCCTGTTCGCCTTCGCGCTGGTCGATCTCGCCCGCCTTGGCCTACGCGCATGACCGAGCGCATCACCGACCGGCTGCCGGTGCGCATGTTGCATGACCGGCTGCTCGTGTCGCTCGATGACGACGAGGGCGAACGCCGCTCAACCGGCGGCATCGTCATCCCAGCCACTGCGCAGCTCGGCAAACGTCTTGCGTGGGCGAAAGTAGTCGCCGCCGGAAACCACGTGCGGCAAGTACAGGTCGGCGACCGGGTGATGTACGACCCGGAGGACCGAGCCGAGGTCGAACTGCACGGCGCGCTCTACGCGCTGCTGCGCGAACGCGACATCCACGCAGTCGCTTCGGAGCGTCTCGAGGACGCCGGCACCGGACTGTACCTGTGACCCGAATCCCTTATGTGGTAGGCATTTCCGGAGCCAGCGGCACTCCGTATGCGGCGGCTGTCATGCGCGGGCTCGCGGCCGCCGGCGAGACTGTCGACCTGATCGTCAGCCGGGCGGCGCGCCTGACCCTGCTCGACGAAACCGGCGTCAGCTGGCGCGATTCACACTGGCGCGAGGATTTGCAGACCTGGCTCGGCGTCGAGCCGGCCGACACGGTCCATTGGTCGGCCGGCGACCTGGCCGGCGGGCCGAGCAGCGGCAGTTACCGGACCAAGGGGATGGTCGTCGTACCCGCATCCACCGCGGCTGTCGCAGGTATCGCGCTGGGCCTGAGCAAGGACCTGCTGCAGCGCGCCGCCGATGTGACTCTCAAGGAACGACGCCCCCTCGTCGTCGTTCCCCGAGAGACACCATTGGGCCGTACGCATCTGGTGCACATGCTCGCGCTGCACGATGCCGGGGCCGTGGTGCTGCCGGCCAGCCCAGCGTTCTACGCGGGCGCCCGCGAGGTCCAGCAGCTGGTCGACTTCGTCGCCGGCCGCGTGCTGGATGCGCTGCACGTCGAGCACACCCTCTACGCGCGGTGGACCGGCGAACTCGGCGCCAACCGCTAGCCGGTCCGGGAATGGGACTCGGACTGTTGGTCGTGCCCGCGAAGCAGCGCCCGGACGTCGGTCTCGCGGAAGCGGCGGTGACCACCCGGCGTACGGACGCTCGGTATGCGCCCGGACATCGCCCACCGGCTCACGGTTTTGGGATCGACGCGGAACAGACTGGCGACCTCTCCCGGGGTCATCAGGCGTTCTCGTTGCTCCATTACACGCTCCTCTTGTGCGTCACGTTGCTCTGCCCGAGGAGGCACCGGCCGAAAGGTGACACGTCGGGACGAACCCCTCAGCAAGGTCTTCGCCGGGTACGCCGAAACGGTTCGTTCTACGCCCGCGCAAGCGCGGGTTCTACGCCCGCGCAAGCGCGGGCGTATCGTCAGAGCCGACTTAGTGAACGCGATCACAAGGGAGTGCCGGTGCCGATCGACGCGGGCCGTAAGCGCGAACTCGAGGACAAGGTCCTCGCCGGTGAGCGGCTGACGTACGACGACGGCGTCGCCCTCTATGACACCGACGACATGGCCTGGCTCGGCGCGCTGGCGCACGGCGTTCGGACGAAGAAGAACGGCGACCGGGTGATGTTCAACGTCAACCGGCACCTCAACCTGACAAACGTGTGCACCGCGTCGTGTGCCTACTGCTCGTTCCAGCGCAAGCCGGGTGAGAAGGACGCGTACACGATGCGCGTGGAGGAAGCCGTCCGGCTGGCCAAGACGATGGAGGCAGAGCAGCTGACCGAGCTGCACATCGTCAACGGACTGCACCCGACGCTGCCGTGGCGCTATTACCCGCGGGTGCTGCGCGAGCTCAAGGCAGCCCTGCCGCAGGTCGCGCTCAAGGCGTTCACAGCAACCGAGATCCACTTCTTCGAAGAGCTGTCCGGGATGCCCGCGGAAGAGGTGCTCGACGAACTCATCGATGCCGGCCTCGAGTCACTCACCGGGGGCGGCGCGGAGATCTTCGACTGGGAGATCCGCAAGCAGATCGTCGACCACAAGACGCACTGGGAGGACTGGTCGCGCATCCACCGGATCGCGCATGCCAAGGGCCTCAAGACGCCGTGCACGATGCTCTACGGGCACATCGAGTCACCCCGGCATCGGGTCGATCATGTTCTGCGGCTGCGCGAGCTGCAGGACGAGACCGGCGGCTTCATCGTGTTCATTCCGCTGCGGTTCCAGCACGACGCTTCCGGGGACCCGCGCAACCGGCTGCAGCACATCCCGATGTCGACCGGCGTCGAGGTGCTCAAGACTTTCGCCGTCTCCCGGCTGCTGTTCGACAACGTGCAGCACGTCAAGAACTTCTGGGTCATGCACGGCCTGACGACCGCTCAGCTGTCGCTGTCGTACGGCGCCGACGACCTCGACGGGTCGGTGGTCGAATACAAGATCACCCACGACGCCGACCATTTCGGTACGCCGGACAAGATGACCCGCGAGGACCTGCTCGCGGTCATCCGCGACGCCGGTTTCACCCCGGTCGAGCGCAACACGCGCTACGAAGTGATCAAGGAGTACGACGCGCCCGACCCGCACCGGCGCGACGTACCGCAGGAGATCTGGGCCTGATGGGGCTGACGCCTGGTCCCCTCAGCCTTGTCGTTGTGACGCGGCCGTTCGGTACCGGTGATCCTGGTAGACGAGGAACCCGCTGACGAATATGAGCGTGATCACGATCCCGCCGACACCGGCGAACGTCGTATTGCCTCCGGTCAGGGACATGGTCGCGAGGGCCGCGCCGATGCCCGCAACAACGGCGTTGATCGCCGCCACCATGGCCGCTGCCGTCCCTAAACCGGTGAGGAGCCCCTGCTTCCGCGAGACGGCAGCCAGCGCCTGATCGCCCTCGTTCTGTTCGCCGCCCCAGGGACGGAAGTACTCGGAGCCGTCGGGCAGCAAGCTCCGGTAGTAGCCCCGAATCCGCGCAATGTCAGCAAGGAACGTCAGGTTCTGGACGCCGGTGTCGACCAGCCGCACCGCTGTCAGCACTCCGAGCGCGATCACGGTCGGGATCACCGCTGCCGCGAAGGGTGCGAACCGCCTCGTCGATTGCGCTGCAAACCCCATGGCCACCAGCGAACTCGACAGGGCGGAGAAGTACAGCGCCGACCGGCCGGCAGCTTCGGTGACCGTGGTGCTCGCTGCGCCCTGGAGGGCGAAATGCTCGGTGACCAGCGCCGACATGAAGGCGGCCAGCCGTGCAGCATCGTCGGCAGGCTGGAGTGCGGAGTGGTCCGCTGTCATGGCGCCTTCCTGCGGGCGGACCTCTCAGACGGGCACATCAGTGGACTTAACGATGTCGCGTCGCCGTTTGCAAGCAAACTGCTCACCAACGCATGTGCCGAAGACGTGTGCCCCGACTCATCCGACGCAGCGCGCAGAGGCGTTACCGCGGTAACGCCTCTGGGCGGCGTACCAGCTTCTTGAACATGACCGTCGTGGCGATCAGCTCGCCATCGGGCTTCCCCGCGTAGTCGTCGATGCTGCCGACCCGGGTCCAGCCGAACCTCTGATAGATGGACTCCGCGGGGCTGCCCGTTTCGGTGTCCAGGACGAGTAGCCAGCGGCCGCGTGCGAGTGCCTCGGCCTCGAGCCGCTCCAGCAGCGCCCGGGCCAGCCCGCGGCCGCGCGCGGCCCGGTGCACCAGGAGCTTGGCAACCTCCGCCCGGTGGGCGCCGTTCGGCATGCCCACCAGATTGAGCTGTACGACGCCGACGAGCCGACCGTCGACCCGCGCCGTGAACGTGAGCGTGCCCGGGCTGCGCAGCGCCGCCGCCCACCACTGCCGCGCGTCGTCGTACCCGAGAGGTGTGAGAAACCCGACGCTCGCGCCGCCCTCGACGCTGTCGATCAGCAGGGTTGCAAGCTCAGATTCGAGGTCGGCTGCCGGCGTTTCCGGGTCGACGAGGTCGATCGGCAAGCGTGTCCTCACTGTGAACGCCTTAGTCCGACTGCCCGCGGCCTAAGGCGGCCTAAGGCGGCCTACCCGGCCCGGTTCGCAGAAGATACGGCATTGTCCCGATGTGGACAGGGTCCTCAGACGAGCAAGCTCAAGTCATCAAAGAGAGCTAGGTCAAGAGGAGCCCGTCATGTTCACCCAGGAATTCATAGCCGCCGAAGTCGCCTACCGCACCGAGCAGCTGACGCACGACTACCAGGATGCTAACCGTCAGCGCAGCCTGCGCGACCTGCTCCACCTCGGCAAGCACGCGCACGCAAGCTGACGACCGTCGGAGCGGCGATCGCAGCTGGAGCAGCGGCTCCAGGGACGTCGAGACCCGGGCAGGTACGCCGACTGCGGCGGGTTACGCTCGCAGTGTGCTATCCGACCCGGCGACGCAGCGTCGTCCCCGGGTCGGCCACATCCAGTTCCTGAACTGCCTGCCGCTCTACTGGGGCCTGGCCCAGTCCGGCGCCCTGCTTGACGTCGATCTGCACAAGGACACCCCAGACCGCCTCGGCGAGGCGCTCATCGCCGGCGATCTCGACATCGGTCCGATCAGCCTCGTCGAATATCTCAGACACACCGACCAGCTCCTGGTCCTGCCTGATCTCGCGGTCGGTTCGGACGGCCCGGTCCTTTCAGTCAATGTGGTCTCGAAGCTGCCGCTCGAGGAGCTGGCCGGGCGGCGCGTTGCGCTCGGATCGACCAGCCGGACCAGCGTGCTGCTCGCAAGGATGCTGCTGGAGGACAGGTACGGCGCCCGCCCCGACTACTTCACCTGCCCGCCCGACCTCACCGCGATGATGCTCGAGGCCGAAGCGGCGGTCCTCATCGGCGACGTCGCGCTGCGGGCGACGTACGACGCTTCCCGGCTGGGCCTGCAGGTGCACGATCTCGGTGCGGAATGGAAGGACTGGACCGGCCTGCCGATGGTCTTCGCGGTCTGGGCGGTCCGGCGCGACTACGCGGCGGCCAACCCGGCCGCGGTGCGCGACGTACACCGGGCGTTCAGGCAGTCGTTGGATCTCTCGCTCGCGCATGTGGCAGAGGTGGCCGAGCAGGCCGCGCGGTGGGAACCGTTCGATGCCGCGACGTTGGAGAACTACTTCACGACGCTGGACTTCCGCCTTGGCGACCATCAGCTGGAGGGGATCGGTGAGTTCGCTGCACGGGCCGCCGCGCGCGGAGCCATTCCGGCCGGCGCGCACGTGGATTTCGCGGATGTAGGAGCGAGCGCCCGCGGCCTCAACGAATAGCCGGACACGCCGATAGGAAGATATGGGTGCAGCGGCAAGCAAGCTGACTTCGATCGATGCGCTCCTCGACGTCGCTCGCCGTCAGCTGGGCATGGAAGTTGCCTTCATTGCCGAGTTCACTGGTGAAACCCGCGTGCTGCGGCACGTGTCCGCCGGCCGGCCGACACGGATGGCGCCCGGCGACAGCGAGCCGCTGGAAGGCACGTTGTGCCAGCTGATCGTCGACGGCCACCTTCCGCAGGCCATGCCGGACGCGTCGGCGAACCCGGTCGCGGCCGCCGTGCCGATCACCCTGGACGCCCACTTGGGGGCCTATGTCGGCGTGCCCGTGACCTTCCGCGACGGCCGGATCTACGGCACTCTGTGCTCCTTTCAGACCGTCGCCGAACCGACCCTGTCCAGCCGGGATGCCTCAGTCCTGAGCGTCATCGCGAAAGCAGTCAGCGAACTCCTCGAGGACGGCCGGGCGCAACAGGACAAACGCGAGGAGATGCTCGACCGCATCACCACCCTGGTTGTCGAAGGCGGCCCGACGATCGTCTACCAGCCGATCGTCGACACGCATTCCGGCATGCTTGCCGGCGCGGAGGCGCTCAGCCGATTCCCGGCCGACTCCGGCCTCTCGACCGAAGCGTGGTACGAACGGGCGGCCGAAGTCGAAGCGGAGCCCGAACTCGAACTTTCAGCGCTGCGCGCGGCGGTCGGCGTACTGGACGATTTCGATGGCTATCTGTCCCTCAACCTGTCGGCCAGAACCATCTGTACGCCGGCGGCGCAGCACTTCCTCGCGGATCTGCCCTTGGATCGCATCGTTCTCGAACTGACCGAGCACGTACACATCCCGGACTACGACAGCCTGCATTCGGCACTGCGACCCCTGCGCGCCGCCGGCATGCGACTGGCGGTCGACGACGCCGGCGCCGGGTTTGCCAGTCTGCAGCACATCCTGCGGCTGGCCGCGGACATGATCAAACTCGACCGGAGCCTGATAACCGCACTCGAGCGCGACCCGGCACGGCAGGCGCTGATCAGAGCGCTGAAGCGCTTCGCCGACGACACGGGTGCGCTGGTGGTAGCGGAGGGTGTCGAAACCGAGGACGAGCTAGCGGCCCTCCGGCTGCTGGATATCCGCTATGTGCAGGGCTACCTGCTGGGTCGCCCGGTCCCCTTTGCGCAGCTGCGGACGCCCACCAGAGCGTGAGCGAAGGCTTTACCGGATTCGCCCGGGGTTAACACGGAGTCTTTTCTCCCGAAACCTGCCGTGCTGCCGGGGCAGTCACACTCTGTGGTGTTCGTCACGGTCAGTTCCGGCAAGGATCGGGCCGGGTCGGACGTTCTAACCAGTGGAAGCGGTGCCACAAGCTCCGTGACCAGGTAATGACTCCAGACCAAAAGGAGAACGATGAAGACCCCACCGACGAAGCTCTCGATCGTCAGGGGCAGGCTGCGGGAGCGCCGCGAAGCGCACCAGCGCCGGCTCCGGCTGGAGCGCGAACTCGCTGTCTACGACTCCCCGTCGGACCGGCACGAGCTTGACGCCATCCTGTCCCGCCACACCGCCGAGCAGACTCTCGAGATCGACAGAATCCTTGCGAGGCAAGCTGTCCGGCGTCAGCACGACCACACCCGGCCACCCCGGTAACCGGTCGCCGAACCCGCCCCGCCCCTCGCCTCCAGCGACGGGCGGGCGCGGGGGAGGACAACTCGGTGCGAGAATGCCGAGACGTCAATCGAACCGCGAGGGGCCTTCCCGTGCCGAGCCTGAACAGCGTTCTCGACCGCGCCGCCGACGGCGGACGCATCACCGCCGAGGAAGCCCTCGAGCTGTATGTCGAAGCCGATTTCCACGCTCTAGGGCGGGCCGCAGACGCGGTACGCCGCCGCCGCTTTCCCAGCGGCTATGCCACCTACCTGATCGACCGCAACATCAACTACACCAATATCTGTACGACGGCCTGCAAGTTCTGCGCGTTCTTCCGCGCCCCGGGCCACGACGAAGGCTGGATCCGCGATACCGACGAGATCCTGCGCCGCTGCAAGGAAGCCATCGACCTCGGCGCCACGCAGATCATGTTCCAGGGTGGCCACAACCCGGACTTCGGCATCGACTACTACGAGCACCTGTTCTCCACGGTCAAGGCGGCGTCCCCGCAGCTCGTCCTGCACTCGCTCGGCGCCAGTGAGGTCGTGCACATCGGCCGCGTGTCCGGACTCTCGCACCATGACGTCATCGCCCGGTTGAAGACCGCCGGCCTCGACTCGTTCGCCGGCGCCGGGGTGGAGATCCTGGTGGCCCGGCCGCGTACGGCGATCGCTCCGCTGAAGGAGTCCGGCGAGACGTGGCTCGAGGTGATGGAGACCGCGCACGGTCTCGGGGTCGAGTCGACCGCGACCTTTATGATGGGCACCGGCGAGACCAATGCCGAGCGGATCGAGCACCTGCGGATGATCCGCGACGTGCAGGACCGCACGGGCGGGTTCCGCAGCTTCATCCCGTGGACCTACCAGCCGGAAAACAACCACCTCAAGGGCCACACGCAGGCTTCTGTCATCGAGTACCTGCGGATGATCGCCGTTGCGCGGCTGTTCTTCGACAACATCGGGCACCTGCAGGGCTCATGGCTCACCGTCGGCAAGGACGTCGGCCAGCTGACTCTGCACATGGGCGCCGACGATCTCGGCTCGATCATGCTCGAGGAGAATGTCGTATCGATGGCCGGCGCCAAGCACCGGTCCAACCGGCTCGAGATCATCCACATGATCCGCACCGCCGATCGGATCCCTGCCCAGCGCAACACGCTCTACGAAATCCTTGCTGTGCATACCGATCCCGCCGATGACCCGCAGGAATACATCCCCTCGCACTTCGCGTCGACGGCATTGCAGATCCAGCCGGCGTGACCGCTGTTTCGGTCCTGCACGCCGCGCCGGTCGTACTGCCGATCACCTCTGAACCGCTCGTTGACGGCGCGGTCGCGATCGCGGGTGACCGGATCGCGGCGGTGGGACGGCTCAGCGAGTTGCAGGCGGCGTACCCCGACGCACGGGTACGCCGCTGGCCCGGCGTTCTGACGCCAGGACTGGTCAACGCGCACGCGCATCTCGAGTACACGGACTTCGCCGACCTCGCCTCTACCGGCCTGCCGTTCCCGGACTGGATCCAACTCGTCATCGCGCGGAAGGCGACGTTCACGCCGGCGATGTGGATGGAGAGCGCGCGGCACGGCGTACACCAGCTGCTGCGGTCGGGGACTACCTGCGTTGCTGACGTGGTGACGAACGGCCCGGCCATGATCGCCGCCGGCGCAACCGGCCTGGCCGGCATCTCGTACGTCGAGATGGTCGGCGTCGACGAGGCGCGCTGGCCCGCCGCTCTTGTGCTGTTGTTGTCGCGGCTCGGCGAGGCCACCGGCGGCCGCACCGTCGGGATAAGTCCGCATGCGCCTTTCTCTCTTGGCACCGAGGTGATGCGCCGGCTCGGGGCGCTCGCCCGCGCGCGCGGCATGCGCCTGCACGTGCACGTCGCCGAGTCGCCTGGCGAAGTCGACTACGTCGCGACCGGGGGCGGCCCGTTCGGTACGCCGTCCACCGGCCTGCCGCTCGACTTCGAATTGCGCGGTGTCGGCTCCGCGATGACCCCGGCGGCGTACGTCGATTCGGTCGGCCTGCTCGGTGCCGACGCACACATCGCGCACGGCGTCCACGTCGATGCGGCCGACCGCGCGCTGTTGCGCGAGCGGCGTACCTCGGTCGCGTTGTGTCCCCGGTCGAACGCGATCCTGCTGGCCGGCACCGCCCCGGTCGCCGCCTACCTGGCCGAAGGGAATGCGATCTCCGTCGGCACCGACGGGCTGACCTCGTCGCCGTCGCTGGACGTTCTCGACGACGTGCGCCAACTGCGTGCGATCGCGATCGGGCAGGGCTACATCGGCGTCGATCTGGACCAGCGACTCGTTACCGCGGTAACGCTCGGCGGCGCTGACGCCATGGGTCTGGCTGACGTAGGCCGCCTCGAACCGGGCGCCCGTGCCGACCTCGCCGTGTTCGACGTACCAACAGCTGCGGATCCGTACGCCGCCCTGGTCGCGTCAGGTGCGGGCCGCTGTGTCGCCACGGTCCTCGGCGGCCGCATCGTCCACCGCGCTGCTCGGTTACCTTGATCAAGGGCTCGTCATCCCGGCAGTCCCGGGATCAGAAGCCCTTGATCATCGAATCGGCGGGCGCGGGGAGCATTGATGAGCAGGGCTGAACTCGACAAATCGCCGGGGGACGTGGCGGCGATGTTCGACGACGTCGCGCCGCGCTACGACCGGACGAACGCCGTGCTGTCGATGGGGCTGGACCGCGGCTGGCGCAAGGTGGTCGCGGCGACGGTCGGGCTGCGGCTCGGCGAGGTCGCCCTCGACCTGGCAGCGGGCACCGGCACTTCGTCCGCGGCGATCGCCGCGCGCGGCGGCCGGGCAGTGGCGTGCGACTTCAGCCTCGGGATGCTGCGTGAGGGGAGGCGGCGCAGGCAAGGAATGACCTTCGTCGCGGGCGATGCGCTCAAGCTGCCGTTCGCTGACGCGCGCTTCGATGCAGTGACGATCTCCTTCGGGCTCCGCAACCTCAGTGATATGGACGCCGGTCTCGCGGAGATGCTGCGCGTGACCAGGCCCGGCGGCCGCCTGGTGATCTGCGAGTTCAGCCATCCGACGTTCGCGCCGTTCCGGGCGGTGTACATGAACTATCTGATGCGCGCGCTGCCGGCCATCGCGACGCGCGTCTCCAGCAACCCGGACGCCTACGTCTACCTGGCGGAATCGATCCGCGCCTGGCCGGGTCAGAACGCGCTGGCGCAGCGGATCCGCGTAGCCGGCTGGGACCAGGTGAAGTACCGCAACCTCACGGGCGGCATCGTCGCCGTACACAAAGCCATCCGCCCTGCCGCGTCGCCGAAGGTCGAGTCGGCTTAGCGAAATCAGGGCTGCGGGATCGCACTTGTGACCGTTCTGCGTCCGAGCGACCGGCGAAACGCGGCGTGTCGCGCGCAGATCGGTCACAAGCCAAACGGTGAAACTCGCGCTGGCCGCGGAACGACGATCATGCGGATGTGATGCTGGCGACCAACTACCGAGAGAGGCACATCCGTGACCGAGTCGACGCACCCGACCACCGGAGTGGCCGCCGGAGTTCCGTTCCTTGCGGTCCCGCCGCCGGGCGGCGGCCGGCCGGATTCCCCGGTGGTCGTCGCGTGGCACTTGATGGACCCGCCGCGCACCGAGGCGGCGATGTCAGCGGCATTGCCGCTCGACGGGCTGCAGGCATGGCGCCTCTACTTCGGGCTGCCACTAGCCGGATCGCGGATGCCGGCCGGCGGGCCCGAGGAACTCAATCGGCTGGCATTCGAGGACGCCGTGATGAACCTGCACGGACCCGTCGTCGCGCAGGCCGCGGCGGAGTTCCCCGCCGCCTTCGAAGAGCTGCGGTCGAGGTTCGGCTTCGGCGCCGGCTCGCTCGGATTGCTCGGCGGGTCTGCCGGCGCGGCGGTCGCCGCCACCGTGCTGGCCGAAACCGAAGACCTTGCGGTCAGCGCCGCCGTACTCGTCAGCCCACTCCTGCAGCTGCGCCCATTGGTGGACGCCATCTCCCGGCACTACGAGATGACCTACCAGTGGTCGGTCGCGTCCGAGTCGGTCGCCGCCCGGATCGACTTCGTGGCACGTGCCGATGAAATTGCCGAGCACTCAGAGCCGGCGGTGCTGCTGGTGGTCGGTGGAAACGACTTTCCGGACGGCATCCTGGCGCCCGCCGAGCGGCTGAGGGCAGCACTGACCAGCAGGTACGCCGACCCGTCCCGCATCGCGCTGACGACCATGCCCGGCATGGCGCACGCCCTCGCCGAGGAGCCCGGCATGGAGCCCGCGCCGCAGACGGCCCAGGCGGCAGAGGTGGACCGTCTCGCCGTGGATTGGCTGCGCCGGCACCTCACCTGAGGGTCCGCTCGCGATCAGCTGATCTGGCTTCGGAGCTCAGCTGCACCGACGTTGGCCCAGTGGTGCAGGCCGTGGCCCTCGTCGTCGGAGCGGATGAAGTGGAATTGCTCGATGTCGACGGGCCGGCCGGCGGCGGGGATCCCGAAGAGGGCGGCGCCGGTGTGGGTGCCGGTCATCCGGACTCGGGCAGCGACGGTGCTGCCTTCGGCGACGATGTCCTCGACGCTGGCGCGCAGGTCGGGCATGGCCGCGCGGAACATGGTGATTGCGGCTTTGAGGTGTGAGCGGAAGTCGGGTTCACCTGGCTCGAAGGGGTGGCGGTCTACTGCATCGGGGGCCAGAGCCTCGTCGACGACGTCGAGGCGGCCTTGGCTGAAGCCTTCGTCGAAGACGCGCTGGACGTTGATTTTGTTTCGCGCGAGCAGGTCCATGGTCGATCCCTCCGAGTTCGTTCCAGTAGCTCTGGAATGAATACGTTGTACAGTGGCGGTGATGTCTGGACCTGTCAAGGGACGCCCGTACCGTTCGCCGCTGCGTGCCGAGCAGGCGAGCAACACTCGCGCCCGGATCTTGACCGCCGCGAGAGAGCTGTTCACAGATGTGGGCTATCCGCGGACGACCATCGGTCAGGTCGGGCTGGCGGCAGGGGTCGCCGCCGACACGGTGCTCCATGTGTTCGGGAGCAAGAAGGGCTTGCTGCGCGCCGTGCTCGATGTCGAGACCGGCGGCGACGACGCCGACGTCCGCGTCCTGGACCGTGACGAGCCGCAGGCGATGCGCAGGGAGACCGACCAGCGTCGGCAGATCGCGATGTTCTCAGCGGGCATGACCGAGCAGCTGGAGCGGATCCGGCCGATCGACGACATCCTGCGCTCGGCGGCGGCGGTGGACGTGGACGCGCGTGAACTGCGGGACGACATCCAGTTGCGGCAGCGCCGCGAAGCGATGACGACGATCGCGTCCTGGATCGCAGACAACGGCGGCCTTCGCGATGGAGTCGATGTCCCCGACGCCGCGGACATCATCTGGACACTCACAAGTCCTGAGGTCCACCAACTGCTGCGCGACCACTGCGCGTGGGACGTCGAGAAATACCGGAGGTGGTTGCGAGACGCCCTCGAGCGGAGCCTCCTGAAGGACAGTTAACCGACCCACTGCCGGGGAGCGGCTGGGTGTCCGTCGCGAGCGGAGCCGTTGGCGCAAGAACCGAGGGCGGCCGTACACTCCCTGACGGCTCGTGAAGATTTTCACAAGCGCCGGGCCGTCGTACGACGCTGCGGCGCGCCAGCGGGAAGTAGGCCGACGGGTGACCACGTCTGACGGGCCCGGTACCGACGCGGGTCTTGACGCTGATGTCATCGTCGTCGGCTCCGGGCCGGGCGGCTCCACCGCCGCCTATCACCTGACGCAGGCCGGTCTCGACGTCCTCATTCTCGAGAAGGCGCAGTTCCCGCGGGAGAAGGTCTGCGGGGACGGCCTCACGCCACGAGCGGTCAAGTCGCTCATCGCCATGGGGATCGACACCTCTGAGACCGCGCCGGGTTGGATCCGCAACTACGGCCTGCGGATCGTGGGGGGCGGCGTACGGATGGAGTTGCGCTGGCCGGAGCTGGCGGCCTACCCGAACTACGGACTGGTACGCCCGCGACTCGACTTCGACGAGCTACTCGCCCGGACTGCCGAGAAGGCCGGCGCGCGGCTGCACGAACTCACCGAGGTCACCGGCCCGGTCCTGGACCGGACCGGCCGGATCGTCGGCGTAAAGGCAAGACGAATTCCACCGGACGACGGGCTCAGGCGCAGTCGCGAGCGGCACGCCGGCGAAGAGCGCACCTACCGGGCCAGGCTCGTCATCGCGGCCGACGGCAGCTCCAGCCGGATCGCGCTGGGCATGGGCCTGCAGAAACGGGACGACCGGCCGATGGGCGTCGCTGTCCGCCGCTACTTCAAAAGCCCGCGGCACGACGACGACTACCTCGAGTCGCACCTCGAACTCTGGCAGGGCGATCGGCTGCTGCCCGGCTACGGCTGGATTTTCGGCGTCGGCGACGGCACCAGCAACGTCGGGCTCGGGCTGCTCAACACCAGCGAAGCCTTCCGCAACACCGACTACCGCAAGCTCCTCGACGACTGGCTCAAGGGCATGCCGCCGGAGTGGGGTTACCAGGAGGAGAATGCGACCGGGCCGGTACGAGGGGGCGCGTTGCCGATGGGCTTCAACCGGCAGCCGGCCTACCAGAAAGGCCTGGTCCTGGTCGGGGACGCCGCCGGCGCGGTCAACCCCTTCAACGGGGAGGGCATCGCCTACGCGATGGAGACCGGTCAGCTGGCGGCCGAAATCATCACCCAGGCCCTGGCGCGCGACAATGAGCAGCTGCTGCACAGCTACCCCACGGATCTCAAGGCACGGTACGGCGGCTACTACACACTCGGTCGCATCTTCGTCTCTGCGATCGGCAACCCGCACGTCATGAAGATCGCCACCAAGTACGGTCTGCCGCGCCCATTGCTCATGAAGTTCACCTTGAAGCTGCTTGCCAACCTGACCGACCCGCGCGGCGGTGACGCGATGGACCGGATAATCAACGGGATGTCCAAGATTGCGCCCGCCGCCTGAGATTTTGGGCCCGCTCTGCGGCCCGCTTAGATTAGCCCGGACCCGGCCGACCGGGCCCTCCAACTTGCGCTGCCCGTGACCTTCCCCGCCGAGACCGCCACCGCCACCGACACCGAGGAGGACCGACCGTGCTGAAGCTGTATGCGCCGATCGTGATCCTTTTCGCTCTCGCGGCGGCGTTCGCCATTGTCTCGGTGGTCGTCGGGCCGCTGATCGGCCCACGCCGCTACAACAAGGCGAAGTCCGAGGCCTACGAGTGCGGCATCGAGCCGACGCCGAACGACGCGGGCAACCGCATGCCGGTGAAGTACTACCTGACCGCGATGCTCTTCATCGTCTTCGACATCGAAATCATTTTCCTCTACCCGTGGGCGGTGGCGTTCGGGCAGGTCGGCGGCGCGACGGTCTTCCTGCTCGTCGAGATGGTGCTGTTCATCCTCACCGTCTTCGTCGCCTATGCCTACGTCTGGCGCCGCGGAGGCCTCGAATGGGACTAGAAGAAAAGCTCCCGACCGGCATCCTTCTGACCAGTGTCGAGAAGCTCGCCAACTGGTCGCGCAAGTCCTCGCTGTGGCCGGCGACCTTCGGCCTGGCCTGCTGCGCCATCGA
>JBDTYE010000054.1:0-15510 GCA_040005895.1 Actinomycetota bacterium | reverse complement strand
GTGTAGGCGCCGCCGTTCCACCGCTCGAAGTGGTTGCCGAGAAGCAGCGGCGCGCGGTTGCCAACGTAGGAGCGCTGGAAGGCGTTTTCGTAGGTTGCCAGAGCCTGCTCGGTGTACGCCGCCACCGACGCGCGCGGACCGTCGACGCCGCGCGACTGCGAGAAATACATGTTGTAGTCCATCGACAGCGCGGTCTTGGTGGTGCCGGCGATGGGCAGCGACTGGAGAGGGAACTCCCACAGATTCCCGCGGCGCACCGGCCACTTGCCCGCGGCGGAAGTCCCGCTGGCGTCGTACCGGAAGCCGTGTGCCGTCAGTGCCGGGAACAGCTGATCCGGACGCCCCTGCAGGCATGGCGTGCGGCCGCCGACGACTTCGGCCGGGCCGAAAGGCAGCTTCGCATCGGTGAGGAATGAGTCGAACTGGTCCATCTCGGCGTTCCAGTCGGCCGTCGTCCAGGTGCCGATGCTGCCAGGGCGGCCGGCGCAGAAGTGCCCGTTGAAGTGCGTGCCGATCTCATGTCCTTCGCGGTACGCCGCCGACAGTTGGTCGTGCAGCCGCGCGACGTGCCCGGCGTCGAAGAAGCCGATATCCGAGCGACCCGGATTGTGGTGCGGTGGGTGATACCGCACGCGCTCACCCTTCGGCAGGAGGTAGACGCCACTGAGAAAGAACGTGAAGTGCGCGTGGTTGGCCGCCGCTGCGGCGTCCCGCCAGTGCTGGAACAGCGACGTGCTGCCCGCGCCATCGAAGGAGATGACGACGAACTGCGGCGGCCGGCCGATCCCGGGGGGTTCCGGATTGCTGTCGGGTGCGTGCGAAGGCGCCGTGGCGCGCGGTATCGGCTCGGGCGAGGGCTGCAACGGAACGGCCGCGACGGGCGTGGCTGGGGCTGGGGCTGGGGCAGCGGCTGACGGCAGCGGCGCCGACACCGACGCCGTCACCGATTTGGATGCCTCCGCCGCCTTGGCGACGGCATGCGTGCCGGTGCAGGCGGTCAGCACGACGAGGGCAACGAGCAAGCCGTAGTGCCGACGCATGGGGGACCCCATCCCTTAGCGCCGAGGGGCGCCACACCAGCTTGGACGCCATGGCACCGACTTCCGTTGCCCCTACGGCGCGGCGGTCACGCGAATGTCGAACGTCATTCCGGCCGCGCGGTGTCCAGGGACGCTGCACCAGCCGGTGATGTTGTGCGTCACGACACCGAGGTCGACGGTCGCGTGTTCCCCTTGTGCGAGCAGCGGGGGCGTTGGCACCCCGGCGAAAGCCAGGTTGTGCCGCACCGCGTCGAAATTGGTCATCACCAGCCGGACTCTCGTGCCGGTTGGCACCTCGATGGCGCGCGGACTGAAGGCGAGGTTCCGCGCGCTGACCGGCACCTGACCTTGACCTGCCCGCACCGCTACCGGACGTTCACCCCGATGCTGGGCGGTGAGGACGATCGGAAGCCCGAGCGCCACGATCCCGAACACGACCACGACGGCGGTCGGCATCCGGTTGGCGTCGGGCAGCACCGCGGCGACGACCTGCCACAGGAACGCCGCGATGGAAGCCGAGACGAGCAGCCAGCCGATGGTCGTCACGGGCTTCGGCAAGTCGTTCAGTCCATCGACCGCGACGATGACCACACCCAGGTTGAGGGCCACGACCCGTGGCTTGTACCTGCGTTCCAGCCGGGCGATGCTCGCCCGCATCGCGGCCGGTCCTCCGCCGCTGATCACCGGCGCCAGATAGGAGAGGGCACCGACCAGCGTTTGCAGAGCGAAACCGACGACGAGCGCCGGCACCAGGGCATCGAGGCCGTCGACGTACGACGCGATGTCGGGTCCGCGCACCAGTAGCGCGATGTCCGCGATCACTGCGGCCGCGAGCCATGTCGTCCCCGCTGCCAGGAACGCACTCGCCGCGTCCCGAGGCGCCTTCTGCCGCCAGGTCTGGGCGAACGGCTTGAGTGCGAGCAGCACACCGCCGGCGTACGCCGCCAGGCCGGCAGCCGCGAGCCACCGCAAGTCCGCTGCGAAACCCGCTACAGATACGGCAAGACCGGACCCGAGAAGCCAAAGGCTCTGGCGCGCCGCCCCCATGACGCCCTCGACCATGCGAGTCCGCAGGACTGTCGGCCACAACGTGAAGAGGGTGCCGAGCACCGACAGCGCGACCCAGCCGAAGACATTCGCATGCACGTGCGCCGCGTGGAGTTGTGCGTGCGACGCGGCAAAATCGCCACGGACCATGAGGGTTCCGAAGGTGATTCCGACCAGGAGCGACACCCCGGCAGCGAGATAGAACCGGACGGTGCCGGCGAACCGGCCCATCAGCGCGCGCCGCGCGATGACCGCCAGCGAGATTCCGTGCGCCGTCACGATGGCGGCGAGTAGCACCGCGCCCGCCACGGCCAGGGCAGGCACGGCGACCGTGACGCCGATCAGGATCGCGACCACCGCGATGTTGAGGGCGGCCAACCGGACCGCGGACCAGCGCCGGGAAGGTGCCGGTGCGCGCAGTAGTGCAACCGCAAAATGTTCGCTCCACGTGACGATCGCGTTGGTGATCGCACCGAGCATCAGCAGGTGGACGATCAGCCACCGCGGTACGCGCAGAGCGTCGTACAGCAGCAGAGCCGCGAGCGCCGCGGCGACGTACAGCAGCACCACAGCGTTGGTGCGCAGGTGCCAGGCGCGCCGGGTGTTTCTGCGATCAGGGACCGCGGGCTGTGGTGTGTCGGTCACAGATCAGTCTGGCGTGGACGGTCCGGATCCCGGCAATCCACCGGCGAACGGTCGCCGTAGTCCCTTTGAGAAAGTCCCCGACAGATTGGCAACATCACCATGCGACGGATCGCTCTGCTGTGCGCTGCCCCGGCACTGATGCTCATAGCCGTCACCGCGTGCACCTCGGGCAGCAAGAAGTCCGATAGCGCATCGACGAGCACCTCCGCAACGGCGTCGGCCGCTGCCGTCGTAACGGATTCGGCGACATCAGCCGCGGCTACCGATGCTGCGTCCTCGCAGACATCAACGGCAGGTACGCCGCCGAGCGAGTTGCCCGCGACGACGTCCGCTAGCAGTTCGCCGGAGCCCAAGCCCACCCCGTCCCCCTCGGCGAAACCGTCGCCTTCGCCTTCGCCATCCCCGACACCGAAGCCGACACCGAAGCCCACTCCTAAGTCCAGCTCGTCGAGCACGTCCACGCCACCGCCCAGCTCGTCGAGCAAGTCCACTCCACCGCCGACCTCGTCTATCAAGTCCACTCCCCCGCCGACCTCGTCGAGCAGCTTGCCGCCGCCGGCAACAACCGCGTCGCTCGCGATCAAGGACTTCGCGTTTTCACCCGCGTCGATGACAGTGCCGGTCGGGACCAGGCTGACCGTGACGAACAAGGACATCGCGACGCACACATTCACGTCGGTCAGCGGGCCGGCTGCGTTCGACAGTGGCGACCTAGCGCCCGGCTCGGCCGCAAAAGTCACCTTCACCAAGGCCGGGACCTACTCCTACCACTGCGACATCCACAACTCGATGACTGGCTCAATCGTCGTCAAGTGAGCCGGGGACTTAGGTCACAACTATCCGGCTGAGCAGCAGCAATGCCGGGAGCCCTTTGTACGCTGCTCGCGGACACCCGATCGAGGTGGTCACGAGCGCGGAGGAGACCGTAGTTGAGCGCGTCAGGTTCGCGGGAACAGGCTGCCAGGAATCGGCAGCAGAAACTCGAGGCCGTCCAGGCGTCGCAGCGGCAACGGCGGCGGCTCGTTGTCGCGGGCGGGGCCGTCGCCGGCGTCGCGGTCCTGATCGCGATCGTGATCGGCGTCGGTCTCGCGACCGGCGGCACGCATCGCAAGCAGGCTGCTGCGCCGCCGAGCGGCGCGGCGACGGCGGCGCTCGCGCAGCTGGCCGGGATGCCGGCCGCGACCCTGGTCGCGATCGGGGTCGGCGACGTGGAGAATCCTGTGGTGCTGGCCGACCAGCCGGCACTGACCGAGGCCGGCAAGCCGCTGGCTGTCTACATCGGCGCCGAGTACTGCCCGTTCTGCGCCGCGCAACGGTGGCCGGTCGTGCAGGCGCTGTCGCGTTTCGGCACCTGGTCGAACCTTGCGGCCACGACTTCGGCCGCTGACGACAGCTTCCCGAACACCCCGACTTTCAGCTTCCACGGCGCGACCTACACCAGTGACTACCTGGCTTTTCAGGGCGTCGAGACGGAGACCAACAAGCGCGGGGCCAAGGGCTACCAGCCGCTCGACGCAGTGACCGACGCGCAGGCCAAGCTGCTCGAGACCTACAACGCCCCGCCCTACGTGCCGAAGGAGTCCGCCGGAACTATTCCGTTCCTCGACTTCGGCAACAGGTTCGCTGTGAGCGGCTCGAGCTTCAGCCCACAACTGCTCCAGGGCAAGACGATGCAGCAGATCACCGCGGCCCTCGCTGATCCCAAAAGCCCGATAGCGCGAGGGATCGGCGGCGCGTCCAACATGCTGACCGCGGCCATCTGCGAGATGACGAACGGCAAGCCGGTCAACGTCTGTGATGCAGCTGATATCAGCGCGATCCGCGGTCACCTCCGCGACAAATGAGCTCGGTCGGCGCGAGCCCCCGCTGGCTCTGGCCTGCCTGCGTCGTGCCGACCGTGGCCGGCTTCGCCATCTCCGGTTACCTGACCTGGGCGCACTTTCGGGAGGGAGCCGTGCTCGCGTGCCCTGAGACTGGCGTGATCAACTGCCAGAAGGTCACCTCCAGCCCGCAGAGCTACCTGTTCGGCGTACCTGTGGCGGTGCTCGGGCTGTTGTTCTTCGCGGCGATGCTCGTGCTCACGTTCCCCCCCGCCTGGCGATCGCCCAACCCGTTGGTGCACCGGGCCCGACTGCTCACGGTGTCGGCCGGGGTGCTCTTCGTCATCTACCTGGTGTACGCCGAGGTGTTCGTCCTCGACGCGATCTGCCTGTGGTGCACAGCAGTTCACGCGCTGACCGTTGTGCTGTTCGCGGTCATTTCGGTCGGAACAGCGGTGCTGCCGGATCAGGGTTAGCGCTCGGTCGTCGGTGCGTCCACCGGTGGCACTTCCGCGCGCCCGGCGAGGGCGAGCGCCGCACCGACCGTGCAGATGAAGCCGGCCGCGGCAGCCACCGCGTACCCGTGCCGGGCGCGGTCCCCGAGGAGCGCCAGGCCGAGTGCGGCGGGCAGCACGGTCTCGACCGCGAACAGGATGGCAGTCACCGTCGTCACCGACCCGCGCTCCAGCGCCGCGGCGTACAGCAGGAGGCCGATGACTCCGTAGCCGAGCAGGGCGAGGGCGACCGGTGCGAGGGCCACGCGCCACAGCGGGTCCGGCAGCACGAGGATCCGCGCAGCGACGCCCATCCCCGTGAACGCCAGCCCGGACACCGCGGCACATGCCGCCGCGGCGTACCGGGCCGGCACCCGCGCGGCGCCGATCGCGAGGACGAGCACCGCACCCAGAGCGGCGACCAGCATCAGCCGCAGCCATGCGGACGCAGTTTCCGCGCGTTCCGGCTGAGCGGACAGCGCAAGCAACAGGAGACCGGCGCCCAGAACAGCCATCGCGAACAACTCGACTCGGCGGAGCGCGACGTCGAGGAACCAGTGCGCGAGCAATGCAGTCACCGCGATGCTCGAGGCGATCGCGGCCTGGACGGCAAACAGCGGCAGGGTTCGTAGGGCGACGACGGAACTCGCGAAACCGATGCCGTCCAGGGCCAGGCCGGCGACATAAGTCCACTGGCCCGCGAGGTCCCGAACGAGTCCGTCGAAACCCCCGCCTGCGCGCTGGGAGCCCCGCGTAGAAGCGACGCGTCGTACGCCGAGCGCCTGCAGCACGGCCGCAATCCCGTAACAGGCGGCAGCCGCCAATGCCCCGAGCAGCCCGAATGTCATCCGCGAATGGTCGGTGTCCGCCCTAGTCGAGCTGCGCGATGAACTCCGTCGAACTCATCGGCTTGGAGAACATCGGGAAGTCGTAGGCGAGTGCGTTGTCGTGTTCGGCCAACGATGTCGCAGCGACGCAGTCGTTGAGTGTCACGACCTCGTAGCCGTTCTCGTAACCACTGCGCATAGTCGACTCGACGCAACAGTTGGTCAGGAAACCGCCGAGCGCGATCGTCGTGATTCCCTTGCTGCGCAGAATGAAATCGATGTTAGTGCTCGCGAACGTGTCGAGGCCGCGCTTGCCCTCGATGACAATGTCGCCTGCTTCCGGTGCGAGTTCGTCGATGATCGCCGCGCCCCAGCTGCCTTTGACGAAGGCATTGCCGTCGACGACCCCCTTGAGAATCCCGTAGGGATGCGAGCTGAGCTCGTTGTAGCCCTCCGCAAATGTGATCGGCGCGTGCATGACGGTCACGCCCGCATTCCGCGCCGCTTCGACTACCCGCTTCGTGTTCTCGAGCATCTCGGTCTTGTCCATGACCTCTTGGACCGCGCCGTGGAGGGCGCCACCATCGCTGGTGAAATCGTTCTGGTACTCGATGAGAACAAGCGCGGTGGTCGACGGGTCGATGGTCATTTCTCTCCTTGGTGCAGGGTCCCAGGTCGGTCGCTGCCACTCGACCCTCCCCCGAGAAGCCGGTCGAGCGCAAGGCCGGCTACCCACGGCGATCCACTAGGCCATTTGGGCGATAGGTCTGTACGCCGAACAGCGGACGTGCCCATACTTCTCAAGCTGCCGTGCGGTCATCCCGCCCGGCAGCTTCACCGTCCGCCTACCCGGCGCACACTCTGGGGAGAATGAATGAAGTTACGGCGTCGCACCCCGCTGTTCTTGACCGCCTTCACGGCAACCGCCCTGCTGGTCCCGATGACCGCGTTCACGAGCACCGTCGCGCACAGCGCGGCACCGGTCGACGACACGGCGACCAGATTGAGCTACAACCTCAAGCAGACGGCCGCCGCCGAAGGCGAAGACGAAGACGAGAACACGGCGAAACTGCGTGACGCCTACTACGAAACCCGCTGGATCAGCGGCGACAGCCCGCTGACGCTGGAGCAGGCGTCGAAGCTGCGCGCGACCGCAGCGAACACAGCCAGCCAGATGCGCAAGGCCGCGAGTACCAGCGGCACCGCGAGCCCCGCGGTCGGCCAACCCTGGCTCCCCATCGGTCCCAACCCGACGGTTCAGATCGCCCGCACCAGCGGGGGCTTCGAAGCGGTTTCGGGTCGCATCGCCGCGCTTGCCGTACGCAACACGGCGCCATACACGATGTACCTCGGCGCGGCGCAGGGCGGCCTGTGGACGTACGACGCCGTGACAGGGCAGTGGTCGGCGAAGACAGACAACCTGCCGACACTCTCCGTGGGTTCGCTTGCGCTGGCGCCATCGAACCAGGACGTCGTCTACCTCGGCACGGGCGAAGGAGCTCTGTCTGGTGACAGCTACTTCGGCGACGGCGTGTGGAAGTCGACCGACGCAGGCACCAACTGGACCCACGTGAGCGGTACGACGTTCGCCGGCGTTTCGACGTCGAGCATCGTCGTCGACCCCACGAACGCCAACCACCTCTACATCGCGGTGCTGCGCGGCCGTGGCGGCATCCGCCGCACGACGCCGCCCACATCCACGGTCTACGGCATCTACGAGTCCGGCGACGGCGGCACCTCGTGGACGCTGCGGAAGGGCACAACCAACCAGTTCCGCGGCGCGACCGACCTCGACATGGACCCGCAGAACCCGAGCATGCTGTACGCGTCGTTCTGGGGTGACGCCATCTACAAGTCGACGGACGCCGGCGCCACCTGGGCGCCGGCCATGACGGGGCTGCCCGCCGGTGACTTCGCCGGCAGCGCGACCCGTTTCACCATCGGCATCTCGCACCCGGCCGGTCAGTCCGCCGTTCTCTACACCGGCTTCGACTACTTCGACAACGGCGGGACCTACCACCCGTCGAAGGTCTACAAGTCCACCGACGACGCCGCGAACTGGGCCGCGCTGCCGACCGGCAGCGGCGGTGACTCGGTGCTCAACTACTGCGCGACGCAGTGCTTCTACGACAACGTCATCGAAGTCGACCCGACCAACCCGAACATCGTGTTCGCAGCGGGTCAGTACGACTACGGCCGCGGCTCCGGCGGTGTCTACCGCTCGCGTGACGGCGGTCAGACCTGGCAGAGCGTCGGCTTCGACATGCACCCGGACTTCCACGCGCTGGCGTTCGACTCCGCATCGCCGGGTCACGTCGTGATCGGCAACGACGGCGGCGTCTGGCAGTCGCCCGACTACGGCGGCCGCCTCAACCCCGGTGACCCGCTGTCCGCGGCGGACTGGCAGAACCTCAACGGCACGGTCAACCCTGCCACCGCGGGAGTGACTGCGCGGACCGGCCTGCAGATCGGGCAGCTGACCAGCATCGCGACGGTGCCAACCGTGCCGAACCGCTTCTGGGCCGGCACGCAGGACAACGGCACGCAGCGCAAGTCCGCGGTCTCGAACAGCTGGTTCGACCAGGCCGGCGGCGACGGCGGCCAGGTGCTCGTCGACCCGGACAACGCCGGCTTCGTGTTCGGGACGTACTTCGGCATCTCGCCCTACCGATTCAGCCCGGCGACCGCTGGCTCCTTCAACGGCAACCAGGGCATCACCAACGGCATCAACACCCGCGACCGGGCCGAGTTCTACGTCCCGTGGGTCATGAACAAGGGCAATACCAACCAGCTCTTCCTCGGCACCTACCGGCTCTACCGAACCAACAACGGCGAGTCGCCGAGCGCCTCGGACGTCACCTGGACGCCGATCAGCCCCGACCTCACCAGCGGCTGCACCGGCACCGCGCCGAACGGGGCGCGTGGCTGCTACCTCAGTGCGATCGGCGTGGCTGACGGCGGCGACGCCGTCTACACCGGCGCCGACGACGGCTACATCTATCTCAGCCAGGACGCGGTAACCAGCGCGACGCCGACCTGGAAGCGGATGGACAAGGGCGCACTGCCCGCCCGTCCGGTAACGCAGTTCGCGGTCGACCGGTCCAACTGGCGGACGGCCTACGCGGCGTACGCCGGCTTCAATGGCGCGACGCCGAACAAGCCGGGGCACGTCTTCTCGACCATCGACGGCGGCAAATCGTGGAAGGACGTCAGCAGCAACCTCCCCGACACGCCGGTCAACTCGATAATCCTCGACCCGAGCACGGCTAACACGCTGTACGCCGGCACCGACGTCGGCCCCTTCGTCACCACAAACGGCGGCGCATCCTGGTCGCCGCTCGGCACCACGATTCCGGCGGTTGCCATCTGGCAGCTCGACCTCGACGCGCGAAACCGGGTACTCGCGGCGGGCACGCACGGCCGCGGGGCATGGCGCTACAACGACCCGACGGTCAAGCCCGCGCTGATCGTTTCTAAGAGCGACGACGGCTCCCCGGTCGGGCCGGGCAGCAACCTCACCTACACGATCAAGGTGCGCAACATCGGCAACGCGGACGCAACCGGAGTTTCGATCTCCGACCTGCTTCCGGTCGGCACTTCGTTCGTTTCGGCGAGCAACGGCGGCACGCTCCTCAAGGGTCGTGCTGTGTGGTCAGGCCTCACGGTGCCGAAACAAGCAAGCACCTCGGTAACGCTGACGGTCCAGATCTCGCCGGCGCTGTCCTCGACGGTCACCCAGATCGTCAACGACAGGATCGACGTCACCTCGGCGCAGGGTGCCGGCACCACCGGCAGCCCGCACACGACGCAGATCGCTCCGGCCCGCGCCGTCGTACTCACGCCGGCCAGTCAGACGGATGGCAACAAGGTCGGTGCGTCGGTGGACTACACCGTGCACATCCGCAACCTCGGTTATCTCGCCGACAGCTACAACGTCGGCGTGGCGACCGGATTCTCGGCCACCGTGCTCGACGCCACCTGCACCAGCGCAGTCACGACGACCGCGACGATCGCAGCCGGTCAGTCGACGGACGTCTGTGTCCGGGTGACCGTGCCGGTCGGGGCGACGAACGGCCAGACCGACAACGCGACCGTCACGGCGACGTCGACCGCAGCGCCAACGGTCAGCGGTACGGCGACCGTCAACACGATTGCCGTCACGGCGGCCACGTTGCTGGTCGACAACGACAACAACAGTCCCGATGTCAGCGGCATCTACCAGGCTGCTCTCACCGGCGCCGGGCAGACGTTCAGCTTCTGGGATCTGTCCGCCAACAACGCTCTCCCGCTGACCTACATGAAGGCACACAAGAACATCGTGTGGTTCACGGGTAACTCCTACCCTGGTCCGTTGCTGCCCTACGAGGCGCGGCTCGCTGCGTTCCTCGACAACGGCGGGCGGTTGATGGTGTCCGGTCAGGACATGCTCGACCAGGCGGCCGGTACGACCCCGTTCGTCCAGAACTACCTGCACATCGGGTGGGACGGGAGCGAGGCGCAGAACGACAAGCTGACAAACAGCGTGCACGGCAGTGCGGGCGGCCCAGTGGCCGCGGGGCTCGGCGCGGTGCCGCTCAACTTGAGCGTGCTCAGCGCCGACTACATGGACCAGATCACCCCGATCGCGCCGGCAGTGCCGGAGTTCACCGACGACTCGGCGGCAGCCGATGCCCTCTCGGTCGACACCGGTACCTACAAGGTCGTCGCGCTGGCCTACCCGTTCGAGGAGTACGGCTCAGCGTCCGACAAGGTCGATCTGGTGAATCGGGTGATGACGTTCTTCGGCCCGTGACCGTTCGGACGAGCTAGGCAGTTTCGCGAGAGGGCGGCCCCGATCCAGGGCCGCCCTCTCGGCGTTCGTCGCTGCGGCTTTGGGCTCAGTCGGCCGCAAGTTGTGCCGCTATCCCTCGCGCGACGAAGGTGGCGAAATGAGCGAGTGACCAGCGGCGGCGGATGACGAGCAGCTCAAAAAGCTCCGGCGAGGAGTATGTCCACAGCACGTCGGCGGCCTGCTTGACTGACATCCCTTTCGGTAGATGTCCTGCCGACTTCAGCCTGCTGGCGTTGACCGACATCCTCGACCGCCGACTCTCGTCGAGGTCGCAAGCCAGCTCCGCCAGACCCCGGTCCTGCGCGGCCGCATCGCGGACCAGGAGCAGCACGGGCGCCACCCGCGGCGCCACCTCGGCCGTCAGCTGGCCCCATCCCCGTAGCAGCGCGGCCAGGTCATCGGTCGGGATTGCGTCCGAACGCGTCTCTGCAGGGACAGTGCCGGCGCCGCGCAGCGCCTGCTCGACGACAGCGCGGACCAGGGCCGGCTTTCCCGGGACTCGCTTGTAGACGCTCTCGACAGAGACTCGACATTCGGCTGCGATTCTCGGAATCGTCGTCGGTGCATAGCCGTCGGACAGGAGCATGCGTCGAGCTGCCGCGACGATCGTCTCGCTGAGCCGCTCGGCCGACGCGCGTCGACTGCTCGCGTCGTACCGCCTCTTGGCACTGGGGCTCTTGACGATCGGCACTTCCCGCTCCATGCTCGAAATAATCAATACAGAGCATTGTATCGGAATGGTGGGATCCAATGAGCATCGACTTGCATCCGTTTCTCGAGCGGCTGCTGCAGGCGACGAATGCGCACGATCTGGATGCACTCGTCGACTGCTTCAACGGCGACTACCGGAACGAGACCCCCACGCACCCTGCTCGCTCGTTCGCAGGCCCGGAGCAAGTGCGCAAGAACTGGCAGCAGATCTTCGGATACGTCCCAGACGTCAGTGCTCGCGTCGTCGGTCGGGCGGTCGACGGCACGGAACTCTGGTCGGAGTGGGAGATGAGCGGAACGCGCCTCGACGGCACCCCGCATCTCATGCGCGGCGTCATCATCTTCGGTTTGCGCGACGGCCGCGCTTCCTCCGCGCGCTTCTACCTCGAGCCGGTCGACGCAGCGGCCACGACCGTGGACGAAGCCGTCTCTCACCAGGTGCACGCGGGCGGGCGGCCGTGATCGTTGTCGCCGGGGGCAGCGGGCTGCTCGGCCGCCTGATCGTCGAAGACCTGCTGGCCCGCGGCGAAACAATCCGCGTCGTCGTACGCGACGTCGACCGGGCGAAGGCTCTACTCGGCCCCGACGTCGAAGTCGTTGCCGCAGACGTGCGCCATGCCAAGACCGTGCGCGCAGCGCTGGACGGAGCGACTGTCGTCATCTCCGCCGTGCACGGCTTCCTCGGTGGCCGCGGCGCCGGCCCCGACGAGATCGACCGGCTGGGCAACGCGAATCTCATCAACTCCGCAAGGGAACTGGATGCCGACTTTGTTCTTATGTCGATCGTCGGCGCGTCGGCATCGAGCCCGCTGGACCTGTTCCGCGCCAAGTACGCCGCCGAGCAGCTGCTTCGCGAGAGCGGCGTGCCGTGGACCGTCGTGCGCGCTACTGCATTCCTCGAGACGTGGATCCAGATTCTTACCCAGACCGCCGGCAAGTCCGGGCGGCCACTGATCTTCGGTCGAGGTGAACAACCCATCCCCTTCGTCTCCGCCCATGACGTCGCGGCGGTTGTCACAGTGGCCGCAACGGATGCGCAATACCGGGGCCGAATCCTGGAGATCGGCGGCGAACCGCTGACGATGATGGAGCTCGCTCGTGGGTTGCAGTCGTCGCGCGGCTGGTCGGGCACGGCCAGACATCTACCGCGCGGGCTCCTGCGCACGATGGCTGTTGTCGCCCGCCCGGTTCGGCCGGCGTTCGCCCGGCAAAACCGGACCGCGCTGGCGATGGACGTGACAACGCTCGGCGACCTGTCAGCCCCGGCCAGCCCACTCGGCGTACCGCTGCGAACGGCCGCCGATGCGCTGCACGAACCATCCCGTCGATGAATGCTGCATGCGGGCGCTATTCGCAGTGGATGCCGTGGTCGGCGTCCCGGAACCAGGCCTGTGGACGACCCGTCACCGCAGTAACGCGGGCGCCTATCGGCCTGACCCAGCCAGCCCGCGAGCCAGTCCGCTCATCGCCTTGGTGATCTTCGGCACGGACAACTGATCCTCGCGCAGCCAGTGCCGCACCTGTTCCGCTGATAACGCTGCAAGCAGCACCTCGGCGCTGATGTCGGGAGCCGGGGCATCGGTTTCCTGCAATAGGAGTACGCAGTGCTGCCGCCAGAACTCGTGCGCGCCGGTACGCAGCCGTGCCCCCGGCGTCGCGGTCTCAGACATCAGCACCAGGTCGAGCTGGCGGTCGAGAAATCGCAGGTAGGCGCTGACGAACGCGGCTAGCCGATCCGCGGCCGGAGCTCCTGGTCCCAGTGGCGGAGCACCGCGCAGAATTCTCTGCTGCAGCTCGCGCTCCAGCTCGTCGAGCAGGGCGACGGCCAGCCCTCCCTTGTCGACGAACCGCCGGTACAGCGTGCCCTTGCCGACGCCCGCCTCGGCCGCGATGTCGTCCATGGTGACGTTCGCGACGCCGTGCTCCTCGAACAGACTTTCCGCCGCGGCAAGCACCTTCAGCCGGTTGCGTGCTGCATCCGCTCTCTCGTGTACGACGCCGACGTCGAGCACTGGCAGGTCGACCGGTTGCGACCCCTTGCGCCTTCGAATTGACGAAACGGACTGCAGTCCGTTAACGTCTCGTTTCATAAAGCGGACTTTAGTCCGTCTGCTGACCCGCTAGCAACCCGCTGGCCGGCAGCAGGCTCGTCTCCTGGAGGAATTCATGGTTCACGTCCTTGAACGCGCCGAGGTCGAAGTCGGCCTGGCAGCCGGCAAGCTGACGCTCGTCGACGCTCTCGGGGAGTCCTATTACCTGCAGCAGCACCTGCCCGGGGCAGTCAACCTGGTTGCCGAAGACGTCGCGGGCAAGGCCGCCCGGCTGCTCCCCGATCGCGATGCGGCCATCGTCACCTATTGCTCGAACGTCGCATGCCCCAACAGCGGACAAGTCGCAGCCAAGTTGGTGCAACTCGGCTACACCAACGTCAGCAAGTACGCCGCCGGCATCCAGGACTGGGTTGAAGCCGGGCTGCCCGTGGAAACCGGAGCCGCCAAGAGAGTCGCCTGACCCGGTACGCCGACTACATGCGTTGCGGGGCAGTGACTCCGAGCAGCTGCAGGCCGTTCGCCAGCACGGTGCGGGTAGCCTCGCAGAGCAGCAGCCGAGCCCTCGTTAGTTGCTCGTCAGCTTCTGTCGGCTCGGCGTCCGACCTCGGAAGCACCCGGCAGGCATCGTAGAAACGGTGGTAGACGCCGGCCAGCTCTTCCAGATAGCGGGCGACGCGGTGCGGCTGGCGAAGTTCGGCGGCCGCGCCGACTACCCGCGGAAACTCGCCGAGCGCAGCCAGCAGATCGAGCTCTCGTTCGTGCTCTAGGAGCGCAACGTCGACAGCATTGATGTCGCCGATAGCAATTCCGAGGTCCGCGGCGTTGCGCAACACCGAAGCGATGCGGGCATGCGCGTACTGCACGTAGAACACCGGGTTGTCATTGCTCTGCCGGGCCAGCAGGTCAAGGTCGAGGTCGATCATCGAGTCGGTCGAAGCGCGCGCCAATGCATAGCGGCCGGCGTCCGCCCCGACCGCCTCCACCAGGTCTTCGAGTGTCACGACGGTGCCGGCGCGCTTGCTCATCTTCAGCGGCTGCCCGTTCCTGACGAGGTTGACCAGCTGCCCGATCAGGATCTCGAGATTCGTTTCGGGATCGTCGCCGTACGCGGCTACCAACGCCCGATAGCGACCGACGTATCCGTGGTGGTCGGCGCCGAGCATGATGACGACGCGATCGAAGCCCCGCTCCCGCTTGTCGAGGTAGTAGGCGCAGTCGGCGGCGAAGTAGGTCCACTCGCCATCGCTCTTGCGCAGCACCCGGTCCTTGTCGTCGCCGAAGTCGCTGGTGCGCAGCCAGGTTGCGCCGTCGGCGTCGTACACATGGCCCTGGTTGGTCAGGCGCTCCAGCGCGGCGTCGAGTTCCCCCTTGTCGTGCAGGGTTTTCTCGTTGAAGAAGACGTCGAAGTGCACACCGAAATCGTCGAGCGACTTTCGGATCTGGGCGAACATCAACTCGGTGCCCGATCGCCGGAACAGCTCCAGCGCTTCGTCATCCGGCAGCTGCAAAACACCCGGCTGCAGGCGGACGATCTCGGCCGCGATCTCGGTGATGTATTCGCCGGCGTAGCCGTCGTCAGGGGTCGGTGAACCGGTGGCCGCGGCGTACAGCGATCGCGCGAAGCGGTGGATCTGCTCACCCGCGTCGTTGAAGTAGTACTCGGTCGTGACGTCCGCGCCGCTGGCCCGGAGCACCCGCGCCAGCGCGTCGCCAACGGCGGCCCACCGCACTCCCCCGATGTGGACCGGGCCGGTCGGGTTGGAGCTGACGAACTCGAGGTTGATGCGCTGTCCCGCCGCTGAATCGTTGCCACCGTAGCTTTCGCCTGCGACGACAACGGTGCGCGCGACTTCACCTTGCGCGGCCTGGTCAATACGCAGGTTGAGGAAGCCGGGTCCGGCGATGTCGACGGCGGAGATGCCGGGCTGCTGCTCGATCTCGGTCTTGAGGATCGCGGCGACGTCGCGAGGCGGCCGGCCGGCCGCCTTGGCCAGCTGCAGCGCGACGTTGGTCGCGTAGTCGCCGTGGTCGCGGTTCTTGGGCC
>JBDTYE010000053.1:0-15605 GCA_040005895.1 Actinomycetota bacterium | reverse complement strand
GGCGAGGTGCACGCGCTCGTCGGCGAGAACGGCGCCGGCAAGAGCACGATGATCAAGATCTTGAGCGGCGTCCTGCGTCCGGATGAGGGGGACATCCGAGTTCGCGGTGAGCGCCTCGCGCTCGCCAACCCCAACGATGCACGGACCCTCGGCATCGCGACGGTCTTCCAGGAACTCACCCTGCTGCCGTGGATGACGGTCGCCGAGAACCTGCTCATCGACGACGCCCCGCGCGGCAGTATCGGGCTGATCAGCAGGCGTGCGTTCGGCAAGCGCGGCGCAGCGGTGCTCGACGAGTACGCGGTGACGGGGATCGACCCGCTCGAAATCGCGGCGAACCTGTCGGTGGCGCAACGTCAGGTACTCGAGATCGTGCGCGCGATGCGCAGGGACCCGAGCATCTTGTTCCTCGACGAGCCCACGGCGGCGCTGGCCGCGCGCGAGGTTGCCTGGCTCTTCGGGCTGGTGCGGGCCGCCCGCGACCGCGGCTGCTGCATCATCTTCACGTCGCATCGCTGGCGTGAGGTCGAGGATCTCGCCGACAAGATCACGATCTTCCGCAATGGCACCAACGTCGCGACCCGTGACCAGCTCTCAGAGGACGAAGCCGTCACTCTGATGACCGGCCGCTCGATCGATCGGGTCTATCCGGAAGCGCAGTCGACGGGCACCCGTGACACGGCCCTCGAGGTGCGCGACCTGCAGGCGGGCGGTCTCGCCGGAGTCTCCTTCGAACTGCGCCGCGGCGAGATCCTCGGCATCGGCGGCCTCGCCGGGCAGGGCCAGCGGCAGCTGTTCCTCACGTTGTTCGGTGCGCATCGGGCGACCGGCGGCACGATTGGCGTCGCCGGCAAGCAGGTGCGCATCCGGCGGCCGATCGACGCGATTCGGGCCGGACTCGCGCTCGTACCCGAGGACCGCAAGAGCGAAGGGCTGCTGCTGCCGCTCTCGGTGCGTGACAACCTCACGCTGCCGATACTCGGCGAGCTCGCGACCTGGGGTGTGATTCGGCCCCGCGCCGAGCGGGCGGCCGTGGACTCGATGGTGACGCAGCTGCGCATCCGCACGCATGCCCCGTCCGCGCAGTCTGCCGGCACGCTGTCCGGCGGCAACCAGCAGAAGGTGCTGCTCGGCCGATGGCTCATGACGAAGGCAGATGTGCTGCTGCTGTACGACGTCACGCGCGGCGTCGACGCAGCGACCAAACACGACCTGTATCAGCTCATCGTTGCGCTTGCGCGGGAAGGCAAGGCGGTGTTGTTCTACTCCAGCGAGACTGAAGAGGTCGCGCACCTCTCGCATCGGGTCCTGGTGATGCGCGAGGGCAAGGTGAGCGCGGAACTGCCGGGTCCGGTCGGTGCCGAAGCGATCGTTGCGGCGTCCCTGAGGGAGCAGTCCGTTGGGTGAGATGACAACCAAGCCCGACGATCCCGTCGTCGTCAACAAGAGGGAACACGACGGCGAACGAAGCAGTGCCTGGCGCCACTTCAGCCTGCAGAACGCGCCGCTCATCCTGTCGATGCTGATTCTCGCGGGCACTCTGATCGCCTACGTCACGCTCTACAAGCGCGAGCTGCACAAGTTCCCGACCAACTTCGACTGGACGTCGCTGGTCAACACCGCGCTGCCGTTGGTCTTCGCCGCGGTCGGCCAGAGCTTCGTCGTCCTCACCCGCGGCATCGACCTTTCGGTCGGCGGCATGATGGACATCAGCAACAGCCTGGCGGCTGTGCACCTGCGCCCGACGCCGGCCAGCATGATCGCGTGGAGCGTCGTGATCCTGCTCGTCGGTGCCGCCGGCGGACTTGTCAACGGCTTGCTCGTCGCGTACGCCAGACTGCAGCCCATTCTGGTCACGCTCGCGACCCTGTCGATCTACCAGGGCCTCGCGCTGCGGGTGCTGAAGGAGCCCGGCGGTGCGGTGCCGCCGGCGTACACGAACTTCCTGACGTCGACCAAGCGTCCGAGCGGCCTGCTGTTGGTCGCGCTCGCGGGCGGGCTGTGGTGGGTCTTCCGGCGCACGCGTTTCGGCATGGGTGTGTTCGCGCTCGGCAACGACGAGGTGGCCGCGCGCGCAAACGGCATTGCGGTGCGGCGGCTCAAGGTGTGGGCGTACGTGCTGGCCGGACTGTTCGCGGCGGCCGGCGGACTTCTGATGACAGCGACGCGGACCGGTGGCGACGCGACGGCAGGCACCGTCTACACCCTGACCTCGATCGCCGCGGTCGTCCTCGGCGGCATCAGCTTCCTGGGCGGGCGCGGGAGTGCGATCGGTGCGATCTGCGGAGCCTTCGCCCTGACCCTCGTCGAGAACGTGCTGTTCTTCGCGCACATCGAGCCGCTGTACACCCCGTTCTACCAGGGACTCTTCCTCATCATTGCGGTGCTGCTCGGCAGCGTCGCGGGTCGGCTGGCAAGGGGACGGACCCGATGACCATCGACACAGCGACTCCGGCCGCACCACACGTCGTCCGGCGTCTCACCGAGGATCGGCGCCGCATCCTGTTCGCCTACGTCGCCATGATCGGCGTGTTCATCGTCGGCGGTCTGTTGAATTCCGCCTTCGTGAGCGGTCAGAGCATCCGGGCCAATCTGATCATCGCGTCCTTCGTCGGGATCGTCGCCGCCGGGCAGGCGTTCGTGATTCTCATCGGCGGCATCGATCTCTCGGTGCCGTGGGTCATCAACGGGGCCGCGATCATGCTCGTTTCGACGTCGCTGGGACGCAACGACCGCGCTCTGTTCGCCGTCGCCGCGACACTCGGCTTCGGCTTGTTCATCGGCTTCGTCAACGGCGTCGGCATCGCCTACCTGTCCGTGCCGGCCGTGGTCATGACCCTCGGCATGAACGGCGTGATGGAGGGCCTTACGCTCGGCCGCAGCAAGGGATTGACGTGCGGATCGTGTGCGTCGTACGCGCCTTCCTCGGTGCGCGCGCTGTATGACACCAGACTGCTGGGTATCCCGCTGGGTCTTTTCGTGTGGCTGTTGATCGCGATCGCCATCGCATTCGTGCTCTCGGCGACGACGTTCGGCCGGCGCATCTACGCGGTCGGCAACAGCCCGCGGGTGAGCTTCCTCGCCGGCGTCAGCGTGAAACCGCTGACCGTGGTGCTCTACATGCTCAGCGGCATGTTCGCGGCGCTGTGCGGCATCCTCCTCGTCGCGTACGGCGGCCAACCCGCGCTCGGCATGGGCGACCCGTTCCTCTTCCAGTCGATCGCGGCCGTCGTCATCGGCGGCGTGTCCATCCTCGGTGGCCGCGGCCACTACGTCGGCGTTCTCGCGGGGGCAGTCACGCTCGTGGCGCTCGTCAGCGTGCTCCAGGGCCGGCAGTGGCTGCACGAGTCGGACCGAAGCATCGTCTATGGCGTGACGATCATCGTGATCCTGCTGCTCTACGGGCGATCGCGAGAGGAGAGTTGAGGCGACCGGCATGACACCCGTCAGGCCCGTTATCTTCCTCATTTCACCGGCATCGGCGCGGCCATGACGGCCATCGGCACGGGCTGGCCGCACGCCACGCTCTCCGAACACCAGATCGCCGGCACGATCGCGCAGCTGCTCGAGCCGCTGGACCTGACCGGCAAGCACATCGTCGTACTGGTTCCCGACGGCACCCGCTCGGCACCGATACCGATGATGCTGCGGCTGCTGCACGAAGCCCTGGCAGGTCAGGCCGCACAAATCGACGTACTCATCGCACTCGGCACCCACCAGCCGATGGACGAGCCGGCGCTCGACCGGCTGGCCGGCTGCGCGCCTGGCGGCCGCGAACGCGGGCTGCCGGCCATGCGATTCGTCAACCACGAGTGGTGGGATGAGACGGCGTACGCCGATCTGGGCACCATCAGCGCCGCGGAGGCCGCGCAGATCGCCGAGGGCCGCATCGACGAGGCGGTGCCGGTGCGCATCAACCGGCTAGTCGTGGACGCCGACCTGGCCCTGGTCTGCGGGCCGGTCTTCCCGCACGAGGTTGTCGGCTTCTCGGGCGGCAACAAGTACTTCTTCCCGGGAGTGAGCGGCCCCGAGGTAATCAACACCTCGCATTGGCTGGGCGCGCTCATCACCAGCCACCGCATCATCGGCACCCGTGGGACCACCCCCGTTCGCCGGCTGATCGACCGCGCCGCTTCGATGATCCCCACCGAGCGACGCTGCCTCTCGATGGTGGTCAAGCCGGGCAGCACGGAGCTCAACGGCCTCTACGCGGGATCGGCGGAAGAAGCGTGGTCGGCGGCAGCGGATCTGTCTGCACGAGTGCACGTGAGGTATGTCGAAGAGCCATACCGCACAGTGCTTTCGGTGATGCCTGAGCGGTACGCCGACATGTGGACCGCCGCCAAGGGCATGTACAAGGTCGAGCCGGTGATTGCCGACGGCGGCGAGGTCATCCTGTATGCGCCGCACATCACCGAGTTCAGCGTGACGCACGGCGCCCTGCTGGCCGAGATCGGCTACCACACCCGCGACTACTTCCTGTCGCAGTGGGACCGCTTCCGCGACCTGCCCCTCGGCGTCGTAGCGCACAGCACGCACCTGCGCGGTGCCGGCACACTCGTTGACGGCAAGGAGCAACCGCGGATAGCGGTGACACTCGCGACCGGCATACCTGAGGAAGTCTGCATCGCGCACGGGCTGGGTTACCGCGATCCCTCGATGATCGACCTACGCCGTTGGGTCGCCGCTGGCAAGGCGGATTCCGACCACGAACTCCTGGTCGTCGAGGAAGCCGGCGAGATGCTCTACCGGCTGGCCGGTGAAGCACCCCCGACGCCTTAGTTCAGATCCGGGATTGCCAGCCGGGGTCCGGCAGTTCATGCATCAGATCATCTGATGCCAGGACCACCGGGTTCAGGGGCGGCCGCGAACAGTCGACGATTCCGGGGATGCCGGGATGGATACCGCCCTGGCTGCTGTTGTGATTGGCGCGGCGCAAGGGGCGTCGCAGGCGAGTAGAGAGCAGCCTGTGTGACCGGCGAGCTGGTGATGTACACGACCACGTGGTGCGGTTACTGCGTCCGGCTCAAGCGATTCTTCGAGCGCGAGAGCATCGCCTTCCGCGAGGTCAACATCGAGCACGACCTGGTCGCCGCGCGGTTCGTCGGATCGGTCAACCGTGGCAACCACACGGTGCCGACCCTGCAGTTCAGCGACGGATCCATTCTCACCAACCCGACGCCGGCGCAGGTGCTCGAGAAGGTCACGAAGCCGCAGTGATGCGGCGGCAGGAAACTGCCGACGAGTTTCACCATTTCGCGTCTGAAGGTCGTAGTCTCAAGTCGCAATCTCAGCCGGACCGGCCGCGCGCCACCGAGACCCTTGGATCCGATGACCACGACAGGACTGAGACACCCGGCTGTCGACGCCGCGCTGGCCACTGCCGCCACCCTGCTCGACATGGAAGTGGTGTTCGTCGGCGGCCTCTCCGAGACGACCTTCACGTTCGCGCGGATCCACGGCGACTGGCCCGGACTCGTCGAGGGCATGACCTCCGATCGCACCGACTCCTTCTGCCATCGGATGCTCGCCGGCGCGCCGTGCCACACCTCCGACGCCGCTGCCGACGACGCCTACGCGTCGGCGCCGATCCGGCGCAAACTCACGATCACGTCGTACGTCGGTGTCCCCATCCGCGATGCCGATGGCCACCTTCTCGGCACACTCTGCGGGGCGGACCGCGGCCATGTCGAGGTCGCTGACGCCGCGATCGGCGTACTGCGCGAACTCGCGAACATCGTGGCGATCCACATGACCGCCGACCTGCAGGGTGCGGTCATCCGGCGTACGCCGGCGGGGTGGCAGGTCGGCGAGGAATCAGCCGGCGACCTGTTGAGTGCGATGGTTCTCGCCGACCTGCTGGGCGGCGAGATCGAAAGGCCCCCCAGGCCGCCTCGTGCCGAATCCGGCGACCAGGTCGCGCAGCTCAAGGTGACCGTCGAACAGCTGGAACACGCGCTGGCGGCACGGATCACCATCGAGCAGGCAATCGGCGTACTGGCAGAGCGGCAGGGACTCGCTCCGCGGGCGTCATTCGAGCGTCTCCGGCGCGTCGCGCGCAGTGCCGGGCTGCGCGTGCACGACCTCTCCCGCGACGTCGTCGCGTCGACTACGGAGCCCTCGGATCTGCCTGCCGAATTGCGATAGGCCAACCGGGGCCGGCGCTGGACGCGGCCAATAGGGTGCTTCCGTGAAGGAAACCCGGCGGCGGCACGTCGAACCAGCCATGACTGTCGCCCCGCTGCGGCTCGAGGAAAGGGGCGGCGCCGACGACGCCACCCCCTTCGAGCTCGCACCCGCCCCGGCGCCGGTGCGCGGCGGGCCGGTGACAGACGAGGACCCGGACGCCTTCATCGAGATGATCAAGCACTACGACCGGCCGCTCAGGGCCCTTGTCTATCGCCTGATGGGCGACCGCGACGTGATGGACGACGTTTTGCAGGACGTCTACCTGCGGGCGTTCCGCGCGCTGCCATCCTTCCGCGGCGACGCGGCCCCCGGCACCTGGCTCTACCGCATCGCCTACAACGTCTGCATCGACGAACTCCGGCGCCGGCAACGGCAGCCGCGAGTGCCGCTCGACGAGATGCACGACCAACCGCACGACGGAATCGATCCTGGCGATGTCGCCACGATGCGCGGCGATGTCGCGCAGGCGCTCGGCGAGTTGCCGATGGACCAGCGCGCCGCCGTTCTTCTCGTCGACGCGCACGGCTACGACTACGCGCGGGCCGGCGACATACTCGGCGTACCTCCCGGCACGGTCGGCTCGCGCGTCTCGCGAGCCCGCGCAACCTTGCGCCTGGCTCTCGGGCCCCAATCGTGATCCGGCGACGCGGCGGCGACACGACCGTGGCAGCACTGCTGCGGCAGTTGCCGGTCCCCGAACACGCCGATGACTTCTTCGACCGGCTGCGGGCCCAGTTGTACGCCGAGTCCGACGTTTCGGTCGACACCGCCGCCTCGACCGTCATCGACCTTTCGGTACGCCGCGGCGACCGGCGCCAGGAGCGGTCGCGAACCCAGCGAATGCTGCGCTCGGCAACCGCACCCGCCGCTGCCGTCGCGTGTTTCGTCCTCGTCGTGGGCGGCGGCCTGCTGGCGCGGCGTACGGCCGAGGAACGCCAGCGACCCTCCGGCGCTGCACCCGCAACGGCCCGCGACTTCACCGCCGCCAAGAACCAGCGGTTCGTGGTGCCGCAGCCCTACACGCCGGCCAAGACCGGAGTGCGGGTGCGCTTCGGCACCAACATGCCTGGACACGTGCCTAATCGCGAGGTGCAGGTCCAGTCATTCGAAGGTGTCATCAGCCCTGCCGGCGACTACCACCTCAGTCGGGTCGCGCCCAGTATCGAGGTCAACTTCAGCGCGCAGTCGGGCTCGCGGACGATGTACCAGGTGGTGAAAGGCAAGCCTTCGGTGCTCTACCAGTCGGATCTGCCGCTCGGCCCGCCGGAGCCGCCCGACCAGGCGAACCTGCCGGCAACGTTGAGCCGCGACCTCGGCGCGGCCGTCCGCGCGATCAATGCTGAGCGACCAGCGGACGTGAAACGAACGGAGCGGCTCGGCCGCCCCGCGCTCGAGATGACCGATCAGGGCAGTGGCGGCACGCTCTTCCAGAAGCAGCACGTGATCGTCGACGTACGGACCGGCTTCCCGTTGTTGGTGGAGCAGTGGAAGGCGGACGGCACCCTGTACCGCACTCTCGATGTCACCGAGATCGTCGACGACCAGCCGATCCCTGCCTCCATGATCGCACCACCGCTGCCGACCGCGACGACTCAAAGCACAGAGTCCAAGCACTTCGCGGCAAGCACTCTTGCGGATGTCGCGAAGGCCGTGGGCTACCAGCCGCTGGTTCCACTCTCGATGCCTGCCGGCTTCGAGTTGGCCCGGGTGGCCACCGCGCCTTCACTTGATCCTGTCGACGGCCAGACCAATCCGGCGTACGCCGATGTGGTCGCCCTTGTCTACCGGCGCGGGCTCGACACCGTCACCGTGACCACCCGCCGCGCAGCTCCTGCTGGAGCTCTCGGGTCGGTCAGCGCGCCGGGCGTGGTTCCCGCACCGCTGGCGACGACTGCTCCCCTGCAGTTGAAGGACCCGCTCGTTCAGGGGACGCCGTTGCCCGACATGTCGCAGCCGACGACGATCTCGACCGGCGCACTCGCCGGCGACGTCGTCAACGTCGGCATCTACCCGGTCGTCTGGCCGCACGTCTGGGCGCAGCACGGCGATCTGATCATCACCATCGCCGGCGACCTCAATCGCAGGGAACTGCTGCAGGTCGCCGGCTCTTTGCAGGCCTACGTCCACTAGACCGTTCCGTGGGAGCGCTGGGCTCAAGCCTCGCGACCACGGAGCCGACCTTCATAGCAACCCATGGAGGTCGCGTGCCCGGCACCGAACAGATCATCCGGCCGGCCGCGATCCTTCCTGAGCAGGCGGCGGCCGTCATCGTCTCTGCCCTGTCGGCGAACGACGTCTCGCGCGGCGGGCTCTGGAACGCATCAGTCGCCGTCTGGCAGCTCTACGACCGGCCCTGGTCGGGGATCGCCGGCACCCGGGGCGACGCGCAGCTCGTGGGAACCATCGCGGTCGTCTACGACAGCCCCCGCCGTCATCAGATCACGATCTACAAGGCCTCGGTCACCGACTTCGGCATCGAGATCGGCGCGACCGTGAACAGTCTTTGCGACGCGGCACTCGGCTTCGCCGGGCTCACCCTCGCCAACTGCCCGCGGGCGGATCTGGCTGCGCCTCCGGGTGCGGATCCCTTCCACTTTGCGGCCGGAACCTCCCTCACCGAACGCCTGGCGTCACTCGCGTCCCGCCCGCGCTGAATGCGGCCGTGGCCTCCCCAGTTGTACGCCGACCTCCCGGCACACTGGTTCGGTGCTTCCCCTCCTCGGCCTTCGACGGATGCTGGCCCTACGACGCGTGCTGACCTTCCCGCTGCGCCACCGGGCGCTCACGGCCGCGGGCGGCGTACTGCTGGTTGTGGCTCTCCTCGACCCGTCGGCGGCGCCCTCCAAGGCCAGTGAAGCCGCCGCACCCAGCAAAGCGGCGCTTCCCACCCGGCGAATGCTCCCGGTCACGCTGGCGTTCGCCGGCGACATCCACTTCGAAGGCGCGCTCGCGTCGGCATTGACGCGCGATCCGGCAACGGTGCTCGCACCCGTCGCGCCATTGCTCAGGCGCGCCGACGTCGCGGTCGTCAACCTCGAGACCGCCATCACCGGGCGCGGTACTGCGGTGCCCAAGGATTACAACTTCAGGGCACCCGCCTCCGCACTGGCGGCGCTGAAAGCGGCTGGGGTGGACGCGGCGAGCATGGCCAACAACCACGGCATGGACTTCGGGCCGGTGGGGCTCGCCGACAGTTTGGCTGCGGGCTCGGCCGCCGGGTTCCCCCTGATCGGTATCGGCCGCAACGACGGCGAAGCGTTCAAGCCTTTCCGGAAGGTCGTCCGCGGCCAGCGGATTTCGGTCATCGCAGCAACCCAGGTCATCGACCATCCGCTCATCGAAAGCTGGACTGCCGGGCCGCGGCGGCCTGGCCTAGCGTCGGCGAAGGACCTGCCGCGACTCGTCCGCGCCGTAACAGAAGCGCGCCGGAACTCGGACACCGTTGTGGTCTACCTGCATTGGGGGGTGCAGGGCAGCCAATGCCCGACCGGCGTGCAGCGCCAGCTCGCGGACGCCCTGATCGCAGCCGGAGCCGACGTGATCGTGGGGACGCATGCGCACACCCTGCAAGGCGCCGGGAGATCGGATACCGCGTTCGTCGCCTATGGACTCGGCAACTTCGCCTTCTACACCCGGGGCGGGCTGGGGACGCAGACCGGAGTCCTGACGCTCACCGTCACGGGCCGGCACGTCGACAAGTACGTGTGGTCGCCTGCGCTCATCCACTCCGGCGTGCCCGCCCCACTGGCGGGAACCCTTGCGGCACAAGCGGTTTCAGCCTGGAACAGGCTGCGCGGGTGCACCGGGCTCACGCCCTGAGACCTGCACCCGCAGACCTGCACCCGCAGACCCAGGCCCGTGCGAACCCGCGCCGTGCGAACCTGCGCCCTTCGAGTCGCGCTCCGGTATCGACATGAGCAAAGCGCCGAGCTCGTCGGCGTCGAGCAGTCGATCCGGCCGAAGCACCTGCTCGCTCTCGACGTAGAGGAACGCGGCCCGCACCTTCGACAGTGAGACTCCCGACAGCGCCGCCCACGCGAGCCGGTAGCAGCTCAGCTGGACTGCGGCGGCCGCGGCTGCATCGCCGGCCGGGGCCCGGCCGGTCTTGTAGTCGACGACGTCGACCGCGCCATCGTCGTCGGCGTAGACAGCGTCCATCCGGCCGCGGACGACGTGCCCTGCGAGCGCCAGCTCGAACGGCACCTCGACCTCGACCGGCGACCTGGCGGCGTACGGCGTCCGCAGGAAGTGCGTCTTGAGATCGGCCAGCTCGGCATCGCTGGGACCGTCGTCCGCCGCCCCGACGAGGTCGTCCGGACCGAGCAGCTGACGTTGGCCGGCCCGGCCCTCAACCCAAGCGTGAAAGGCGGTGCCCCGCCGAGCAGCGGCCGCCGGCCGGCGCGGCAGCGGCCGGGCCACCCGCTGGGCCAGCTCGGCGGCATCGCCGCGCAGCTCGACGAGAGTGGTCACGCTGATCTGCGCGGGCAGCTGTGCCAGCCGCTCGCCGGAGCGTTGCGCCGTGAGTTCGCGCAACAAGACTGCCGACTCCGACTGCCATCGGGCTGCAACTCCGGCATCGGCGCCCGTGAGCGCGGCCGCGAGCATCGGCAGTTGCCCCGGCAGCATCGCGGCGGTGACGTCCGCCGCCGCCTGGGCCACCGCCGCCCGGCCCGTCAGGTCGACGGCCGGCCACGGTACGTCGACGCTGCGGCCCAGCAGCGGGTTGGTGGAGCCGTCGAGCGGAGCCGGCGCCCAGCAGTCGCACTCGGCGAGCCCGCTGTCGACGACGGAGCTGAGGTAGACGGAGGGCCCGAACCGCGTGCTCTGGCTGGCTCCCCAGTGGTAGCCGGTCAGGTGCAGGCTGTGCCTGGCCCGGGTGAACGCGACATAGGCCAGCCGGCGTTCCTCTACCTCGTCCCGCTGGGCGCACGCCAGCTGGAACTCCTTGATGCCCTTGCGGCTGATGTCCCCCCAGACCGGTAGATCCTCGCGGTCGCCGCGCAGCGGGTTGGGCAGTTCCTCGGCCACTGTCGGCCACCCCGTCGCCTTGGCTCTGGCCGGGAAGATGCTCGACCGGTCCCCCGCGGCCAGGCCCGCGACGAAGACGTCGTCCCACTCCAGGCCTTTGGCGGCGTGGACGGTCATCAACTTGACCGTCTCCGCCGCGGTCGGCCGGCCGATCTCGAGCCCGCTCTCCTGATCTCGCGCCGAGACGAGGAAGGCAAGAAACGCCGCCAGGTCGTTCTCCCGATCCGGACCGACGAACCCTGCTGCCTCGTCCAGGAACGCGCTCACGTTGGCGGCGCGCCCCTGCCGGACCAGGCCGGGCGAGGCCATCAGCTCCACATCGAGGCCGATGGTGCGTTCGACGTCCTGGATCAGGTCTGTCAGCGGCTGGCCGGACCGCGCCCTGAGCTGCTGCAGCTCGCGCGCGAAGGCAGTGAACCGGTCCCGTGCCTCGCTGGAGTACGCAGCCGGGTCGCCCAGGTCGTCAAGCGCGTCGACCACGCAGCCAATGTTGACCGGATCGGCGTCGCGTGCGGCGTCCGCCAGCGCATCGACGACGGCGCCCGCGGGAGGGCGCCAACTCGCCAGGGCCCCGGCGCGCCTGCCCAGCGCTGCAAGGTCCCGCGGTCCGATCCGCCATCGCGGCCCACTGAGAAGCCGCACAACCGCCGCGTTGCTCGTCGGATCGTCGAGGATCTCCAGGACCGAGACGATGTCGTTGACCTCGGGAGTGTCGAGCAGGCCGCCGAGACCGACGACCTCGACCGGAATCCCGGCTTCCTCGAGCTCCCGGCGGATCAGGTCGAATTGCGAACGCCGCCGCGCCAGCACCGCGATCTCCTGGGCGGCCGTGCCAGCTGCCAGGCAGAGGGCCACCCGGGCGGCGATCCAGGCAGCCTCATCCTCGACCGTCTCGACGAGCGCCGCGATTACGCGACCCGTTGATTCCGCGCCGGGCCTGGCCCGCAGTTCGGGTACGCCGACGCGTGCCGATCCGTCCCGCAGCGGCGCCGACAGTTCGTTCGCGACCGCCAGAACGCGCCCGCCGCTGCGGAAGTTGGTGCTGAGGTAGTGCACCTGCGCCGGCGAACCGTCGGCGCGCGGAAAGTGCTCCGGGAAGTGCAGCAGGTTGCCGACCGACGCGCCGCGCCACCCGTAGATCGACTGACAGGGGTCGCCGACCGCGGTCACTGGATGGCCGGCGGCGTACAACGCCTGCAGCATCCGGCGTTGGGCAATTCCGGTGTCCTGGTATTCGTCGAGCAGCACCACGATGTGCAAGTCGCGTTCGAGCTCTCGCGCCTGCGGGCACTGCTCGGCCACCCTGGCAGCGATCGACACCTGGTCGCCGAAATCGATCAGGTCGCGTTCGGCCTTGAGCCGCGTGTAGACCTCGGCGAAGGCCAGCAGCTCGTCGCGCAGGCCGACCTGGTCGAGGACGTCGGCGAGCCCCTTGGCCTCGGCCGGCCCGGCGGCAGCGATGCCGGCCCGCAGTCGCTCGTGCTCCGCGCGGACGGCCGCAGGATCGACGAGGTGATCAGCGAGTTGTCCGGCCAGGTCGATGACCCGGGAGATCACCGTGCGGGGCTGGAAGTTGAGATGGGTAATGGTCCCGCGGTGCATCCGTACGGCACGGGTCGCGAGCTGCCACTGCTGTGCCCGGGTGATCACGCGGCTGCCCGGCTCGACGCCGACGCGCAGCCCGTGGTCGGCCACCAGGCGGCCCGCGTAGGCGTTGTAGGTGGAGATCGCCGGCTCGTCGCCGACGTCGGCGTCAGGTGCCCAAGGAGTCGTACGCAGCAGCGCCAGTGCCGACCGGATGCGGGCGGCGAGTTCGCTGGCGGCCTTGTTGGTGAACGTCAGTCCGAGCACCTGCTCGGGACGGACCGCGCCGGTGCCGACGAGGTAGATCACGCGCGCCGCCATCACCGCGGTCTTGCCCGATCCGGCGCCCGCGATGATGACCCCTGGCTCGAGCGGTGCCGCGACCGCCGCGGCCTGGGCGGGCGTGAACGACCGGCCGAGCAGATCGGCGACGTCGGCTACCGTCATCGGCCGCACCGACTGCCCCCGCGCCACGTCCAGAGTCAACACTGCACCTGCTCGCCCTCGGGCTGGGCCGGGCACGCGCGTGCGGCGGTGCACAGCTGGCAGTACTTGCCCGGACGGGCGGGGAACTCCTCGGCGATCATCGCGTCGGCGACCCCCTCGAGCAGCTGCACGGTGTTGGCGCGCAGCTGCGGATCGGTGGCCAGCGGTGGCTGCCGCTCGACGATCGCGGCGTCTCCGTCGCCGGCGCGCAGCTGCACGAGCTGGGCGCCGCCACTGACCGCGAGGTCGGGGAATGCACCGTGCTCGACCGCGAGCTGGTAGAGCGCGAGCTGAGGATGCGACGCGATCTTGGTCGGGCCGGCCTTGCTGGCGGACGTCTTGTAGTCGACGACGACAGCAGCACCGCCTTCGTCGACGTCGAGGCGGTCGACCTTGCCGCCGAGCCGCGCGTTCGCGATGTCGACCGAGAACTGTTCCTCAGCCGCCACGAAGGTGTTGGGGTCTCGCGCGGCGAAGTCGGCCAGGCGGCGTACGGCCTGCGTTGCCATCCGGTATTGGTGGTCGGCGTACCAGGGCGCCTCGAACTCCAGTTGCGGCCAGCCTTCGTCGAGTAGCCGGAGCATCGCTTCCGGCGTCGCCAGCGCGGGATCGCTGCCGGCGATTTCGGCAATCGCGTGGAGCAGGTTGCCGAACGTCTGCCGCTCGCCTGCGCGGCTGCGTACGCCAGCCTTGCGCTCGAGGAACCACTGCAGGGGACAGTTGCTGAACTGGTCGACCGCACTCGGCGAAACCGGCGCCGGCTCACCGGCCGGCACGAGTGGCGATCCGGGATCGGTCAGCTCGCGCAGCCCCCACCAGCTGTCCGGATGCGCCGTGGGCACCAACGCCGGCCGGGCGCCGCCGGGCGCAGCAAGCGCGGCAAGGGAGGCAACGGCCTCGGTCCGCAGCGCCGGCGAAACATCCGGGTCAACCGCGGCATGACGCAATTCGCCGACGAGCGACCGCAGGGAAAGTACGTGCGGCTGCGGCGCCGGTCGCTCCGGCACCGGGATGCCCAGCTCGTGCACGAATCGGGATGGCCGTTCGCCGGCGTCCTCGCCACTGTCGACTGCTGTCACCACAAGTCGCTGCCGCGCCCGCGTCACCGCGACGTAGAACAGCCTGCGTTCTTCGACCAGCGCAGCAGCGGAGTGCGAGGTGGTCGCGGGCAGCTCCCCTCGCTGCAGGTCCTCGGATCCAAGGACCGATCCGCGCCGGCGCAGGTCCGGCCACTGGCCGTCCTGGACCGCCGCAACAACGACGACGTCCCACTCCAGACCCTTCGAGCGGTGCGTTGTCAGCAGCCGGACACTTTCTCCTGGCGCGCTGCGTTCGCTCAGCGACCCGGCCGGGATCTCCTGGGCGTCGAGGTCGTCGAGGAACACCCGGACGCCGGCCTGCGGCAGCTGGTCGACGAAGCGCGACGCCGCTTCGAACAGCGCGACAATCACATCGAGGTCGCGGTTGGCTGCGATGGCGGCCTGGCCCTCGCCGGCCGCGGCGCGGACCAGCCGGGCCCGCAGCAGCGACCTGTCCCAGACCGACCAGAGCACGGCGTCGACCGCGTCTCCCGCATTGATCCCGGCCCGGACGGCTGCCAGCGCCGCCGCCAGCCGCTCGACCGGGCGGCGTACGCGCTCCGAGAGCAGTCGGGCGTCGAGGCCGTCGCGGACGAGTTCGACGATCAGATGACCGGACGGCCGGCGACCGGCCGCAGCGCGTTCGAGAGCAAGCAACTCGCGCCGCAACTTGCGCAGCGCCATGACGTCGGCGCCGCCGAGCGAGATCAACAGCGCATCGGCCCACTCCTCGTCGATGCAGGTCGGGTCGAGGGCACCGCGCAGCAACTGCAGCATCGGCGTGACCGCGGGGTCGTCGACGAGCGGGATCTCGTCTCCGGCAACGGCCACGGGTACGCCGGCCGCGACCAGTGCGCGGCGCAGCGTCGGGATCGAGCGGCGTGCGGACCGGACCACCACCGCCATCTGCGACCACGGCACTTCATCGATCAAATGTGACCGGCGCAGGACGTCGGCGATGCCGGTCGCCTCCTGCGCGGGGGAACTGAAGGTGCGCACCTGCGCACTGCCCGGCTCGGAGCGCGCGGACACCAGCGCGCGATGCACCTGCACCGCGGAAGCTGGGAGGCCCGGCGTCGATATCCGGACGGCCACCGCGCGGCTCGGCGCGAGCAGGCCCGCGCCGGCCCGGCGCGACACGCCCAAGGTGAGGTAGGGCGCGGGAAGCCCGTCGGAGCGGCGGAAGCGGTCGGTGAACTCCAGGAGGCCGGCCACGTCGGCGCCCCGGAAGCCGTAGAT
>JBDTYE010000052.1:0-16094 GCA_040005895.1 Actinomycetota bacterium | reverse complement strand
CGTCACCGGCGACGTCACCGGCGAAAACCGCACTCGCCATGAGGCGGACGCGTGACCAGCGACGTTTTCGCGGACCAGACCGATGGCGGCGTCGACGGTGACGCGGCCGAGGAAGAGCCTCGGCCAGTCGTCGCGATCGTCGGCCGGCCCAACGTCGGCAAGTCGACACTGGTCAATCGCGTCCTCGGGCGGCGCGAAGCAGTCGTGGAGGACGTGCCCGGAGTCACTCGTGACCGTGTCACCTACGACGCCATGTGGCGCGGCCGCAACTTCACCATCCTGGACACCGGCGGCTGGGTTCCCGACGCGACGGGGCTGGCTGCCGCAATCACGTCGCAGGCTCAGATGGCGGTCGCCGCCGCTGACGCGATTGTGCTGGTCGTCGACGCCACCGTCGGCGCGACCGATTCTGACCGGACGGTCGCGCGTATCCTCCAGCGCAGCAAGCGGCCGGTGATCCTGGCAGCCAACAAGGTTGACGACGAGCGGACCGAGTCGGACGCGGCCGAATTGTGGAGTTTGGGGCTTGGGGAGCCCTTCTCCGTCAGCGCCCTGCACGGACGCGGTAGCGGCGAGCTCCTCGACGCGATCCTCGACGCCCTGCCGACCGCGCCCGTCGATCGGTTCATCGAGCGCACCGGCCCCCGCCGGGTCGCCCTCGTCGGCCGACCCAACGTCGGGAAGTCCAGCCTTCTCAACAAGCTTGCCGGCGAGGAGCGGGCGGTGGTCGACGCCGTCGCCGGCACGACCCGCGACCCGGTCGACTCGATCATCGAACTCGGCGGCAAGACATGGCGATTCGTCGACACGGCCGGCATCCGGCGGCGGGCCCGCGAGGCGCAGGGCGCCGATTTCTACTCCATTCTTCGTACTCAACATGCCCTCGAGTCCGCTGAAGTCGCCCTTGTCCTGATCGACGGCTCCATGCCGCTGTCAGAGCAGGACACCAGGGTGATCTCGATGGTGGCCGAGGCGGGTCGTGCGATGGTCCTGGCCGTCAACAAATGGGACCTCGTCGATGAGGACCGCAGGGAAGGTCTCGAGCGAGAACTCGAACGCGACCTGACCCAGGTCAAGTGGGCGGCCCGCGTGAACGTCTCGGCGAAGACCGGTCGCGGCATGGACAAGATCGCTCCTCAGCTGGAACTGGCGCTGGAGAACTGGGCGCGCCGGGTGTCGACCGGCAAGCTGAACAACTGGCTCGACGACGTCATCGGCGCGACCCCACCGCCGGTGCGTGGTGGCAAGCAGCCCAAGGTGCTGTTCGCAACGCAGGCCGGCACCCGGCCACCGAAGTTCGTCCTCTTCGCAAGCGGTTTCCTCGAGGCCTCGTACCGACGTTTCCTCGAACGCCGCCTGCGCGAGTCGTTCGACTTCGCTGGATCGCCGATCGAGGTCAGCGTCCGGGTCAGGGAGAAGGGCAAACGCACTAAATAGGCGGGCGAAGAAGGGGCGCCTGGGTGCGTTACGATCCAGCCCGCAAGAAGGCCACGGGGTGTGGCGCAGCTTGGTAGCGCGCCTGACTGGGGGTCAGGAGGCCGCAGGTTCAAGTCCTGTCACCCCGACTCACGACGTCGGTACCATCCGCGCATGGGCAGTGTCGACGAGGGGGCACGCGTGGGCGGTGACGACGCGATGCCCGCAGCCACGGCCTTTGTGCCGGTCACCCGCGTCACGTCGACGATCGTCAACATCCCCAACGGCCTGTCGGCGGTCCGGCTCCTCGGCGTACCGCTGTTCGTGTGGCTCGTGCTCGTGCCGCACGCCGACGGCCTGGCGCTGCTGGTGCTGATGGTCAGCGGCTGGACCGATTACCTCGACGGCAAACTCGCCCGGCAGTGGGACCAGATCTCCCGGATCGGGCAGCTCCTCGATCCGCTTGCCGACCGCCTGTACATCATCGGCACGGTCTACGCATTCACCGTACGAGGGGTGATTCCGGTTCCGCTCGCAGTCGTCCTGCTGTCCCGTGACGTCATCCTCGCGGCGTTCCTGCCACTGCTCCGGCGCCGCGGCTACGGCCCGCTGCCGGTGCACTTTCTCGGCAAGGCGGCGACATTCAATCTGCTGTACGCATTCCCGCTGTTGCTGCTCGCCGAGGGGAGCAGTCCACTGGCGGCGGCCGCTCGGCCGGTAGGCTGGGCGTTCACCGTTTGGGGCACCTTCCTGTACTGGTGGGCGGCGCTGCTGTACGCCCGGCAGTTCCGTCAGCTGATCGTTGCCGACCGGATGAACGGAGCGCCAGCGTGAAGGCGGTCGTGATGGCAGGCGGTGAGGGCACCCGGCTCCGGCCGATGACCGCCAACCAACCCAAACCGCTGCTTCCGGTCGTCAATCGCCCGATCATGGAGCACGTTCTGCGGCTGCTGCGCCGGCACGGCTTCACGGACACCGTCGTCACGGTCCAGTTCCTGGCCGCCCTGATCCGCAATTATTTCGGCGACGGCGAAGAGCTCGGCATGCACTTGCAATACGCGACCGAAGAGACGCCCCTCGGCACCGCGGGCAGCGTCAAGAACGCGCAGGCCGAACTCCGCGACGGAGCCTTCCTCGTCATCTCCGGCGATGCCCTGACCGACATCGACCTGACAGCGATGGTGGCGTTCCACCAGAAAAAGGGCGCCCTCGTCACTGTTGCCCTCAAGCGGATGCCGAACCCGCTGGAGTTCGGGATCATCATCACCGACGACGAGGGGCGCATCGAACGGTTCTTGGAGAAGCCGACCTGGGGTCAGGTCTTCTCCGACACGGTCAACACCGGCATCTACCTGATGGAACCGGAGATCTTCGACCACATCGCCGACGGGGAGATCGTCGACTTCTCCGGCGATGTCTTCCCGGCGCTGCTGAAGGCGGGGGCGCCGCTCTACGGCTACATCGCCGACGGATACTGGGAGGACGTCGGTACCCAGGAAAGCTACCTGCGGGTCCAAGCCGATGTTCTCAATCGCAATGTCGACGTCGAGATCGACGGATTCGAGGTCTCGCCCGGCGTGTGGATCGCCGAGGGTGCGGAGGTCGATCCCGACGCCACGTTGAAAGGCCCTCTCTACATCGGCGACTACGCCAAGGTGGAGGCCGGCGCCGAGCTGCGCGAATATACGGTGCTCGGCAGCAACGTGGTGGTGAAGGGCGGCGCCTTCCTTCACCGCGCGGTCATCCACGACAATGTCTTCATCGCACCCCACGCCAACCTGCGTGGGTGCGTGGTCGGCAAGAACACCGACATCATGCGAGCCGCGCGCATCGAGGAAGGCGCGATCGTCGGGGACGAATGCGTCGTCGAGGAGGAGGCGTTCCTCTCCCCGGGCGTCAAGGTCTACCCCTTCAAGACGATCGAAGCCGGCGCGGTCATCAACACCAGCGTCATCTGGGAATCCCGTGGCCAGCAGACGCTTTTCGGCCCCCGCGGTGTCTCCGGCCTCGTCAACGTCGAGATCACCCCCGAGCTCGCGGTCCGGCTCGCAAGTGCCTACGCGACCACTTTGCGCAAGGGCAGCAAAGTCACGACGAGCCGCGACGCGTCGCGCGCAGCACGCGCCCTCAAGCGTGCGGTCATAAGCGCGCTTACTGCCAGTGCCATCAATGTGCGCGACCTCGAAGTAGCGCCGACACCGGTCACCCGATTCGACCTGGGCATGAGCGATTCGGTCGGCGGCATCACGCTGCGTACGACGCCTGGTGATCCCCAGAGCATCGACATCGTCTTCCTCGACAGCGAGGGGGCAGACCTGTCGATGGCCGCGCAGCGCAAGCTGGAGCGCGTGTTCTACCGTGAGGAGTTCCGCCGGGCGTTCCCCGGCGAGATCGCCGAACTCCAGTTCCCGGCCCGGACACTGGACCAGTACAGCGCCGAGTTGATGAACAGCGTCGACGTCACCGGCGTCCGGGACTCGGAGCTGAAGGTGGTCGTGGACGCGGCCGGCGGCACCACGTCGCTCGTCTTGCCGACCCTGCTCGGAAGGCTCGGCGTCGACGTCCTCACTGTCAACGGCCGGCTCGACGAGATGTCGACGACCGAATCGCTCGCCGACCACATGCGCGGCATTGAGCGCCTGGGCGAACTGGTCGCATCGTCGCGGGCGGCCTTCGGCGTGCGCTTCGACCACGCGGGCGAGCGCGTCGCCATCGTGGACGAGCGCGGAGTGCTCATCCACGACGACCGGGCGCTGCTCGTGATGCTCGAGCTCGTCACGTCCGAACGCCGGGGCGGGTCGGTCGCTCTGCCGGTCAACGTGACGCGGGTCGCGGAGCAGATCGCGACGCGGCACGGCGTCAGCGTCGTCTGGAGCCCGCAGGGCGCCGGCGATCTGCTGACGCTCGCCCGGTCCGAGGGCATCGTCTTCGCCGGCGACGGTCGCGGCGGCATGATCATTCCGGAGTTCTCGCTCGCTCTCGATGGTGTCGCCGCGTTCGTGCGGCTGGCCGGGTTGCTCGCCCGTAATGCCGAGCCGCTGAGCGCGGTGGAGGCGCGGCTGCCCGCAGGCCACGTCGTACGCCGATCTGCCGCGACTCCCTGGGCGACAAAGGGACTGGTCATGCGCTCGGTCGTCGAAGCCGCCGGTGACCGCGAGCTAGATACGACGGAAGGCGTGCGCATCATCGAGGCCGACGGCAGCTGGGTGCTGGTGCTGCCGGACCCGGCCGAGGCGGTCACGCACCTCTGGGCGGAAGGCCCTGATCCCGCCCGCGCGTCCGCCCTGCTGCAGCACTGGGGCGACGTCGTCGAAGGCGCCGGGCGGTAGACGGCAACGTGCAGCCGCCCCGATGACCACTGCCGGCGACCGGCCCGATCCGTGGGTCGAACGACGCAGGCACGATCGTTCCGATGTGCTGTCCACGTCACTGCTGATGGAACTGACGACGATCACGGTCGACCCGGCGTACGTCGAGGCGGCGGCCAGGCGGGCCGCGCGGGGCGAGTCGCCACCGGATTTCCGCACCTCCTCCGGGGCGGCGGTGATGCTCGTCCTGCTGGGTCTGCTCGCCGCTGTCGCCTTCAGCCACACGCGAAAGGCTGCCCCAGCGACGGCCCGCGTGCGCAGGGGCCTGGTTGCCCGGATCCAGCACCTGACGAAGCAAACCGACGCCGCCGGCACGGACCTCGAGGAGTTGCGGCAGCAGGTTGCCGACGATCGCGACCGTGCCTTGGCCGCGTCCGCGGCCGACCGGCAGCTAGCGCAGTCCCTGCGGTCTCTGGAAACCGCTGCGGCCGCCACCGCCGTGTCCGGGCCGGGAGTGGTGCTCCGCCTTTCCGACGCGCCGCCGGCGGCCGACACCGCAACCCGCGTTCAGGACCGCGATCTGCAACGGGCGGTCAACATCGCTTGGAGCGCGGGCGCTGAAGCCGTGGCAGTCAACGGGCAGCGCTTAGGTCCGCTGACAGCGATCCGGCAAGCCGGTGATTCGATCCTCGTCGACTACCGGCCGGTTGCATCGCCCTATGTTGTTCGCGCCATCGGCGACCAGGGCGCGCTCGAACTGGCCTTCACCGTCGGTGATGCGTCCTCCACACTGCGAGCCGTGGCCCGATCTCTGGACTTCGGATACGCCGTCGAGCGCGGCAACAACCTCCAACTGGCAGGTACGTCGACGACGCGGGTCGTTGTCGCCACGCCCGCCGGTCCGCGTTCGGCAGTCGAAGGGTCGCTCGCTCCATGATCGCTTTTGCCGGACTCCTCTTCGGCGTCGTGCTGGGGATCGTCGTACACCCGACGGTGCCGCTCTGGCTCGAGCCCTACCTGCCGCTCGCGGTTGTCGCGGCGATGGACGCGGTGTTCGGCGGCCTGCGCGCCACATTGGACCGGATCTTCGACGAGAAGGTCTTCGTGGTGTCGTTCTTGTCCAACACGCTGGTGGCTGCGCTCATCGTCTTTTTCGGCGATCAGCTGGGGGTGGGCGGCCAACTCTCGACGGCCATCGTCGTCGTTCTCGGCATCCGCATCTTCTCCAACGTCGCCGCGATCCGCCGGCACGTCTTCCGCGCATGAGACCACGCGGCTGGAAGGCACAACTGCCGGTGGCGGCCCTGGCCGCTCTGCTCGGCTTCGGTTTGGTCGTGCAGGTCCGCACGACGCAGGGAGGCAGCGCGCTGGGAACCGCGCGGGCCGACGACCTGCTACGGATCATCGACGACCTGACCGCTCGATCCGATCGCCTGCGGCAGGAGACTGACGACCTGCGCGCCGCCCGAGCACGTCTCACGACCTCTGGGGACAAAGCCGCTGCCGCCATCGACGAGGCGGGCAAACGTGCCGACACTCTCGCGATTCTCGCCGGGACCGTCGGCACGCATGGGCCGGGGATCCGCGCGGTGGTGGACGATCCGGGTCATGTCCTGCACGCCGACTTTCTCGTCGACGTCATCCAGGAGCTACGTGACGCCGGCGCTGAAGCGATGATGATCAACGGCCACCGGGTCGGGGCGCCGACCTACGTCGTCGACGACGTCGTCACCCGGGTGATCGACGGGGCCCCGCTCACCCAGCCGTACACGATCACGGCGATCGGAGACGAGTCGACATTGGCGAGCGCACTCGCGATTCCGCGCGGAATCGTCGACACCGCGCAGGACGCTGGCGCCAAGATCACGGTCAACCCGGCCGCCGACCTGGTGATCGACGCCTTGCGGCCGCTTTCAGCCCCCCGGTACGCTCGCCCAGCCCAGGTGGGTTGAGGGCCGAATCTAAGGAAGTCGCGTGTATCCAGCGGACCTGAAATACACGGCCGAGCACGAATGGGCCAAGCAGGAGGCGGACGTCGTCCGCGTCGGCATCACCGACTTCGCGCAGGAGGCGCTCGGCGACATCGTCTACGTCTCGCTACCGGAGGTCGGCGCCGAACTGCACGCCGGCCAGGTTTTCGGAGAGGTCGAGTCGACCAAGAGCGTCTCCGACCTGTACGCACCGGTGTCAGGAACGGTGCGGGCGCGCAACGAGACACTCGACACCCAGCCGGAATTGCTCAACTCCGATCCCTACGGTGCCGGGTGGATCCTCACGATCGAGCCGGCGGACGCCGCCGAAGTCGGCGCCCTGCTGGACGCGGCGGCGTACGAATCCTCGCTCGCGGGCTCCTGAGCGCGCCTGACCCTCGACCTCGCGTCGATACTCGGCGATGCCCAGATCACCGCAATCTGCGCCTCCGGTTGACCGGGCCGCACACCGTCGCTAACCTCCACCGGAGGTTGAGGCACGGGCGCTGGCCCCGGGCCCGGCGCGTCGACGGAGGCGGATCCAGGCGTGTTCTGCACCCAGTGTGGTCACCAGAACAGTGACGACAGCCGGTTCTGTGCCCGCTGCGGCGCGGAATTGCGCGGTCACCCCGCAGAGTCGGGCTCGGAACAGACCTCGACGCTCTCACTGGCCGCGATCGAGGGCGACCACATCGAAGAGGAGCACGATCTCGCCTCCCCGCAGGACGCTCTCTCTCCCGGTACGGCCCTGCTGGTTGTGAAGCGTGGACCGAACGCCGGCAGCCGCTTCCTGCTCGACAAGGAAATCACGACCGCCGGGCGCCACCCGGAGAGCGACATCTTCCTCGACGACGTGACAGTGTCCCGGCGCCATGCGGAGTTCCGGCGTACCGGCAGCGGTTTCGAGGTCCGGGACGTCGGGTCGCTCAACGGCACCTACCTCAACCGCGGGCGGATCGAGGGCACTTCGTTGTCCGGCGGCGACGAGGTCCAGATCGGCAAGTTCCGTCTCGTCTTCTTCAGCGGTCCGGTTCCGGTCGACTCCGGCGGTGCATCGTGAGCGGGGCCCGCAAGGCGTTCATGAGCATCGGCGAGGTTCTCGGCCAGCTGCGAGCAGAGTTCCCCGACGTCACCATCTCCAAGATCAGGTTCCTCGAGGGCGAAGGCCTGATCGAACCCGAGCGCACCAGTTCCGGCTATCGCAAGTTTTCCCGCGACGACGTCGCGCGGCTGCGCTACGTGCTGGCCGCGCAACGCGACCACTACTTGCCGTTGCGCGTGATCAAGGCGCACCTCGAAGCGCTTGACCGTGGCCTCGAGCCGTCGTTACCGGGTGAGACCGGGCCGAGGGTGCCGCAGGCGGTGACCGTCACCGCCGGTGTCCCAGGTCCCGACGCGTTCATGGTCGAGGCCAGCGACGTGCGCTTGTCGCGCGAGGAGTTGGCAACCGCCGCGGGCCTCACCCTCGAGCAGCTCACGCAGCTCGAGCAATACGGCCTGCTCGGACCGCGGCAGGGGAGCAGCTACTACGACGGTGACGCATTGATCGTGGCAAAGACCGTCGCCGAGATGAGCCGCTACGGCATCGAGGCCCGGCACCTGCGCCCGTTCAAAAGCGCCGCCGACAGGGAGATCGGGCTGTTCGAGCAAGTTGTCAATCCGCTGGTGCGCCAGCGCAACCCCGAAGCTCACACCCGCGCGGACGAAGTGGTGCGTGAACTTGCCGCGCTGTCGATGAAGCTTCACTCGACGCTCGTTCGCGCCGGCTTGCGGCCCGGTCTCACCCGCTGACACGCGCTTGTTCGCGCCGCCGACCGCGAGGTCTGTAGTCGGGGCTGCCGGGTGCCGACAACCGGTGTAGTTTCGGTGGCGCCGCGGATGTCGGCGGCGACTGTGGCCGGGAGGGACGCGCGTGCGGGAATTGACTGTGGTCGGGGTTCGGGTCGAGCTGCCGACCAACCAGCCGATCGTTCTTCTCAAGGAAGCCGACGGCGACCGTTACCTGCCGATCTGGATCGGCGCTGTCGAGGCGACGGCGATCGCATTCGCCCTGCAAAACGTCGTGACCGCCCGGCCCATGACCCACGATCTGCTCAAGGACGTCATCGACGCGCTGGGCGCGGGCGTCACATCGGTACACATCACCGATCTGCAGGACGGCATCTTCTACGCAAACCTCGTACTCGACAGTGGAATCGAGGTCTCCGCCCGGCCGTCCGACTCGATTGCCTTGGCGCTACGCACGGGGGCCACGATTTTCGCGGACGAATCGGTGCTGACAGAGGCCGGCATCCCCATCGCAGATGAACAAGAGAACGAAGTCGAGAAATTCAGAGAGTTCCTCGATCAGATTTCCCCAGACGACTTCAACACCTCCTCGTAGCGTGCTGCCGCGTAATGTCTCGACCTTTGCTTCAGTACTCAGCGTGTAGTCAACCTCAAGTAAACATCTAGTGTTGCGACGCGCCGGTCTTCGGACGTTGACGTGGCATCTCGGCGTACCTAGCGTCCGTCGAGTCACTGGAGAAGGACGGGCCGGTTCGGCTCGCTGAAGGGCGGACGTTGTGAACGAGTCGGACGAACCGAGCGACGTCGGCCCTCCCGGCGCCGGCATCGTGGTCCGCAGCGGCCGCCAGGAACCGCTTTTCGCAGACGACTTCGGTGGACCGCCCGCGGACGACGTCGGCTACCGGGGACCGACCGCCTGCGCGGTCGCAGGAATCACCTACCGGCAGCTCGACTATTGGGCCCGCACCACCTTGGTGACGCCGAGCATCCGGGACGCCTCCGGCTCGGGCACCCAAAGGCTCTACTCGTTCCGCGACGTGCTGATCCTCAAGATCGTCAAGAAGCTGCTGGAGACAGGGGTATCCCTGCACAACATCAGGGCGGCCGTCGAGCACCTGCGTCGCCGCGGCGCGGACGACCTGGCGAGCATCACGCTGATGAGCGACGGCGCGCGGATCTACGAATGCACGTCGGCGGACGAAGTCATCGATCTCGTCCAGGGCGGTCAGGGCGTGTTCGGGATCGCGGTGGGGCGGGTCGTCCGCGAAGTTGAGGGCTCGCTGTCGGAGTTCCCGGGTGAGCGCGTCGGTGACGTGCCTGCAGCGCACGCAGGCGACGAACTCGCAACCCGGCGCCGACGGCGTACGACGGCCTGATCGCCGAATCGCAGGACCGCTGGTGAGCGACGGCCTGATCCTGCCGCCGGGCACACCCGAGCACTTGCGCGGCAGGCTGGTCGAGGTGGCGCGGCGCGAGTGGCCGGATCCCGCCGATTTTGATTTCGAGATGCTCGAGACGTTCCTCACCGACCAGGGCGTCCTGGGCCGCCCAGCCGGTGATTTAGCCAGCGGGGTCGCAGCCCCGGCCGGGGCCGCCCTGTTGCTCAGCGGTGATCTGAGACCGCATTCGCGGACGTCGCGCCCGCAGCCGTCACCGGCCGCAGGCGTGCCGGCGGTGTGCGCGATCGTGTACGCCGTCGGGTCGAAGACGCGTCCCGGCACCAGCGGTTCGCAGGAGAGCGCCCGGATCGGCGACTGGACGCCGTCCTGGACGCCGCGCCAGCACGCGCAATCCGTTGTCAGCGTCAGGCAGGCGATCGCTGCCGGAGACGTCTACCAGGTGAGCATCGTCGGCCACCAGAGCGCGAACTTCTCGGGCCGCCCCGGCGCGGTGGGCGACGCACTCGATCAGTTGCCGGGCACGCCCTTCTCGGGCGCCATGACGGGGGCCGGCTGGTCGGTCTTCTCCGCCTCGCCCGAGTGCCTACTCGGCGTACGCGACGGCATTGCGGTCACCCGGCCGATCAAGGGCACCGTGGCGGCTGCCGGTGACCCGGCCGCGGACGAACGGGCTCGCGCGCGGCTTGCCTCCAGTGTCAAGGATCACGCGGAACACGTCATGATCGTCGACCTGGCGCGCAACGATCTGGGCCGGGTGGCGGCCGTCGGAGGGGTCCGGGTACCCGAGCTGTACGCGGTCCGCCGGCTTGCAGGTGTCTGGCACGCCGAATCCACCGTGACGGCGACACTCGCGCCTGGAGTCCGCCTGTCGCAACTGCTGGACGCCGTGTTCCCCGGCGGCTCGGTGACGGGCGCACCGAAGCTGGCGGCACTCGACCTGATCGACCGCCTCGAACCGGTCGGCAGGGGGCCCTCCATGGGCGCGCTCGGCTGGATCGGCGCGGACGGGTCGATGCAGCTCGGTCTGACCATCCGAACCGTGGCGGTCACCGAAGGCCGGATCCACCTCTGGACGGGGGGCGGCATCACCTGGGGGAGCGAGCCGGACGAAGAGGTCGCAGAGGCGGCGGTCAAAGCGGCGCCACTGCTGCGACGGCTGGCTTCGATCGGAAGCTGACTTCTCAGGTGCGTCCCTCCGTGCCCTGCGCATCGCGCAGCGATTCTGATCGGTCGATCCAGGTCGCCAGCTCAACGGTGAAGCCCGACTCGGTCATCGCTGCGCACACCTCTGGGTCGTCGTCGACCACAACCCCGACCGGCGCGCTTCTGGCAAGGGTTCGCACCTCGTGCACTTTTGTCAGCCGCGCGGGCCGGCGATCGCCGTTGCGGCGCATCACGACCGGCCAGCCGCCGATGCCGGCGCGCTCCAGCCAATGCTCGGTCTGCGATCGGCATCGGGCCGGTCGGCCGGTGACGAAGACGATGTCATGATCGATCGCCAGCGTGCCCACACGGTCCACGCCTTCACGCAGCACCGGATCTTCGGAGGCGGCTGCGAAGAAGGCGTCCCAATCCTTGGGCTTGCTCTCCAGGAAGTGCAGCCGGTGCCGCACGTCGGCAACAACGCCGTCGATGTCGACGACGGCGATCGGCCGGGGGTCGCTCACGCGGTCTCGGCGTCGAGGAATTCCTCGAGCACGGTGACCACGAGCTCGTGGTCCCGCGCCTGAGGCAGGCCGGAGACTGCGATGGTGCCGATCAGCCCGGCTCCGCGCACCAGCACGGGAAACGCGCCCCCGTGTGCCGCGTGCACCAAGTGGTCCCAGTGCGGCTCGTCCTCGAACCGGGCACCGCGATCGGTGTAAGTGCGCCCGAGGTAGTAGGAGCTGTGCCCGAACCGGTAGACGGCCCGGCACTTGCGTCGGATCCAGTCGTCGTTGTCGGCGCTGGTCCCCTGCAGCGCCGCGTGGAAGAGCTGCTGGGATCCGCGGGTTATGTCGATCGTCACCGGCAGGCCCTGGTCCTTGGCCGCGGCGACCAGGCGGCTGCCGAGCCGCCAGGCGACGTCATTGTCGAACTTCGTGAACTGCAACTGCCGTTCCTGCTCGAGCAGTGCGTCCAGGTCGAGGGTGCTCTGATCGGACACGTCGCCGCCTTTTCTCCAGCTCGCGTTGAGCTGCCGGCGCCACGCTAGCCGAGCGGCCGGCTCGTCAATAACGATGAAAGCACAACGAATGTAGCCAATGCAGGTGGACGCATCGTCTTGCGGCAAGGCATGATCCGCCATCATGCGACTTGTTGCCGGCATCGACTGTTCGACCCAGTCCACCAAGGTGCTTGTCTGCGACGCCGACACGGGCGCCGTCGTGCGGCAAGGCAAGGCACCCCACCCGCACGCAACGGAGGTCGCGCCGAAAGCCTGGTGGGCGGCGTACGCCGACGCGTCAGCAGGATTGCTCGACGACGTACAGGCGGTCGCCGTCGGTGGGCAGCAGCATGGCATGGTCTGCGTGGATGAAAGTGGGGAGGTCGTCCGCCCCGCGCTGCTGTGGAACGACACAAGGTCTGCCGCAGCGGCCGCCGACCTGATCGTCGAGTTCGGCGGCGCCCAGGCTTGGGCGGACGCAGTCGGGTCAGTCCCGGTGGCGAGCTTCACGGTCACGAAACTGCGCTGGCTGGCCGAGCACGAGCCGGCCGCCGCGGCTCGCACCGCCGGCGTCATGCTGCCGCACGATTGGCTGAACTGGATGCTCGCCGGCGCACGCAGCGAACCCGCTACGGATAGGGGAGATGCTTCCGGTACCGGCTACTGGTCGCCCGCGACCGGGGAGTACCGCACAGACATCCTCGCGCTCGCGATGAACGCTATGCCCGCGCTGCCGAGAGTGGCCCTGCCGAACGAAAGGATCGCGACGACGACGACTGGCATCATGCTGGCGCCGGGCACCGGGGACAACATGGCGGCGGCACTCGGAGTCGGTGCAGCAGCAGGGGATGTCGTCGTCTCGATCGGCACCAGCGGCACGGTCTTCGCGGTGCACGACCGTCCGTGCGCTGATGGCACGGGCATCGTCGCGGGCTTCGCAGATGCGACGGGTCGCTTCCTGCCCCTTGTCTGCACGATGAACGCGGCGCGCGTTCTCAGCGGGACCGCTGCGCTCCTCGGCGCTGAGCTGGACGAACTCGACCGGCTGGCCCTGGGCGCGCAACCAGGCGCCGGTGGCGTCGTGATGTTGCCCTACCTGGAGGGGGAGCGGACGCCGAACCGTCCCGATGCCACTGGGGTGTTCGCCGGCTTGCGAGGCGCGACAATGACGCGCGAGAACGTGGCGCGCGCCGCCGTCGAGGGCATGTTGTGCGGTCTTGCAGACGGCTTGGACGCGATCCGGTCGATCGGCATGGAGGTACGCCGTGTGCTGCTGATCGGCGGCGGAGCGCGGTCGGCCGCCGTGCAGCAGTTGGCTCCTGGCATCTTCGGAGCGGATGTGTCCGTTCCCGAACCGGCCGAGTACGTCGCAGTGGGGGCCGCTCGGCAGGCGGCTTGGGCGCTCGACGGGGGCGCCGACCCGCCCGCCTGGGCGGCGGCGCACTCCCCAGCTCGGTCGGCGCAGTTGCAACCAGGTGTACGCGACCAGTACGCCGCGGTCAGGGACTCGACCGGTTGATACTTGCGTCGGCGTAAGCCGCTCCGGTAGTTTGTTGGATCTCCCGACGAATAGGTTTCTTTCGTGCGCATACCGGTCCCGCCCCTGCCGCGGAGCACCGGTGTCCTCATTGCCGCCGACCAGGCAACGGTGCGCAGGAACAATTTGTCTCTGGTTCTGGCCCAGCTGCGCGACGCAGGCCCCGCCAGCCGCGCCGCTATCGCCGGCACCACGGGCTTGAACAAGGCAACGGTATCCAGCCTGGTCGCCGAGCTGATCGACCGGATGCTGGTGCGCGAGGTCGGCCTTGAATACGTTGGATCCGCCGGACGTCCCCCGCTGATACTCGAACTCGCCGGCGGGGGAGTCGGGGGTCTGGGCCTCGAGGTCAACGTCGACCACATCTCGGCCTACGCGGTCGACCTGGCAGGCCGCGTGCTGCACGAGAGCCGTCTGGCATACGACGCCGTGCACACTTCCCCCGCCGCTGCGATGACGGCACTCGGGGTGGTTGCCGCAGCCGCGATCGACGAGATGGAAAGTGCCGGCGCGACCGTTTTCGGCATCACCGTAGCCATTCCGGGACTCGTCGACGTGGACCGCGGAATCGTCACGTTCGCCCCCAACCTGCGCTGGCGCAACGTTCCCGTCGCCGACCTGCTGCGCACCGAGCTCCGCGACGCGCGGATTCCGATCCGCGTCGACAACGACGCCAACCTCTCGGCGCTCGCCGAGTTCTGGGTCGGCTCTGATGCCGGGACTCGCAACCTGCTGTACGTCACGGGGGAGGTCGGCGTCGGGGGCGGCATGATCGTCGACGGTCAACTCGTCCGCGGTTCGACGGGATTCTCGGGCGAGGTCGGGCACATGCAGCTCGACCCGAACGGCCCGCGCTGTGCCTGCGGCCGGGTCGGCTGCTGGGAAGCTCTTGTCGGCTTCGGTGCGCTGCTGCGCGAGGCGGCCCCTGATCTCGACGACGCGCTGCGCACGGACGTCATGGACCCGGAGGACCGGGTCGCCGAAGTCGTGCGGCGGCTGGAAGCAGGGGAAGCGCGGACCGTCTCGGCGGTCGCCGAGATTGGCAGGTGGCTCGGTGTCGGCGCGTCGATCCTGGTCAACCTGTTCAACCCGCGGGTGATCGTCCTCGGCGGCTACTTCGCGCGCGTCGGCCCTTACATCGTCGACGCCGCGATGGACGTGATGAGGGGCGGCGTACTCGCGCCGAACGCGGCCGGCTGCATTCTTTCGTTCTCCACACTCGGTTTCGGAGCCGCCATTCGAGGCGGCGCCGGAGTCGCGCTACTGGCGATCGTCGAGGATCCGACGCTCGTCCCATCAATTGTCGAACCACGCCATACCGGGCAGAGTGAATACGAGCAGGGCCGACCCCAGGGAGCACTCAGATGACCACCTACGTGCCCACGCGCGACGACAAGTTCAGCTTCGGGATGTGGACGGTGGGTCATGTCGGCGCCGACCCGTTCGGCTTCCCGACACGGCATTTTCTGGAGCCGGCAGACGCGGTAAGGAAGCTCTCGGACCTCGGTGCCTACGGCGTCAGCTTCCACGACGACGACCTGGCGCCACTCGGGTGCAGCGCCGCCGAGCGCGAAGCTGCCGTCAAGAAGTTCAGGACTGCTCTCGACGAGACCGGCATGATCGTCCCGATGGCGACGACCGACCTCTTCCGCCACCCGGTCTTCAAAGAAGGCGCCTTCACTGCCAACGACCGCGGTGTGCGCCGATTTGCCATCCGTAAGACTCTCGACAACCTCGACCTCGCCGCCGAGCTCGGAGCCAAGGTGTACGTCGCGTGGGGCGGCCGCGAGGGCTGCGAATCGGACGCCGCGAAAGACGTGCGCGCGGCCCTCGACCGGATGAAGGAAGCCTTCGACATCCTTTGCCAGTATGTGATCGACCGCGGCTACGACATCAAGTTCGCATTGGAGCCAAAGCCGAACGAGCCCCGCGGCGACATCTTCCTGCCGACCATCGGCCATGCGCTCGGCTTCATCTCGCGGCTCGAACACCCGGAGCTGGTCGGCCTCAACCCCGAGGTTGGTCACGAGCAGATGGCCGGTCTCAACTTCCATCACGGCGTCGCGCAGGCGATCTGGAGCAACAAGCTCTTCCACATCGACCTCAACGGCCAGCGCGGACCGAAGTTCGACCAGGACCTGCGGTTCGGTTCCGAGGACCAGAAGGGGGCGTTCTTCCTGGTCAACCTGCTCGAGCAGGCATACGACGGTCCGCGCCACTTCGACGCCCGTTCCTACCGCACCGAGGACATCAACGGCGTGTGGGAGTTCGCCAAGGGATGCATGCGCAACTACCTGATCCTCAAGGAGCGGACCGCGGCGTACCGCGAGGATCCCGAGGTCCAAGAAGCGATGGACGCCGCGCAGTACAACGAGATCTACCGCTCCACCAAGACGGGGAGCGAGACGCTCAGCGAGCTGCGGGCCGAGGAGTTCGACTTCGTGGCGCGCGGCTACAAGGGAACCAACATGGAGCGCCTCGACCAGCTGGCCATCGAGTACGTGCTGGGAGTCCGCGGCTAGCCGATCG
>JBDTYE010000051.1:0-16305 GCA_040005895.1 Actinomycetota bacterium | reverse complement strand
CGACGTACTCGATGCGAAGGGTGGCGCGCGCCACATGCCCGGTCCCACTGACTTCATCATTCCCGGCACCCTGCCGCCGCCCAAGCTCGCCGCCGCCAACGTGATCGACGTAGACGAGGCGACGTTCACGACCGAAGTCGTCGAACGGTCCAAGCAGGTGCCCGTCGTCATCGACTTCTGGGCGGACTGGTGCGGCCCGTGCAAGCAACTCAGCCCGGTGCTCGAGAAGCTGGCTGCCGAGGGCAATGGCGCGTGGGTGCTCGCCAAGATCGATGTCGACGCCAACCCGATGCTCGCGCAAGCCGCACAGGTGCAGGGCATCCCGGCCGTGAAGGCGGTGGTCGGTGGCCAGGTCGTCGGCGAGTTCACCGGTGCGATGCCGGAGGCGCAGGTGCGCGCCTGGCTCGCTGAACTGCTGACGCTGACCCAGGCCGAAGCCGGTTCGCCGGGCGAGTCCGCGGAGGACTCCGCGGAGCCGGAAACGCCGATACCTCCGGGTCTCCTGCTCGCGGAAGAGGCTCTGCGCGGCGGCGACGTCGTGGCTGCGCAGGCGGCGTACCAGGAATTCCTCAACGACAACCCGGCGGATCCCACGGCGAAGCAAGGTCTTGCCCTCACCCGGCTGCTGCTGCGCGCCGAGGCCTACGATGACGCCGAGCTGGCCGCCAAGGCCCCCGACGACATCGAATTGGCGCTGGCGCGCGCGGATCTCGAGATCCTCGACGGTCGCGTCGACGAGGCGTTCGACCGCCTCATCGATCTGGTACGCCGCACCAGCGAGGACGACCGCGACCGGGCCCGGACACATCTCATCGAGCTGTTCGACGTACTGCCCGCCGACGATGCTCGGCTCGCCGGCGCCCGCCGCGCCCTTGCCAACGCCCTTTTCTAACTCCCGAGAGGAAGTCCGTGCTCGTATCCCGCGACTACGCCGTTACCCCCACCAAACTCCTCGAAGTCCTTACAGATCAAGCCTTTCTCGATGCCCGCGGCGCGAAGTTCGGCGCCAAGTCGCCGAGCACGGTGCAGCGCGACGCGGACGCGATCGTCGTAGTGACGCCGCGCCAGCTGGCCCTCGATCAGGTGCCGTCGGCGTTCCGCGGCTTCGTCGGCAGCGGCGAGCTGGTGCAGACCGACACCTGGTCGGTCGGAGCCGGAGACCCGACTGGTGTCTGGACGACCGACGTCGGCGGCGCGCCCGTCAAGGTGGGCGGCACGCACCGGATCACAGCGACAGACGCGGGCTGCGAGTACGCCGTCGAGACGACCATCAAGGCGAGCATCCCGTTCATCGGTGGCGCAATCGAGTCGCAGGTAGGCGGCTACCTGAAGGCCCTGATCGGCAACGAGCAGGAGTTCGCCGCTGACTGGATCGCGTCGCACGCCTGACCTGATCGTTGACTGTGGATGCGGCTCTGCGGCGGCGGGCCCTCCCACGTGTGAAAATCCGTACATCGCCCACGCTCAATCGGCACCTGAATGCGTACGCAATGTCACACAAGTGGAGTGCAGCAGGCGGGTCAGAAGCCGATCGCTCCGTCGATGCGCTCTCGGAGGAGGTCCGCGTGGCCGAGGTGGCGCGCGTACTCGGTTGTCACCAGCAACATGATCCGGCGCAGTGAGATCGGCTTGCCGCTGACATTCTGGATGCCGGTCTCGTCGAACGACGCCGTGTTGACCACGATCGAGCGGGACTTGGCGCACTCCGTTTGCCAGGCATCGAGGGCGGCACCGAAGTCGCCGTCGAGCGAGTCGAAATCCTGACCCGGATCGTCGTCCGAGTAGTAGAGCATCGGAACGTCGAGCCCGGCGAATTGAATCTGGAACCACCACCGCTCCACGCCGGTGAGATGCCGCACGAGCCCGTGCAGCGTCAGGGTCGAGGGCGGGATCACGTGCTCCGACAGGCGATCCTCGGGCACCCCGGCGCACTTGAGCACGAGCGACTGGCGATGCCAGTCGAGGTACGCAGTCAGCAGCCCGCGCTCGTCGCCGACCAAGGGCGGCGTGACTCGGTTGTCGCTGCCCCACCTGGGCGAGTAGTTCTCGGCCGGGATGTCTTTCACGGGTCGTACTTGATCCACAACGTCGCGAGGTCGGGAAGCGTCAACTCGACGGAGGCGGGGCGGCCGTGCCAGGGATCATCGGTTGCCTCGACCGCACCGTAGTTGCCGCGACCGGCGCCGCCGTAGACCTCGGCGTCGCTGTTGAGCAGCTCCCGCCAGCGGCCCGCGTACGGCAGGCCGACGCGGTAGCGCTCGTGCGGCAGTCCGGAGAAGTTGGCGATGCAGGCGACCACCGAGCCGTCGAGACCCCACCGCAGGAACGTGAAGACGTTGGAGGCGGCGTCGTTGGCGTCGATCCACTGGAATCCCTCGGGCGTCGCGTCCTGCGTGAACAGAGCGGGCGTGGCGCGGTAGACCCGGTTGAGGTCGCGTACCAGCGTGTGTACGCCGCGGTGTTCCGGCAGATCGAGCAGCCACCAGTCGAGCGAGCGGGATTCCGACCACTCGGCATCCTGCGCGAACTCGGTGCCCATGAACAGCAACTGTTTGCCTGGATGGGCCCACATGTAGGCGAGCAGCGCACGAACGTTGGCGAGCTGCTTCCAGCGGTCTCCCGGCATCCGGCGAAGTAGGGAGCCCTTGCCGTGCACGACCTCGTCGTGCGAGATCGGCAGCAGGAAGCTCTCGGTGTAGGCGTACATCATCGAGAACGTCATCTGGTGGTGGTGGAACTGCCGGTAGACCGGTTCGCGCGCCGTGTAGTCGAGGGTGTCGTGCATCCAGCCCATGTTCCATTTGAAGCCGAAGCCGAGCCCGCCCAGATGCGTCGGCCGCGAGACACCCGGCCAGGAGGTGGACTCCTCGGCGATGGTGATCGCGCCGGGGTTGCGCCGGTAGACCGTCGCGTTCATCTCCTGCAGGAACTGCACAGCGGACAGGTTCTCCCTGCCGCCGTACTTGTTCGGCAGCCATTGACCGTGCTCGCGGGAGTAGTCCAGGTAGAGCATCGAGGCGACCGCGTCGACCCGCAGGCCGTCTATGTGCAGTTCCTCGACCCAATAGAGAGCGTTGGCTATCAGGAAATTGCGGACCTCGTTGCGCTCGAAGTTGAAGACCAGCGTGCCCCAGTCCGGGTGCTCGCCCAGGCGCGGGTCCTCGTGCTCGTAGAGCGCGGTCCCGTCGAAGCGGGCGAGCGCGAACTCGTCCTTCGGGAAATGCGCCGGCACCCAGTCGACGAGGACGCCGATGCCCGCTTGGTGCAGCGTGTCGACGAGATAGCGGAAGTCGTCAGGAGAGCCGAAGCGCGATGTCGGCGCGTAGTACGCCGACACCTGGTAGCCCCACGAGCCGCCGAACGGGTGCTCGGCGACGGGCAGGAACTCGACGTGCGTGAAGCCGGTGTCGAGCACGTAGTCGGTGAGCTGATCGGCGAGTTCGCGGTAGGACAGCCCTTGCCGCCACGAGCCGATGTGCACCTCGTAGATCGACATCGGATTCGTGTACGCCGAGTGGTCGGCTCGCCGCGCCAGCCACTCCTGGTCCTTCCAGGTGTACGAGGACTCGAAGACCACACTCGCCGTAGCGGGCGGCACCTCGGTATGGAACGCCATCGGGTCGGCCTTCTGCCGCCATTTGCCGTCTGCGCCGAGGATCTCGTACTTGTACGACGTGCCGTTGCCGACGCCCGGGACGAACAATTCCCAGACGCCCGACGACCCCATCGAGCGCATCGGGTAACCCTGGCTCTCCCAGTAGTTGAAGTCTCCGGCGATCCGGACGCCGCGGGCGTTCGGCGCCCACACCGCGAACGAAACGCCCGTCACGTCGCCATACCGCTGGACGTGGGCGCCGAGTCGCTGCCAGAGCTGCTCGTGCCTGCCCTCGCCGAACAGGTGCAGGTCGACGGCGCCGACTGTCGGGAGGTAGCGATAGGGGTCGTCCTGCTCGTGCGTCTCGCCGTGGTAGGTGACTGCGAGCCGGTAGTCAGGCACTTCGGTGCCTGGTACGACTCCCGCGAAGATCCCCGAATCGTGCACCTTGTTCAGCGGATGCAGCGTGCCATCGATGACCGCGGCCACCCGCTCCGCTTGCGGGCGGAAGACGCGGATCGTCGTACGCGTGCTGCTCGGGTGCGCGCCGAGAACGGAGTGCGGATCGGAGTAGTGACCGTCGGCGAGCTGCTGGTAGGCAGCCGCGAGTTCCGGAGTCGTCACGCGGCAACCAATCTGGCGATGCTGCTCAGTGGGATCGCCGTCCATGTGGGGCGGTTCCGGGTTTCGTAGACGACCTCGTAGACCGCCTTGTCCAGCTCGTACGCCGCGAGCAGCGGCCCCGAGTCGCGCGGGTCGAGCCCTAGCACCCGGGCATATCCGTCGCAGAAGGCCGAGCGGTTGCGCTCCGCCCATTCGTGCGCCCGCTCGACCACCTCTTCCGAAGGATTCGCCTGCGCCACCAGGTGATGCCGGGATGCGTAGTCGAACGAGCGCAGCATCGCGGCGACGTCACGCAGCGGGCTCATCGGCGTACGCCGCTCGGCCAGTGTCTTGGCGGGCTCGCCCTCGAAGTCGAGCGCCACCCAACCCGCGTGCGAGCGCAGGACCTGACCGAGGTGGTAGTCGCCGTGGATGCGCTGCAGCCGGCCGGAGGACTTGGCCGCCGCGAAGAATTCGAAGACGGCGCGGATCGCGGCGTCGTACTCGAGCAGTGCGGGTGCGACGAGGGTCGCCTCCGAGAGACGGCCCAACATCTGGTCCGCCGTGCGGCGCCCGTCGTCGGCGGCGCTCTCCTCAGTGCCCAATGCAGTGCGCAGGTCTCGGTGCAGCACCGCGGTCATCTCGCCCAGGCGTTCGGATTCCGGGGCGAAGTCGCCGCCGGCCTCGTCGGCGTGGTTGCCGGGATCGGCGAGGAGATCGCGGACGCTGGTAATGGCCAGCTGCCAGCCGTCGGTGCCACCGCGGTAGAAGGGTTGCAGCACGCCGAGCGTCACGGGTTCCGCGCCCTCGGTCAGCTCGAACCAGGCGAGCGGAGCAGCGATGACCTCGCAGCCCACCGCGGCCAGGGCGCGGCCGACTTCGAGGTCCGGGTTGATACCGGGCGCGAGCTTGCGGAACACCTTGAGGATGTATTCGTCGCCGTAGACGACCGAGGAGTTGCTCTGTTCGACGCCCATCAGACGGCCGGCGAGAGGATCGCCTGAGACCTTGCCGCCGAATCGGACCCGGTCGACGTCGGCGCCGGAGGCGAGCAGCGCATAGAGCCGCGCGGTCGCCTCGGTGTCGTGCAGGGCGTCGTACGCCGTCATCCGTACGCCGTCCTCGCGGGCGTGCGCGCCGATCACCGCGTGCTCCAGCGTCGGCGGAAACTCCGACCGGAGCGCGATCGGCACCTGGTAGCGCGCGTCGGTTCCGTCGGTGAAGCGGATGCTGACGACGCCGATCTCGACGGTCATGTCGGCGCCGGGCAGGGTCGCGACGACCTCGATCGAGAGCGACGTCATCTCCCGACCCTTGTCGGCGTACCAACGCTGATGCGGCATCCATTCGCGGAGGGCATTGTCGAGATGCTCGATCACGAATCCCCCCTGACCTGGAACCAGTAGGAGCCGTGCGGCGCGAGCGTCAGCAGGTAGGGCAACTCGCCGATGCGCGGGAAGTGGACGCCGCCGAGCAGCTCCACCGGCACCGAGCCGGCGAATCGGGACAGATCCAGCTCGGTGTACTGCGCGAACCGCGAAAGGTTGCTGATGCATACGACGATGTCGTCCTCCCACCGGCGGAGGAAGGCAAACACGCTCGGGTTGCTGCCGCCCAGGTCCTCGAACGTACCAAGGCCGAAAACCCGATGCTGTTTGCGTACGTCGATCAGTCGCTTCGTCCAATGCAGGAAGGACGTAGGGGAGCGCATCTCGGCGTCGACGTTGACCGCCTGGTAGCCGTAGACCGCGTCGAGAAGCAGAGGCAGGTAGAGCCGCTGCGGATCGGCCGAGGAGAAGCCGGCGTTGCGGTCCCCGCTCCACTGCATCGGGGTCCGTACGCCGTCCCGGTCACCCAGGTAGATGTTGTCGCCCATGCCTATCTCGTCCCCGTAGTACAAGACCGGTGAACCCGGCAGGGAAAGAAGCAGCGTGTTGAACAGCTCGAGCAGGTCTCTGCCATTGTCCAGCAGCGGGGCCAGCCGGCGCCTGATGCCGATGTTGGCCTTCATCCGCGGGTCCCGTGCGTACTCGGTGTACATGTAGTCGCGTTCTTCGTCGGTGACCATCTCGAGGGTCAGCTCGTCGTGGTTGCGCAGGAAGATGCCCCACTGGCAGTTGGCCGGGATGCCCGGGGTGTTTGCGAGCACCTCGGTGATGGGGTAGCGCTGTTCGCGCCGCGCGGCCATGAAGATGCGCGGCATCAGCGGGAAGTGGAACGCCATCTGGCATTCGTCCCCGTCGCCGAAGTACTCGACAACGTCGGCCGGCCACTGGTTGGCCTCGGCGAGGAGCACCCGGTCGTCGTAGAGCGCGTCGATCTCGGACCGCACCCGCTTGAGGTAGGCGTGCGTGGGCTTGAGGTTTTCGCAGTTGGTGCCTTCCTCCTCGAACAGGTAGGGCACCGCGTCGAGTCGAAAGCCGTCGATGCCGAGGTCGAGCCAGAACCGCAGCAGTTCGATCATCGCGTCCTGGACGGCCGGGTTCGCGAAGTTGAGATCGGGCTGGTGGGAGAAGAACCGGTGCCAGTAGTACTGCTCGCGGACCGGGTCCCAGGTCCAGTTGGACTTCTCCGTGTCGACGAAGATGATCCGTGCGTCCGGGTAGAGCTTGTCGGTGTCGCTCCACACGTAGAAGTCGCCGTAGAAGCCGTCGGGGTCGGAGCGCGACGCCTGGAACCACGGGTGCTGATCACTGGTGTGGTTCATCACCAGGTCGGTGATGATGCGGATCCCGCGGGTGTGCGCTTCCTCGACGAGCGCGACGAAGTCACCGAGATCTCCGAACTCCGGCAGGATCTGCAGGTAGTCCGAGATGTCGTAGCCGCCGTCGCGCAAAGGGGATTCGAAGATCGGCAGCAGCCACAGGCAGTCGACGCCGAGCCATTGCAGGTAGTCGAGTTTGGCAGTCAGGCCACGCAGGTCGCCGGTGCCGTCGGCGTTCGAGTCGTAGAAGCCGCGCACCAGCACCTCGTAGAAGACAGCGCGCTTGTACCAGGCGGGGTCGTTCGCTTCGAGGGCCATCTGCTCAGAGCTCGCGGATGGTGAAGATGTGCGCCGGCTGGAAGTAGGGGTCGAGCCGGATGTACTGCCGCGAGCCGTCCCACGTGTACGTCGCTCCGGTCACCTCGTCGTACGCCGCGAAACGCGCGCCGGGATTCAGTCCGAGCGCTGCGGTGTCGAGGTAGAGCGTGCCCTCGTGCACGTGGTGCGGGTCGAGGTTGACGACGACGAGCACACGATCGTCCCCGAGCGACTTCGAGAACGCCATGATGTCGTCGTTGTCGACGACGTGGAAGCGCAGATTTCGCATCCAGCGCAAGGCCGGGTGCTCGCGGCGCAGCCGGTTGAGCAGCGTGAGGTGCGGCGTAAGGAGCGCGCCGCCGAAGTCGCGCGGCCGGTATTGGAACTTCTCCGAATCGAGGTACTCCTCCGAGCCCGGGCGGATCGCCGTCGCCTCGCACAGTTCGTAGCCCGAGTAGATGCCCCAACTCGGGGTCAGCAGTGCGGCGAGAGTCGCGCGGATCGAGAATGCCGGCGGGCCGCCGTACTGCAGGTAGGCATGCAGGATGTCCGGCGTGTTGGGCCAGAAGTTCGGCCGCATGTAGTCGGCGACCTCAGTGTGCGCGAGTTCCTCGCAGTACTCCTGCAGATCCGCCTTGCCGGTTCGCCAGGTGAAGTAGGTGTAGGACTGGGTGAAACCGATCTGCGCGAGCGTCTTCATCATCGGCGGCCGGGTGAAGGCCTCAGCGAGGAAGAGCACATCGGGATCGGTGCGCTTGACCTCGAAGATCAGCCATTCCCAGAATGCCACCGGCTTGGTGTGCGGGTTGTCGACTCGGAAGATGCGCACGCCGTGGCTCATCCAGAGCCGCAGAATCCGCAGGCACTCCGCGGACAGCCCCTCCGGGTCGTTGTCGAAGTTGAGCGGGTAGATGTCCTGGTATTTCTTCGGCGGGTTCTCGGCGTACGCGATCGTGCCGTCCGCCCTGGTGCTGAACCACTCAGGATGTTGGGTTACCCACGGATGGTCGGGTGAGCAATTCAGCGCGAAGTCGAGGGCGACTTCCAGGCCGAGGTTCTTGGCACGCAGCACGAAGGCGTCGAAGTCGGCGAAGGTGCCCAGCCCGGGCTCGATCGCTTCGTGGCCGCCGGCCGCCCCGCCGATCGCCCATGGACTGCCGGGGTCGGACGGGCCCGGCTTCAGCGTGTTGTTCGGACCCTTGCGGTACGTCAGGCCGATCGGGTGGATCGGCGGCAGATAGACGACGTCGAAGCCCATTGCCGCGATCCGGGGGAGTTCCATCGCGGCATCGCGGAAGGTGCCGCCGTGGCCGTCTCGGGCACAGATCGAGCGCGGGAACAGCTCGTACCACGCGGAGAACAGGGCCTTCTCACGGTCGACCCACACCTCGTACGGCTCGCTGGCGGTCAGCAGGTCGCGGACCGGTTTTCTGCTGAGGAGTTCGACCAGGTCGGGTTGCGTCGCTGCCGCGAGCCTGGCCCCGGGATCCGAGCTGTGGTCGCGCAACCCTTCGATCGCCGCGGCGATCCGCGGCCGGTCAGCCTTGGAAGCCGTCTTCTTCGCCCGCTCGAGGACCAGCGCGCCTTCCTCGAGTTCCAGCAGGATCGGTACACCGGCGTGGTGCTTGATCTCGGTGTCGTGCCGCCACGTCGCGATCGGGTCACCCCAGGCCTCGACGACGTACGACCACAGGCCGGGCGCGTCGACCGTGACGGCGGCTTCCCAGAGGGCGAGCCCGTGGTTGACCTCCACCATTGGCACCAGCGGGCGTTTGACCCCGTCGGGCGCGCGGAGCACGACGCCGGCAGCGATCTGGTCGTGGCCCTCGCGGAAGACGGTGGCGCCGATCGCGAGCGTTTCACCGACGACCGCGCGGGCCGGCCAGCGGCCGCCGGCAACCTGCGGACGGACATTGAGTACCGGGATGCGTCCAATCACACGTCCGAACCTACCGGGCCGGTGGGTGAGCACGTAACCACTCCTGATCGTCGTGATCACGCCTCAGGCCGGGTACGCCGTCACCTCGGTCGCCTTGACCGCCAGCCAGACCGCGGTGCCCGGAGCCAGCCGCAGCTGCGCGGCGGCCTCGGGCGTCACGTCGGCCAGTAGGTCCAGTGGACCCGACGTGGCGAGCCTGACCTGGTCGCCGTGCACCTCGACGCTGGTCAGCACCGCCGGCCAGGCGTTGCGCGGGCTGCCCTCAGGCGCCATCAGGTGCACCGCGATCGAGTTCGGGCGAATGGCGATCAGTACCTCGCCATCGCGGGATTCGGCGATCGCCACCGGAGTGCTCCCGACCAGCACGGTGGTGCCGCGGGCTGTGCCGCGCAGCAGGTTGAGGCCGGCCAGGCGGGCGATGTAGTCAGTGCGCGGGCGCCTCGCCAGCTCGGCCGGAACTCCAGACTGGACGATGTGGCCCGACTCCATCGCGACCACGTAATCGGCGAGCACCAGAGCGTCGAGCGGGTCGTGCGTGACAACGATCGTGCCGCCGGTGAATGCCTCTGCGTGGCGCCGCAGATCGGCGCGCAGAACCGCCCTGGCCGGCGGGTCGAGTGCGGCGAAGGGTTCGTCGAGCAGGAGCAGCCGCGGCGCGACGGCGAGGGCGCGGGCCAGTGCGACCCGCTGCGCCTGACCGCCGGACAACTCGCCCGGAGTCGCGTCGGCCCGGGTCCCCAGTTCGATTTCGTTGAGCAGTTGCTGCGCGCGGGCTCGCGCCGCTGCCCGATCCAACCCGTGCGCCCGCAGTCCGAAGGCGACGTTGTCGCGCGCGGACATCTTCGGGAACAGCAGATGCTGCTGGAACACCAGGCCTATCGGCCTTCCTTCGGTGGGCACATGTACGTCGGTCGCGGCGTCAGAGAGTGCGGCGCCGTCGACCCGCACGTGCCCGCGGTCCAAGGGCAGCAGGCCGGCGAGGGCCCGCAGGACGGTGCTCTTCCCTGATCCGTTGGGGCCGACCAGTGCCGTGACACTCCCAGGCGTTACGGCGAACTGCACGTCGACTGCGAAGTCGCCGTGCCGGCAGCCGAAGTCGGCGTCGAGCACGGGAGGCCCGGTAGCTCGCGGCTCCGTCATGCCCGCAGCCACCGGCCGCGCAGCCCGGCCAGGATGACGACGGAGACGACCAGGAGTACCAGGCTCAGGGCGATGGCGGCGTCCTGATCGCTTTCGAGCAGCAGGTAGACCGAGATGGGAACTGTTCGGGTACGGCCCGGATAGTTGCCCGCAAAGGTGATGGTCGCCCCGAACTCACCGAGCGCCCGTGCCCAGCACAGCGCGGCGCCTGCTGCGACGCCCGGAGCGAGCATCGGCAACGTCACGTGCCTGAAGGTGAACCACCGGCTCGCTCCAAGCGTTGCCGCCGCGTCGTCGTACCGCGCGTCGAGGCCCAGCAGCGCGCTCTCGACGGTGATGACGAGGAACGGCATCGCCACGAACAGCTCGGCGATCACGACCGCGGCAGTCGTGAACGGGAGCGAGACGCCGAACCAGCGGAACAGAGCGCCGCCGACCACGCCCCGCCGGCCGAGGGCCAGCAACAGCGCCACACCCCCGACGACCGGGGGCAGGACCAGCGGCACGAGCACGACTGCCCGGACCAGTGACCGGCCCCGGAAGTCGGCGCGGGCAAGAACCCAGGCCAGCGGTACGCCGACCAGTACGGCGATCGCGGTAGCTGCGGTGCTCGTCAGCAACGAGAGTCGCAGGGCAGGCAGCACGTCGGAGCTGACCAGCGCTGTGCCGATGCGCCGAAACGGTGTCCGGATCAGCAGCGCGACCAGCGGCAGGACGAGGAACGTGAAAGCTACGGCCGCCGGGATCGCGAGTGGCAGCGGCGTGGTGTGGTTGCGCACCCCGCGACTGGCACGCCGGTCACGGCGCATCGAAGCCCGCGTCCGTCAGCGCCGTCCGGCCGCGTGCGGACAGGACATAGGCGACGAATGCGCTGGCTTCCTTGGCGGATCCGGCGCTCCGCTTGATCGTCACGATCGGATAGTCGTTGACCGCCTTGGTCGACTCGGGGATGTCGACGCCGGTGACCTTGCCGGGTGTCGGGCCGATCGCCTCCGCGTGGATGTCGGTGCGGTAGACCAGGCCGGCATCAACCTCGCCGAGCCGGACCTTTGCCAGCACCGCCTTGACGTCACGTTCGTAGGTCACCGGCGCGGCCGTCACCCCGGCCGCCGCCAGCAGCTTCATCGCGGCCGCGCCGCACGGCACCTCCACCGCGCAGACCGCGAACGTGACGCCGCCTCGGCCGAGGTCGGCGAGGCCGGCGACGTGTGCCGGATTGGACGCCGGGACGGCGATCTCCAGCCGGTTGCGGGCGAAGGTCACCGCCGCCGCGTCGACCAGGTTGGCCTTGCTGACCGGGGCGATGCTGCTTGCGCTCGCGGCGGCGTACACGTCGGCGTCTGCGCCCGCGACGATCTGCCGGGCCAGGTCGGTTGACGGTCCGAATACGAGCTTGACGGTGACACCGGTATGCGCGGCTTCGAACTGTTGAGCCAGCGTCGCGAACGATTCGGTCAGCGATGCCGCGGCGAAGACGGTCACGTTCCGTGGCGAGGCCTTGTGGTTCGCCTTCGAGCACGCGGCCGGCAGCGTCATCAGCGCCACGCCTGCGAAGGCGAGCGGGCGGCGTACGGCATCCCTCATGAGGGCAGCTCCACGATGACCTGCGTGGCCTTGATGACGGCGCTGGCGAGTACGCCGGGTTCGAGACCGAGCTCGTCGGCGGCGTCGCGGCTCATCAGCGATACCAGGCGGTGCGGCCCGCACTGGAGCTGCACCTGCGCCATGACCGCGTCGCGGCGGACGTCGGTCACGATGCCGACGAAGCGATTGCGCGCCGACGCGGCACTGGTCGATGCGCCTGGCTCGGCCGCGGCGATCGACTGCGCGAGCCGGGACAGCTCGACACCCTCGATGGCCCGGTGACCGGATACGTCGACGCCCGCAGCCAACCGGCCGGCGTCGATCCACCGCCGGACCGTGTCGTCGCTGACATCGAGCAGTCGAGCGCTTTCGGACACTGTGAACATGGGCATTCCAGAACCATATCGGGCTGAAGGTGAGCGTGCTGTCTCCGTATTTGCGGTGATGTCAAGGAGTGTGTCATCCGCAACTGCGGTTTTGACCGAAAAAGAGCTCGGAACCGATTCCACTGATCTCCCGAGGTCTGGCTAGGCTGGCGACCCATGAGAGCGCTGCGCCGTTTCACCGTCCGTACCCAACTGCCAGATGAGCTTGCCCGCCTCATGGATCTGGTGATGAACCTGCGGTGGAGTTGGCATCCGCCCTCCATCGAGCTGTTCGAGCAGGTCGACCCCAAACTGTGGCACGCGGTCGGGCGTGACCCGCTGCGCCTACTAGGCGAAGTCACCAACGCCCGGCTCGACGAACTGGCCGCCGACAGCGACTTCAACTGGCGGCTCGGCGAGGTGCACGCCGACCTGCAGCGCTACCTCACCGAACCCAAGTGGTACCAGTCGCTGCCCGATGCGCCGACTTCGATCGCCTACTTCTCACCCGAGTACGGCATCAGCGCCGTCCTGCCGCAGTACTCCGGCGGCCTCGGCATTCTGGCCGGGGACCACCTCAAGACCGCCAGCGACCTGGGCGTCCCGATCGTCGGTGTCGGCCTGCTCTATCGGCGCGGCTACTTCCGCCAGTCGCTGTCGCGTGACGGCTGGCAGCTCGAGCACTACCCGCCCATCGACCCGCACGGTCTGCCGGTGACACTGCTGACCGATGAGGCCGGCGTGCCGAAGCTGATCCACGTCGACCTGCCGCACGGCGGCAAGCTCTGGGCGCACGTCTGGGTGGCGCAGGTCGGCCGGGTGCCGCTGCTCCTGCTCGACTCGGACGTCGAGGACAACGCGCCGAGCGAGCGCGAGGTGACCGACCGGCTCTACGGCGGCGGCTCCGAACACCGGCTTTTGCAGGAGCTGCTGCTCGGCATCGGCGGGGTACGCGCGGTCTATGCGTACGGCGCCCAACCGGAGGTATTCCACACCAACGAGGGGCACGCAGGTTTCCTCGGTCTCGAGCGGATCAGGATCCTCACCGAGGAGCAGGGCCTCGACTACGACACCGCGCTGCAGGCGGTGCGGGCCGGCACCGTCTTCACGACGCACACGCCGGTGCCCGCCGGCATCGACCGCTTCCCGGCCGAGCTGATCGAGCAGTACTTCGGCGGCGACAACGCGGCCAAGGGTGTACCGATCGAACGGATCCTCGAACTCGGCGACGAGCCTGGCGGCGACGGCTCGGTATTCAACATGGCGTTCATGGGCCTGCGCCTCGGGCAGCGGGCCAACGGCGTGAGCGAGTTGCACGGCCACGTGTCCCGCGACATGTTCGCCGGTCTGTGGCCGGGTTTCGACACCGCCGAGGTGCCGATCCGGTTCGTCACCAACGGTGTGCATGCCCCGACCTGGGTACACCACTCGGTCCAGGCATTGGCGCCCGGCGACATCGGAGCGCGGCTCACGCAACTGGAGCAGACGGAAACGTGGGCGGCGCTAGGAGAGGTGCCCGACGAAGCCCTGTGGTCGGCGCGATCGTCCATGCGTGCCGACCTGGTCGAGGAGGTACGCCGCCGGCTGCGGTCATCCTGGTTGATCCGGGGCGCTTCGCCCGCTGAACTCGGCTGGATCGACTCCGCGCTCGACCAGGACGCGCTGACCATCGGGTTCGCCCGCCGCGTGCCGTCCTACAAGCGGCTGACACTCATGCTGCGCGACGAGGAGCGGCTGACCAAGCTTTTGCTCGACGTCGAGCGGCCGCTGCAGTTCATCGTCGCGGGCAAGGCGCACCCCGCCGACGACGGCGGCAAGGAACTCGTCCAGCAGATCGTGCAGTTCGCGGACAAACCCGAAGTGCGACACCGCATCGTGTTCCTGCCGGACTACGACATGGAGATGGCGCGCTACCTCGTCTCGGGTTGCGATGTCTGGCTCAACAACCCCCTGCGGCCTCTCGAGGCATGCGGCACTTCGGGCATGAAGTCGTCACTCAACGGCGGGCTCAACCTGTCGATCCGCGACGGCTGGTGGGACGAGTTGTTCGACGGTGAAAACGGCTGGGCCATCCCGTCCGCCGTCGGCGTCGAGGACGCCGACCGTCGTGACGACCTGGAGGCCAACGCCATATACGACCTGCTGGAGACCTCGGTCGTGCCGCGCTTCTATCACCGCACTGACGGCGTACCGCGACGGTGGACCGAGATGGTGCGGCACACCCTCACGACCACCGCGCCGAAGCTGGTTTCCACGCGCATGGTCCGCGAATACGTGACGTCGCTCTACATCCCCGCGACCGTGACGTCGCGCGCGCTAGCCGCCAGCAAGTACGCCGGAGCTCGCAGCCTCGCCACGTGGCGGGGCAGGGTCATGAAGGCATGGCCGAGCGTCGGCGTCCGCCACGTCGAGGGGACCGGCGGCGAGCTGCCGGTGATGGGCGAGCAGATCGCCGTACGCGCGATCGTCGACCTCGGAACGCTCACGCCCGACGACGTCGAGGTGCAGGCGGCGTACGGCCGGGTCGACGAGGGTGACTTGATCACGGGAGCCGCGCACGTCGTGCTCACCGTCGCTGGCGAGCACGGTGACGGCGAGTGGGCCTACAACGGAGAGATCCCGCTGAACCTCACCGGGCCCTTCGGCTACACCGTCCGCGTGCTGCCGAAGAACTCGTCCCTCGTGGCGTCCTCCGAGCTCGGCCTGGTGGCCTCCGCCTGATACGACCTTCTAGGAGGGGCAATGGCAAGTTTCCGCGGTTGGCCGGCCGATGCGTTGCACTTCTTCGAGGGCCTGGAGGCCGACAACTCCAAGGCCTACTGGGAGGACAACAAGGCGATCTATCTGACCTGCGCGCGCGAGCCGATGGACGCCCTGCTCGCCGAACTGGAGCCCGAGTTCGGCACTCCCAAACTCTTTCGGCCCTATCGGGACGTCCGCTTCAGTGCCGACAAGTCGCCATACAAGACGGCCATCGCAGCTTCGATGGCCGGAGGCGGGTATGTGCAGCTGTCGTCCGAAGGGCTCTTCGTCGGCTCCGGCATGTACCACCTGGACGTCGACCAGCTGGCCCGCTACCGCGACGCCGTCGCTGACGACGCCACCGGCAGCGAGATCGCGCGCATCGTGACGGTTGCGCGCAAGGCCGGTCTCGACGTGGCCGCACACGACGTACTGAAGACGGCTCCGAGGGGCTATCCGAAGGACCATCCCAGGATCGAGCTGCTCAAGCACAAGGGCCTGATAGCGATGAAGCGCTGGGCCGTCGAGCCGTGGCTGGGCACCCGCAAGGCGAAGGACCACATCGTCAAGGCACTGCGCGCGTCCGGTCCGCTCAACGACTGGCTGATCAAGAACGTCGGCGCCGAGCTCAGCTGACAATCACCGGGTCGCCGAGAGAACCACCAGGGAGTACGCGGTCATCGCCACCGGGTCGCCGGGCGCGAGCACGGCGTCATTGGGCTCGTAGCGACCGTCGGCCGCTGTGTCGAGCAGCATCGCGAACCCGGTCGCCCAGGGCGGACCGGGCAACGTGAACTCGAGAGCTTCCGGGGAGGCGTGCAGCAGGATCAGGAAGCTCGCGTCAACAACCCGCTCACCGCGCGACCCACGCCCGATGATCTCGTCGCCGTTGAGGAAGACGCCGAGGGTGCGGCCGGGAGCGGACCAGTCGCGGCCTTCCATCTCCTCGCCCTTGGGCCCGAACCAGCCGATGTCCTTCGCGCCGGTCCCGTGCACCGGCATGCCGAGGAAGAACGCGCGCCGGCGGAACACTGGATGTGCGTTGCGCAGTGCCAGCAGCCGGCGGGTGAGGGAGAGCAGATCGCCGGCATCGGTACGCCGCGTCCAGTCGACCCAGGACGTGGCGTTGTCCTGGCAGTAAGGGTTGTTGTTCCCGCGCTGGGTTCGGTCCAGTTCGTCGCCGGCAGCGATCATCGGCACGCCGGCGGAGAGCAGCAGCGTCGCGAGGAGGTTGCGTTGCTGTCGGCGGCGCAGCCGCTGGATCGCGGGGTCATCGGTCTCACCCTCGACCCCGCAGTTCCAGCTGTGGTTGTTG
>JBDTYE010000050.1:0-16362 GCA_040005895.1 Actinomycetota bacterium | reverse complement strand
CAGGGAGCTTGACCAGGATGGAGACGCAGGTAGCCGCAGTCGCCCTCGCGGCGCGGCAGGTCTCCAAACGATTCCTCGGAGTCGTGGCCCTGAATCAGGTTTCGCTCGAGTTGCGGGCCGGTGAGGTGCACGCCCTCATCGGCGAGAACGGCGCCGGCAAGTCGACGCTGATCAAGGTGCTGACCGGTGTCTACCGCGCGGATGACGGGCTGGTCGAGCACCTCGGCGAACCCGTCTCGTTCGCGCAGCCGCGTGATGCGCAGGCTGCCGGCATCAGCACGATCTACCAGGAGATCAACCTGGTGCCACAGGTCAGCGTCGCACGCAACCTGTTTCTCGGTCGCGAACCGACTAACGCCTTCGGCCTGATCGACCTCGGGAAGATGAACCGAGAAGCGACCGAGATCCTCAAGCCCTTTGGTGTCAACGTAGACGTACGCCGGCCGCTGCGGGAGCTTGGCCTAGGCATCCAGCAGATGGTGGCGATCGCCCGTGCCGTCCAAATCGACGCCCGCGTCGTCATCATGGACGAGCCCACGTCGTCGCTCGAGCCGCGTGAAGTCGACCGACTGTTCGCCGTCATCGAGCTGCTGCGCGGTAAAGGCGTCGGCATCCTCTACGTCTCGCACAAGCTCGACGAAGTCTTCCGGATGTGCGACACCGTCACCGTGCTACGCGACGGCAAGCTGGTCCACACCGGCCCCGTCGCGGAGATGACTCGGCTGCGGCTGGTCGCGACGATGCTCGGCCGGGACATGACCGAGGTGAGTCAGCACGGCGTCACGGGCTTCAGCGAGTCCCACCACGCCGGCGATGCCGAGCCCACGCTCAGCGCACGGGGACTCACCCGAAAGCACGTCCTCAGCGACATCTCGCTCGACGTACGACCTGGTGAAGTCGTCGGTCTGGCCGGACTGCTGGGATCGGGGCGAAGCGAGACCGCCAAAGCGATTTTCGGGGCACAGCCGATCGATGCCGGTGGCGTCGCCATGTTGGGCAAGAGCATCAAGACCGGCTCGGCCGCTGCCGCGATCGAGTCGGGCATCGCGCTGCTGCCGGAGGACCGCAAGGCCGAGGGCATCATTCCTGGGCTCTCGATCCGCGACAACATCGCGCTCGCGGCGCTACCGGCGTTGTCACGGGGCGGCTTCGTATCCGACAGGAAGCGCGACGAAATCGTCGACACTTTCATGAAGCGTCTACGCATCAAGGCGCACAGCCCCGACCAGCTCGTCCGTGAGTTGTCCGGTGGCAACCAGCAAAAGGTTCTGCTGGCGCGGATGCTCTGCCTCAACCCGAAGATCCTGATCCTCGACGAGCCGACGCGGGGAATCGACGTCGGTGCCAAAGCCGAAGTTCAAGGCCTCGTCGACGAGCTGGCCAAGAAAGGGCTCGGCGTGCTGCTCATCTCGTCCGAGCTCGAAGAGGTCGTCGAAGGGTCGGACCGCGTCGTTGTGCTGCGTGACGGTGCTGTGCTTGGCACTATCCGCGGCGACGAGATCACTGAAGACCGGATCATGTCGATGATCGCGGACGCCGCTCGCGTCACCGAGGAGAACACAGTCGATGAGTGACGCTGCTGTCAGCGCGCCCCCCGGGCGCAGCAGCGCCGAGGTTGTGGCATGGCTGCGGGCGCGCGGTGTCTACGTCGCGCTCGGTTTGCTGATCCTTTTCAACCTCGCGTTCACCAAGCACTTCGCCACGACCGGCACTTTGAAGCTCAACCTGATCCAGGTGACGCCGATCGTGATCGTGTCTCTCGGCATGGCGATGGTGATAGGCACTGCGGGCATCGACCTGTCGGTCGGATCGGTCATGGCCCTCTCCAGCGCCTTGGTCCCCATCTACCTGCGCGGCTACAACCCGTGGGTCTCGGTGATCATGTGCATCATCGCGGGCGCAGTCGTGGGGCTCATCAACGGCGTCATGATCGCCATCGTGGGAATCCAGCCCATCGTCGCGACTCTCGGCACATTGGTCGCGGTCCACGGCATGGCGCTCGTTTTCGCTCACGGCAAACTGACGGAGTTCTTCAACTCCTTCTACAACACCGTGGGTTCGGGCAACATCGGCCCGTCGTTTGCGCGAGTCAGCGTGCGCATCCTGACCATGCTCGTGCTGATCGCCGTCGTCGGCGTCATCGTCCGGCGTTCGACATTCGGCAGGCGGCTCGTCGCGGTCGGCGGCAACCGGCAGGCCAGTGTTCTGGCAGGCCTACCCGTGCGTTCGACCATCATTACGGTCTACATGCTGTGCTCGATCCTCGCCGCGGTAGCAGGCGTCCTCGAGACCGCCCGATCCGGCGCCGGCAACCCCGGCAAGCTCGGCAATCTCATGGAACTGAGTGCCATCACCGCCGTGGTCGTTGGCGGCACCCCACTGACCGGTGGCCGCGTCAAGATTCTCGGCACCTGCTTCGCGGCCCTGTTCCTGCTGCTGCTCGGAGCTACGCTCATCCGGCAGAACGTCCCGCAGCCGGCCACGCTCATGATTCAGGCCGTGATCATCGTGGCTGCCGTGTTCTTCCAACGCGAAAGAGGCACCCGGTGAGCACGGAGGATGCCGTCAGTAGCTCAGCGACCGGCCCTGACGCAACCGAGGGTCATGCAGTGGCACCGTCGCTCGCACCCGATCGCGGCGACCGCGTAGCTGCCACGATCCAACGGCTGGCTCCGTTCGTGGTCCTCGCCGTCACGGTTGTTGTCGGCGCAGTGGCGTTCGGCGGCAACTTCATGAGCGGCGCGACGTTCCGCATCATTCTCGAGGACCGCGTCAGCCTCGGTCTTGTCGCTGTAGGCATGACGTTCGTCATCATCAGCGGTGGTATCGACCTGTCGGTCGGTTCCGTTCTCGCACTCGGCGCTGTGCTCGCGGCGTACTCGAGCGTGCACTACGGGCCGGTCGTGGCGGTCGTTCTGCCACTGCTGGTGTGTTCTGGCGTGGGCTTGATCAACGGTGTGCTCATCGCCAAGGGGAAGATGCCGTCCTTCATCGTGACGCTGGCGACGCTGCTCTTCGCCCGTGGCTTTGCGTTGTACATCACCGACAACGCGACGAAGATCCCGCTCGTCAAGCGCACCTCCGGTATCACGAAGATCGGTCAAGGAAAGATCAGCGGCGTGCCGGTGCAGATCATCGTCACTATCGTCGTCTTCATCATCGCCGGCATCATTCTCAATCGGACGCGCTCGGGTCAGTCGGTGTTTGCACTCGGCGGCAGTGAGGACGCGGCGGTCCTCATGGGCCTGCCCGTCACCCGTATCAAGATTGGGCTCTACACCGCGTCGGGCTTTCTCGCCGGCCTCGCCGGCCTCATCACTGCGACAAGATCCCTCAGCGGTGACCCGAACCTGGCCCCTGGACTGGAGCTGCAGGCGATTGCCGCCGTCGTCATCGGCGGCACCCTGCTAACGGGTGGCGCCGGCTCGATGAGCGGCACCGCGGCCGGAGTGCTCCTGCTCGGTGTGATCAAGAACCTCATCACTCAGAAGGGCACGCTCGAGGAGTACTACCAGGAGGTCGTCTTCGGCGCGTTCCTCATCGTCGTCGTCATCGCACAGAAGCTGCTGAGCAAGCGGCAACGCACGTGACACCCGCATTGTCGTCTCAAGGAGTGGTCACGCTGTTCAAGACGCCGATGCGGCTTGCCGACGGGCGCGAACTCATCTATTACGACGATGCCGCCGGCGAAGTTCGCACGCTGCACGACGCCCGCGATCTCGAACCCCCGATGCCGAGCCCGCAGATTCGCTACGACCCGATTCAGGACGAGTGGGTCGTCATCGCCTCGCACCGGCAGGCGCGGACGCACCTGCCGCCGGCGGACGAATGCCCGCTCTGCCCCTCGGAGGCGGACCGGCAGACCGAGATCCCCTCCAGCGACTACGACGTCGTCGTCTTCGAGAACCGGTTCCCCTCGTTGTCGATGGAGGCGCCCGACGTCGTCGACGAGGACACGTTGCTCTCCCGCCGACCTGGCATCGGCCGGTGCGAGGTGCTGTGCTACACGAGTGACCACGGCTCGGCGTTCTCACAACTTTCCCCTCAGCGGCTCAGCACCGTGGGGGCGGTCTGGGTGGACCGCACCGTCGAGCTCGGCAAGCTGCCCGGTGTGGAGTACGTCTTCTGTTTCGAGAACCGCGGCGAGGACATCGGGGTGACGCTGCACCATCCGCACGGGCAGATCTACGGCTACCCGTTCGTGCCGCCCCGCGTCGTGCGGGCGCTCGACTCCGCGGAGCGGTATCGCGATCGCACCGGCGCATGCGTCTTCTGCGACGTTGTCAAGCACGAGGTCGCGGGCGAGCGGGTCATCGCGGCGACGGACGGTTTTGTGGCATTCGTGCCGAGTGCGCCGCGGTGGCCGTTCGAGGTGCATGTGTACGCCCGCGCCCACGTCGCCGACCTGCCTGCTCTCAGCGCTGCGCAGCGCGACGAGGTTGTTGCCTTGCAAGCTGATGTGCTGGGCCGTTTCGACCGGATCTTCAACCGGGAGATGCCCTACATCAGCGGTTGGGTGCAAGCGCCTGTCCATGACCGCCGGGACCTCTCGCACCTGCGTCTCGAGATCTTCTCGGCTCGCCGGTCGCCGACGAAGCTGAAGTTCCTGGCCGGCAGTGAGTCGGCTGCCGGAGTATTCGTCAACGACGTGCTGCCGGAGGATGCCGCGCAGCGGCTTCGGGAAGCCGGCCGGAATGACGGCGCGGAAAGGCTGGGCTAGTGGCCGGACGAACCAAGGTCGCCGTTGTAGGGACCGGCGACTGGTGGGGCCGCGAGCACTGCCGGGTCTTCTCGGAGCGCAGCGATTGTGAGCTCGTCGCCGTGGTCGGCCGCAGAGCCGAGAAGGCGCACGAGCGGGCAGCTGAGTACGGCGTCCGCGGCTACGCCGACCTGGCCGAGATGCTCGACCGCGAGAAACCCGACCTGGTCTCGACCACGCTGCCGAACGAGGCGCACTTCGAGCCGACCCTTCAACTGATCCGCGCCGGCGTACCGCTGCTCGTCGAGAAGCCCTTGGTCTTCGACCTCGCCCAGGGCGAGACGCTGCTCGCGGAGGCCGCTCAGCAGGATCTGTTCTTCGCCATCAACTTCAACCACCGCTATGCAACCCCGGTCCAGATGGCCGCGGCAGCGATCGCTTCCGGCGCGTTCGGCGAACTCGTCTTCGCCACCTGGCGGTTCGGCGGCGACCCGGGCACGAGCGGTCATCCGTACTCGAACCTGATCGAGACGCAGTGTCATGGCTTCGACATGCTCGAGCACCTCTGCGGGCCAATCGACTCGGTGATGGCCGAGATGTCCGACAAGTCGGGCCGCGGCTTCAGCTCGTTGGTCATCTCTTTGCGATTCGCCAGCGGTGCGGTGGGCAGCCTGGTCGGCAGTTACGATTCGTCGTACGCCTATCCGGAGACGCATCGCGTCGAACTCAATGGGACTCGTGGTCGCATCGTCATCGATGACACGGTGAAGCGTTACACGTTCTCGCCGGCCGGCTCGGAGACCGCGCAGGTCTGGGAGGCCGGTTACTTCAACGATGAGGCGAGGCAGTTCTACCGCCTCTTCGACCGGCACCTCGACGCGCTCGTCCCGGCATTGCGGTCAGGCGCGCAGCCGCCGATTCATGCGCGGGCCGGCCAGCGGGCACTCCAGCTTGCGCACTGGTCGATCGAGTCTTTTGAAACGGGAACGCGGGTAGTGACACGGTCGTGAGCATGCAATCGGCGCCCACGATCACCGCTGCCTTCACTAACGCCTTCGGGTCCTCACCGGAAGGTCTGTGGACTGCGCCGGGCCGGGTCAATGTGATCGGCGAGCACACCGACTACAACGACGGCTTCGTACTGCCTATTGCGATCGACAAGCGCGCGACGGTCGCCGTCGGGCGGCGCAGCGAGCCCGTCATCCGGGTTTCGTCCCTCCAGCGCGGCACGGCGACCGTCACGCTCGACGACGTCGCACCCGGACGGGTGCGCGGATGGCTGGCGTACGCCGTCGGGCCGGTCTGGGCGCTTCGACAGGAGGGCGTCGAGGTCGGCGGGCTGGACATCTACCTCGACAGCGACGTGCCCGTCGGCTCGGGACTCTCCTCGAGCGCCGCACTCGAGTGCGCCGTGGCGACGGCAGTCGCCGAACTCGCAGGTGTGGATTTCGACCGGCGCCGCCTGGCATTGGCGGCGCAGCGGGCCGAGGTCGAAGTTGCCGGCGTTCCGTGTGGCGTCATGGACCAGATGGCATCGATGCTCGCAACCGAGGCACATGCGCTGTTCCTCGACACCAGGACGATGGAGAGCGAGCAGATTCCGCTGCCGCTCGCGGACGCGCAACGGGTGCTCCTCGTCATCGACACGAAGGCGCCGCACCGGCTCGTCGATGGCGAGTACGCGGAACGCCAGTCGGCCTGCCACAGCGCCGCGGAAGTGCTCGGCGTGAAGGCGTTGCGGGACGTGACGCTGCAGCAGGTCGACGCGGCCGCCGGTGAGCTCGGCGCAGTCCGGCACCGCCGCGCGAGACACGTTGTCACCGAGAACGCGCGCGTGCTGGAAGCCGTCGAGCTTCTGCGCAGTCTGCGCCTGGACGCCATGGGCCCGCTGCTCACCGCGTCGCATGCATCTCTGCGCGACGACTTCGAGGTGACCGTGCCGGAGCTCGACGTCGCGGTCGACGCGGCGATTGGGGCGGGTGCCTACGGTGCGCGGATGACCGGCGGCGGTTTCGGCGGCTGCATCATCGCGCTTGCGGACGAAGATCGCGCCGATGCGGTGTTCGCGAGCGTCGTGGAAGCCTTCGTGCGCGACGGCTTCAACACTCCTGAGTGGTTCGCCGCCGTTCCGTCTCAGGGTGCGTTCCGGCTCGCTTGAGGTAGTGCTCAGGCCAGGTCGAACTCGTTGCCCTCCGGGTCGGCCAGGGTGATCCAGGTCGAGCCCTGTTCGCTGAAGCGACCGAGCACGGTCGCTCCGATGGCAACGAGCCGCTCGGCTTCGGCGCCGATCTTGTCGGTGCCGTAGTGCAGATCGAGGTGCACGCGGTTCTTCACCGTCTTCGGTTCGGGAACCCGCTGGAAAAGAATCCGCCGGCCGCTGCCTGCACCCGACCGCTCGTCGTACGGGTCATCCGGATGACGGACCGCGGCGAGATCGGCAAACGCGCGCCGGCCGTCGACCTCGACCGTCGCCTGCTCGGGCAGCGCGCCGGCCGTCAGCAGCTGCTCGATCAGTGCGCTGTGGTCCTCGACGAGATAACCCATCGCCTGCGCCCAGAACGACGCCTGCGCCTGCGGCCGCGAACAGTCCAGGACCACTTTGAAGTCAACCGCCATGACGTCCCCTCCCGTTGTTGCCATGAGCATGTCAGGCGGCACCGAAAGCAGTGAAGGCGCACCACGTCAGGAATCCCGGGTCTGACTCCGTGTCGATGCCGGCCCGGGCCTGGTGCAAGGCTTCCGGCAACGCCGCGCCCGCCAGCACGTGCTCGTGCAGAGCCCGCATCAGCGGTATCGAATCCAGGTCAGGGATCACAACCATCGTGCCGACCATGCCAGCAGTGCCGCGAGCCATCAGACCGCTGACGAAACCGAGCATCTCGTTGCCTTCGTAGACGACGTCCGCACCCGAGTCGCACGAGGCGAGCACGATCCGGTGCGGAGCTATGCCGCGCAGTGTGAGTTCGTGCACGGTCAGCGGACCGTCGCTGAGCAGCAGCGAAGAGAACGTCGGGTTGTCCGACCGCTGTGCCCCGTGACAGGCAAGGTGGGCGAACGCCGCCGCCTGCAGCCCGGCGGCCACGGTCTCGACGGAGCTGTCCGGCGGCACCAGGACGAGTGGATCGTGGTGGAGCTTGCTGAGTTGCTGCACCTCCTCGGTCGCTCCCGCGAGGCCGGGTCCTGCGACCAGAACAACGCGGTCACTCTGTTGCCGGCGTTGCCGGGTACGCGCCCAGAACGATGCGGACGGCGCGACGGAGACCGGCGCTGAGTGCAGCGGCGACCAGGGGATGCGCTGCAGTTCCCCCACGGGTACGACGACCAGTGGCGTTTCGGCGTCGAGCCGCAGCGGTGCTATTAGCAGCTCCCGTAGCCGGGAGACCCCGGCAGTCGCCGCTGTTCGCGCTGCCCGCGACGGTCGGGCCGCGCTGCCGCGACTGAGGCGGCGAAGGGCGAATCGAAGTGCCTCACCCTCGGCTGACACCCCGTCGTAGCTGCCGAGGCACACCAACCGGGTACGCCGCGAATCGAGTACCGCTGCGATCAACTCGTCATCGAGGACGCCGTACTCAACGAGGGTCCGGCCGTCGAGCAACCGGCGGAGTTCGCCGGGCGCGATCATCGGATCGGCGGCTGTAGGGGAGCCTTCCTCAGCCCAGGAGGCGCGCCGGATACGGCCCTCGAGTGCTGCCTGACGCCGCAGTAGTTCGGCCGACTCCTCGCCGGTTTCCCGGCGTTCCATCGTGATCTCCGCCTGCACCGCGCGTAGGGCGATGAGCTCGTCCTCGACCCCAGCCACGACAGGCGTTTCAACGGACACCAGTGCCGCCGCTCTCGTCTTCTCCAGCCACTCGAGCACGCGCGCGGCCGAGCCGGTCGGCAGCAGCGTTGCCAGACCCAGTGCGCCGAGTTCGGCACCGTGCCCGGAGGCGAGTGCCCGCAGCTCCATCGACGCCAGCGCCGAACGGTGCGCGGCGAGATCGTTCAGACCGGCCCGGCAGTGCTGGAGGGCCGCGCGCGGGTGACCGTCCACCTGTGCCGACAGTGCTGCCGCGACCCGCCCCTTCAGCCGAGTGAGAACCGGGGCCTTTCTGGCCAGTGTCGCGGAGCGGCGCAGGCTTTGTGCGGCGTCATCGCGGCGGCCGAGCGCCAGGGCCAGCCGACCCGCAGTGAGGTGCGCGTCGACCGCGCTCGAGACGATCCCCAGGCGCTCGAGGGTTTCGGCAGCACCCCTCGCATCGGTCAGGAACCGCCGGCTGAGCTCGCCGCTGCGTGAATGTCCCTCCGCCGCGGTCGCGGCGGCTTTCGCGGTGAGCAGTGTGCGCCGTTGCCGTCGCATCGAGCGTCGTACCGACTCGGCTGCTTCGATGGCGCGGGCCGGCTCACCGACCAGCAGCGCGAGCTGAGCGACGAGCAGCTGGGCTTCAGCAGCCATCAGCAGTACGCCGTGCTGGTCGAACTGCTCGAATGCCCGCTGGGCATTGCGAACGGCCTCGGGCAGCAGGCGTAGCTCGACCAGCAGGTCGGCGTACTCCAGGTAGTGCTCGCCGAGCGCCCAGCCGGCGCTGGCGTAGACCCGGCCTGCCTCGTCGAACTCGCGCAAGCTCTCGACCAGCCGGCCGGCCTGCATCAGGACCCGGCCGCGGCTCTGCGTGACGCCGGCCACGAGCGCGGCGCCGGCGTCGTGCGCCGCCACACCCGCACGGTCGAGCAAGTCCAGCGCCAGGTCGGGCCGACCGCGATCCGACTCGATCAGGGCCAGGTTGTTCGCAGCCTTCGCCTCCAGATCCGTCGGCACATCCGTCATAGCCAGCAGTCCGCGATACTGCGCCGCTGCCTCGGCGTACCTGCCGACGTTGTGGTGCAGGGCGGCTTGCTGCAGCGCGAGGCTGGCGCGCGCGTGGGGAGAAACAGCGGTCGCCGCGAGATCCAGGTCTCGCTGCGCGGGACCGAACAACCCGAGCTCGATGTTGACCGCCGCCCTGCTCATCAGGACGTTGCCGAGCCGGACGGTCAAGGCATGTCGGCGGGCGAGCAGCGCTGCCTCGTCGAGCAGCGCTTTGGCGGGTGCATGTTCGAGCCGGGCGTAGTGGTACCGGGCCAGCGCGTGCAGCGCGACGACGAGCGCCTCAAAATTCCGACTGCCGCGCGCCTCGACCACCAGCCGCGCGGCCGCCACGCCGAAAGCGCCCGGATCGGCGATCGTGCCCTTGTAGACGGTCTCGGCTTGTACCAAGATGTCCGGATCCGGCCGGTTGATCATGACTGTGCCCGCACGGAATTCCTCTGCCGAAGACTGTCTGACGAACCGGGGGATCTGGCCGATGCCGATTTCAGCCCAAGCCAACGAAGGCCTCTTCTCCGGGGACTATGCCGATCCGAGGACTCCAGAGCAACGCGCCGAGGGTCAGCGCGCCGCCTGCCGTCAGGCGGCAGGACTCGCGCGGCAGCGCAAGGATCACACTCTCGAGCACGACCTGATCAATTCTCTGCAGCGCCGCCGGGCCGAACGTCAGGATCTCGTGCAGTTCGACGTCATCGAGGACAACAGGCGCGGGCGAGTGACACGCACGCTGGTTGTCCGGGGAGAAATGCTCGCCGAGGCCGCGACGCTCGAGCACGAGGGCACCCGCCGCTTCCTGGAGAGGTTCAAGCTCTCTTGGGAGCCGATCGAATGCCTCGAGGGCCGGGTCGGGCGGCTGAAGAACAACGGGATCGATGCCCATCGGTACGCCGACCTGGCCAGGCTGATCCGCGGCAGCGGCTTCTCGGCCGGCGTGAACCACATAACGCCACTCGGCCCGATCATGAAGAACGGCGATGGCAGCGCTGAACCGACCGGTGCAGCCGTTGCTTTCCCGCCGCGGTTCGCGAAGAAATTCGATCGACCCACTGTCGTGGCGCTGATCGACACCGGGATCACCGATCAGGTCCGCGCCGACGGTTGGCTCGACGTGGTCACCCGCACCGACAACGTCGACCTGCTCGATGACATCCCGGCCGCCGACGGCTTCCTCGACTTCGGGGCCGGGCACGGGACCTTCGCGGCCGGCGTGGTCCAGCAGGTCGCTCCCGACGCCGACCTGCGCGTCTACAAGGCGATCGACAGCGACGGCATCGGCAGCGAGGTGGCCGTCGCGTGCGCGATGGTCCGGGCGGTGGAGGAGGGGGCACAGATCCTCAACCTGTCGCTCGGCACGCAGACGGTCGACGACCAGCCCCTGGTTGCGATCGGCGCTGCGCTCGACCTGATCAACGAGCGAACCAAGGGCGAGGTGATGGTGGTCGCGGCGGCAGGGAACGACGGCAGTCGGCGCCCCTGCTGGCCGGCGGCGTTCCGGAGCGTCGTCTCGGTCGCCGGGCTGACCTCGGACATGGCCCCGACGGTCTGGTCCAACCGGGGTTTCTGGGTGACCTGCTCGACCGTCGGGGAGGGCCTCCTTTCGCCGTACCCAAAGGGCGCAGAGTCGTTCGAGACAGACCCGCAGCCGGACACCTTCCCGGCCGATGCGTGGGCTTTGTGGACCGGGACCTCGTTCGCGGCTCCGCAGATAGCCGGCGCGGTGGCGCGGCTTGCGGACGAGCGTTCTCTGTCGCCGCGCGAGGCGCTGAAGGTGTTGCTCGGCAGCGGCACCGCGATTCCCGATTTCGGCGTGGCGGTTCGGATCCTGCCCGGCACCTGAGCGAGAGCCGGCAGTACTAAAGGACGATCCAGTCGGTCACGACGGGCGTCGCCGACGACGTCAGGCAGCGCAGGCTGACGGGGCCGTGCTGGATGCTGTCGCACGCGAAGCGCCCGAGCTCGTCGGCGGGCACCAGGATCAAGCCACCCCGGTGCCGGACCTCGATCTCGCCAGCCTGTGGTGGGTCGAGCTGACCGATGATCCGGGCGCCTTCGATTGAGATCTCGACGCTCAGCGCGTCGGCCTCGAACGACAGCATCCGCGCAGCGTCGCCCGCTGACCGCACGCCCGCTAAATCCTTGTCGTCCAGCAGCGAGTCGTAGCACAGGGCCGCCAGTTCGGCGTCGATGCTGCGCCAGGCGTACGCCGCCCGGGCGGCTGCGGTGACCGTGCCGGGCACCGGATCTTGGTCGCTCAGCGCGGCGCGCAGCTCGGCGAGGAGCTGCTCGTCGTCCGTCGGCTGGTTCATGCCGTTCCTCCTCCCTTTGACGAGTGGTCGGTTCAGGCCGTGATACCGGTCGGGGACGGGGCCTTCGTGGCCGTTCAGCCCGTTCAACGCCGGTGAACAGCGCGTTTCACGCGGCAGCGGACCGGCCCGCCCGAAGACGCCCCGGTCTGCCGTGCCCCCCGCTGCCGGGCTCCCCCGATCGGGCCCGCCCCGTGCGGTACGCGGACAAGAGCGAGCGCTGGCGGCGCAGATACACCAAGCCCCCGAGAAATACCGCAACGGCCGGGTACTACTGCGCTCCGAGGGCAACGAAGGCGGCCCCGGCGGCGTACTGAACGGGGTCATCGAGATCCAGAGTCGAGCGCGCACTCGCCAGTGCCTGTGACAGCGAATCGCCGGCGACCACGCGACGGTGCAGTGCCGTCATCAGCGGCCGCGTGGCCTCGTCCGGCACCGGTACGACGCTCGCCACAATCCCCGACGTACCAAGGGGAAACAGGGCTGCAGCCAGGCCCATCAACTCGTCGCCCGCGCGCACGCCGGCGAGGCCTGAGTCGTATGACGAGAGCACGATCCGGTACGGCGCCCGGCGCAACAGTTCGAGGTCATACACCGTCATCGGTCCGTCGATCATGCTCAGGGAAGAAAACAACGGGTTGTCACCGAGGAAAGTCCCGTGCGCGGCAATGTGAGCGAGCTCGGCGCCATCGATCGCCTTGCAGACCGCCTTCGCGGTGGCGGCCTGGCCCGTCAACAGAGTCGCCGTCGGATGGAGTTCTCGCAGAGCAGCCACCTCGTCATCGGCGCCCGGTAAGCCGGGACCCGCGACGAGCGCCACGCGCTTACCTCGGGGTGGCCGCGACCGAGCGCACCGCAGCCAGGTCGTCGCGGATGGTGCGATCGTGATGGCGCGGCTCGCGCACGACGGGAGCGTCGACCAGGCGAGTGTGTGCAACCCACCCGGTGGAATGATCACGAGAGGCCGGTCGCCGACGAAGCCGAGCATCGGAGCAATCAGCAGCCCTTCGAGCCGGCTGCCACTGTGCGCGATCCCAGCCCGCGCGGCAGCAACCGAAGCCCGCGACCCTCGCTGAAATGCCAGGCGCCGTAAAGCAAATCGGCTGGCGTCGAGTTCCTTCACGACCGTCGGCACATCGCCCAGTGCATGAAGACTCAACCGGCCTTCAACCAGTGCGACGCCGTAAATGCGGTCATCGACGGCGGCGATCTCGACAAGTGCGTGCTCGCCCAGAACCTCGGCCAACTCGTGCGACGTGGCAATCCTGTTGGAGTCCGAGACTGATCCGGAGGTGCGACGGGTCCGGCGCAGCACTGACTCCTCGAGCGTCGTACGCCGTCGCGCCAGCGCGCTCGTCGGCCGGCCCTCTGCAGCCGCCTTCGCCAGATCTGTGTGCACCGAGCGGAGCGACGCCAGGTCCGTGGCCAGTTCTCGGTCGTCCGGAGGCCGCACCGGCGCCAGCCGGAGCGCTGCGCCGCGCCAGCGCTCGGTCCACTCGAGTATGACGGCCGGGCGGCCTGACTCGATGGCCAGCCGCTGCCCGAGTGTCGCGAGGTCGGTGCCGTGATTGGACGCGTGCGCCCGCAGCTCGGTCGCTCCCAGCGTGGCCCTGTGTCGGTCAATGATGTCGAGCCCGGCACGGAGGGCGCGGACGGCCGAAGCGGTCTTGCCTTTCTCGGTCCGAAGCAGCGCCTCGGCGAGCCAGCCGCGGGATCGTTGCTCCGCAGTGCCGCGCCGGCGAGCTGCGGCCACCGCGGTCAGCTCCGAGAAGGCAGCCGGCTTGCGACCGAGAGCGAGCGCAGTGCGACCCGCGATGAGCCTGGAGTCGAGTGCCGGCCCGGCCAGCCTGGCAGCTTCCAGCTCCTGCGCCGTTCTTCGCGCAAGTCGGAACGCGCGGGCCGAGTAGTCGCCCGCACCCCATCGGGCGCGGACCGCCGCATAGCCCGCGAGGGCGGTCCAGCCGGACCGGCCCAGCCGCCTGAAGCCGATGCGCGCATCCTCGGCCCGACCTAGCGCCGCCGCGGTGTCTCCCGCTGCCAGCGCGGCCGCAGAAGCGATCAGCAACGCATCCGCACGCGAGCCATGAAGTCCACTGGCGGCGAGTGCCGACGCGGTCGACTCAGCCAGTGTCCACGCCTCCTCGGCCAGGCCCGCGAAGAGCAGGAGCTGGACCCGGTCGAGTGGGAGTGCCCCGGTTGGAATGCCGGCTTCGGTCAACGCGACTTCGGCGGCGTCGTAGTGCTCAAGGGCGGCCGGAACGTCACCTCGGTAGGCCGCTGCCCACCCCCTGTTGTGCAAGGCCCCCGCTGCGTCCGGTGCGTCGCCGGCGGAGGTGAACATTCGGTGCGCCTCGGCGAAGTCGGCGTCCGCCGTCGTGAACTGACCCAACCGGGTTCGGACCACGCCGCGAGTGGTCAGCGCGCGGGCCTGCCAGATCTGTTCTCCCTCCCGGCGCAGTACCGGGATCGCCCTGCGCAGTGACGAGAGTGCGGCATCCAGGTCGCCGACAACGAACTGCAGCATCGCCTGCTGCGTAAGGGCTTGCGCCCGATCCTGGCCGTCCAGGGATTGGGTGGCCTGGTCCAGCGTCGAGATCGCCCGGCGCGTACTTCCCGACAGATGGAGGGCCGGGGCGAGAGACACCCGGCAGCGCGCCGCCTGCCGGTCCAGCCCCGCATGCAGAGCTATCGAGACCCCGCGACGCAGGTGAGCCACCGCCTCGTCGTTGCGCCCAAGCGATCGTGCCGCGATTCCCATCGCCTGCCGGGCTACCGAGTGCGCCGCGGCATTGTGCTGAGCCCGTGCCAACACTTCCGCGCCCTCGGCCAGCAAGCGCGATCCTTCCGGGTCGCGAGTCGCTGATTCGTACGCCGCCTGAGCCATTTCGGCGGCATCCGGGTGGCGATCTGGGCGGGGCACGCGGTCGATGGTAGAACAGGTGCTCCGCAGCCGATCACGGGGGAGAGTCCATGCAGGAGCAGCCGGCGTCCGTCTTCGTTTCGCGCCTTCGAACCGTTGCAGCGCGGCACCACGACATAGAAGTGACGGACGGCTGGTTGCACCGACCCGGTCAGCTCCTTGTCTCATCGGATGCCCACGACGACGTCGCCTCGGCTTTGAGCCGGTTGAAGATGCCTGTCGGGTCCGAGAGCGGCCAAGCCGGAACCGTCTCCATCGCGCTGCCCCACGGTGTCGGTGTACACGAGGTTGTCGCGCGTCTCGAGGACGCCCTCGGGTACGCCGGCCGGTTCGGACCCAATCATGTTTTCGTCGCTGCGCCCTGGTTGCCGTGGGGTCCGGGCGGAGAGCCGCGGGAGCTTTCGGCGCTCTCGTGGTCGATGTCCGACTCGAGTGACGGCGAGGGTGTCCAGGTCGGCATCGTCGACACGGGACTGCTTCCCGAGTTCCGCGAGCAGGCGTGGCTGGGCGACGTTCATGCCGATCCCGACGACTTCGAGACCAAGGATGTCGACGAGAACGGTTACCTCGACCCGATCGTCGGCCACGGCACATTCATCGCGGGTGTCGTACGCCGCTGGGCCCCTCGCGCGTCGATCACGATTGACAAGGCGCTGAGCGTCGACGGCCTCTGCGACGAGATCACTCTCGCCGCCGCGATCGACCAGGCGCTGGACCGCAACCCCGACATCCTCAGCCTCTCGCTCGGCGCCTACACCCGCGGTGACCAGCCGCCGATCGGGTTGGAGGCGGCCTGGAAGCGGATCAAGGAGCAGCAGCCGCACTGCGTCGTGGTCTCCGCCGCCGGCAACGACGGGATCAACAGGCAATTCTGGCCGGCAGCCACGGAGACGGTCATCGGTGTCGGCGCCGTCGACAGCAACAAGAACCGAGCCGATTTCAGCAACCACGGCCCTTGGGTCGACGTATGGGCGGAGGGCGTCGACATCGAGAGTGCGTTCGCCGACGGGTCTTACCTGCCGGCAGACAGTTCCGGCCCGAGGTCTTTCAGCGGCATCTGCCAGTGGAGCGGTACGTCGTTCGCGACGCCGCTCGCCGGGGCCGCGATCGCCTCGCGGATGTCGCGCGACGCCGTCTCAGCCCCGCAGGCCTACGCGCGAGTTCACGCTGACGCGCAGCAGGTCGCGGGGGTGGGAAGGGTCGTCAGCATGCAACCGGAGTCGGCGCCGGCGTACTAGAGGACGATCCAGTCGGTCACGATCGGGGTTGCCGCCGAGGTGACGCAGCGCAGGCTGAACGGCCCGCGTGGCACGCCGTCGCAGGCGAACCGGCCGATGTCGTCAGCGGACACGGTGACCGACCCGCCGGCGTACCTGACCTCGACCTGACCTGACTGCGGCGGCACCAGCTGGCCGATCAGGCGACCGCGCTCGACCGCGATCTCGACGCTCAGCTCGGCGGAGTCGAAGGTCAGCATCCGCGCGCCGTCGCCTGCTGACCGCACGCCCGCTAACTCCTTGTCGTCCAGGAGCGAGTCGTAGGAGAGGGCCGCCAGCTCGGCGTCGATCGTCCGCCAGGCGTACGCCGCCCGGGC
>JBDTYE010000049.1:0-17345 GCA_040005895.1 Actinomycetota bacterium | reverse complement strand
GGCGACTGCGCCGGCATGGCCGCCGACCTCTTCGAGTCGTACGAGGTGACGCTGGTCGCCGCACTCATCCTCGGCAACGCGGCGTTCGGCATCAAGGGCGTGATCTTCCCGATGCTCGTACGCGGCATCGGCGTGGTCACCTCGATCATCGGCATCTTCGCGGTGGCGCCACGAGACACCGACTCGAACGGCATGAAGGCGATCAACCGGGGCTTCTTCACCTCGGCTGCGGCGTCCGCGATCTTCGTCGCAGCAGCCGCGTTCGCTTTCCTTCCGACGAAGTTCTCCAAGCTCGACAACGTGCCGAACAGCATCGCCAACCTGCCGGGCAACCCAGCGTTGATCGCCACGGCTGCCACGATCATCGGCCTGGTGCTCGCCTCGGTCATCCAGGTGTTGACCGAGTACTTCACGGCGACGGAACGCAAGCCGGTGCAGGACATCGCGAAGTCCTCGCTGACCGGTCCGGCCACGACGATCCTGTCGGGGATCTCCGTCGGCCTCGAAAGCACGGTCTACTCGGCGTTCGTCCTGTGCGCGGCCATCTACGGCTCGTATCTGCTCGGGCACGGCAACGAGAAGGTGGCGCTCTACTCGATCGCGCTCACCGGCATGGGCATGCTCACGACGGTCGGCGTCATCGTCTCGATGGACACCTACGGTCCGGTTTCTGACAACGCCCACGGGATTGCGGAGATGTCAGGCGGGCTCGGCAAGGAAGCCGACGAGATCATGGCCGGGCTCGATGCGGTCGGCAACACCACGAAAGCGATCACAAAGGGCATGGCCATCGCCACCGCAGTGCTGGCCGCTACTTCGCTGTTCGGGTCGTTCCGGGAAGCCGTGCAAGGCGCCCTGTCGAAGGCGAAGATCGATCCGGCCACCTTCAACCTCTCGATCGACCGGCCACAGATTCTCGTAGGCCTGATCATCGGCGCGTCCATCCCGTTCCTGTTCTCCTCGCTGGCGATCAGCGCGGTGAGCCGGGCTGCGGGCCGGGTGGTCTTCGAGGTCAGGCAGCAGTTCCACGAGCACCCGGGAATCATGGACTACACCGAGAAGCCCGACTACGGGCGGGTGGTCGACATCTGCACGCGCGACTCGCTGCGGGAGTTGACGACGCCAGGTCTGCTCGCAGTGCTCTCCCCGATCGCGGTGGGTTTCGCTCTGGGGTACGGGTCGCTGGGCGCCTACCTCGGCGGCGCAATTGCCGCAGGTCAGCTGATGGCCGTCTTCCTGTCCAACGCCGGCGGCGCATGGGACAACGCGAAGAAGCTGGTCGAGGAAGGCATCTACGGCGGCAAGGGCTCCGATGCGCACACTGCGACCGTCATCGGTGACACGGTCGGTGACCCTTTCAAGGACACCGCCGGCCCGGCTCTCAACCCGCTCATCAAGGTGATGAACCTGGTCGCGGTGCTGATCGCGCCGACGGTCGTCAAGTACACCGTCGGCAGCACCAGGAACAACTGGGTGCGATTCGTGGTCTCGGTGTTGTGCACCGGTGTCATCGCGGGTTCGGTCCTCTACTCGAAGCGACGCACCGTTGCCTCGGCGACGGATGTCAACCTGCGTGAGCCGGATGCGGTCGGCCTCACGTAGCCAGCCGGAGTCAGCCCGGCGTGCGCGCACCGTGCGCGTCGGGCAGGCGCACGAAGCGCCCCACCTCGGGTGCTCCGCATGCTGGAGCGCGTTCGGCGAGGGCAAGACTGCCGCCGCGGTCGAGTGCAACGAACGCTGAGACGACCGCCGGGTCGAACTGGCTCGCGGCGCCGTCGCGGATGTAGCGGACGGCGTCGGTGCGCGGCCACGCGTGCTTGTACGGTCGCTCGTGCGTCAGGGCATCGAAGACGTCGGCGACTGCGACGATGCGAGAGGCGTGCGGGATCGACGCGGCTCGCAGGCCAAGGTAGCCGCTGCCGTCCCAGCGTTCGTGGTGCGTCCTGGCAATGATCTCGCCCATCTGCAGGATGGCCGAGCGGCTGCCGGTCAGGATTCGCGCCCCGATCTCGGTGTGCCGCTGGATCTGCTCGAACTCCGCCGGGGTGAGCCGACCGGGCTTGAGCAGGATCTCGTCGGAGATGCCGATCTTGCCGACGTCGTGCAGCGGCGCCGCGCGGCGCAGCGTCTCCGCTTCCGCAGCGGCGTACCCAAGGGCGGTGGCGAGCAGGGCGGTGACGTCGCCGACGCGCTGAGTGTGTCGGTGGGTGTCGTCGTCGCGGTATTCGGCGGCGGCGGCGAGCCGGTCGAGGATTTCCAGCCTGGCCTCTTCGAGCTCGGCGGTGCGCTCCCGTACCCGGGCCTCGAGCTGAGCATTCTGTGCTCGCAATCGCCGGTGCAGCGCCCTGGTCTCCAGCAGGTTGCCGACCCGCAGAACGGTTTCGGCCGGATCAAAGGGTTTGGTCAAGAAATCGTTGGCGCCGAGGCGCAGCGCACGTTCCCTGGCCGTGCGCGTCGTGTCCCCGGTGAGCACCAGAATCGGCATGAACACTCGCGACTTGCCGGCTCGGAGCTGCTCCAGGAGCGCGTATCCATCCAGGCCCGGCATCACGAGGTCGAGCAGGATGATGTCGGGTTCCCACTCGGCGACGGTACGCACAACGGTGCGCGGCTCGGTGGTGCATCGGATGCCCGAGTAGCCCTCGGCTTCCAGCAACTCGTGGAGCAGGGCCAGGTTGACCGGCTCATCGTCGACGATGAGAACCCGTGAGGACAGCAGTTCCTCGGCAGCGATGATCACCGCACCGCCCGCTGGGCCAGTGGATGTGGCGCCACAGCGACCTCCCTCCACACGGCGCTGCCTTCGTCCTTCGAGCGAACGCCGGTTTAGTCGTGCCCTGCGACGCAGGTTACAACCACTCCACGTGTTGTTTCAAACACTCTCTGCAACAACGGTTCGCTTCTCCCGGGTGCTGCGAGCGTCTCGCCGTACAGTGGCCGCATGATGGGCGGACAGCTGTCGTTCTTCTCCGCCGCGGCGCGCGCCGCCCGGCCGGATGACGTCGAAGGTCTGCTGTGCGGCGCCGGGCAGATCGTCCGGCAGGGCCCGCTCGCCCGGGTGAGCGTCGTGGTCCACTCCGATCGGGCCGAGCCGCTGGCCGCGGCGTTGCGCGAAGCCGGCCTCGCCGCCGACTGCGCCGACGCGCCTGGCGGCCGCACGAGTGTGCGGACGGCCTTCGACGAGGCACTGGCCGGCATCGCCGATGCGTGGTCCGGCGGCGGCGGCAAGCGGGCACCCGCAGACCTCGCGCTGGACGGCCCTCGGCTGCGGTTCTGGGCGCTCGCGGCCGGCGGCAACGACGCCGGCGGGTACCGGTTCGCGCTCGGCCTGCAGGACGAAGCAGTCTGGGCGCCCGTCGGGGCGGCGCTCGCGGCTGCCGGCCTCGCGGCGGTGTTCGTCGGACCTCGGGCGGATGGTCCCGCCTACCGCATCACCGGCGTGCGCCGCCTGGGCCGGCTCCGGGAGCTGCTCGGCGACCGGCCCGACGGCGTACCGGTGGACGGCTGGCCGTAGAAGCAGGGCTGCGCAGGGCCGCCGGAGCGCTCATGTATTGTGCGGTCGCCGGGTGCTACGCGCCGTTGATGTGGCGTAACCGCGCGATCAAGGCTCCGCGCAAGGCCCGCACCCGCCGCGCGGTTGAGTCGACCACCGAGGAGAACAGTGCCGAGTAGCACCGCTGAGGCGGGCGCCGCCAAGGGCGCTGCCACGAGCACCGGCCGGCCACTCGTCGTCGTCGAGTCGCCCGCGAAGGCGAAGACCATCGCCGGGTTCCTCGGCTCCGACTATGTCGTTGAGTCCTCGATCGGTCACATCCGCGACCTGCCGCGCAACGCCGCTGACGTACCGGCCGCGATGAAGGGCGAGCCCTGGGCGCGGCTGGGAGTCGACGTGGACAACGGCTTCAAGCCGCTGTACGTCGTGTCGGCCGACAAGCGTCAGCAGGTCGCAAAACTCAAGGCGCTGCTCAAGAACGCCGACGAGCTCTACCTGGCCACAGACGAGGACCGCGAGGGCGAGTCGATCGCATGGCACCTGCTGGAAGTGCTCAACCCGCGGGTTCCGGTCAAGCGGATGGTGTTCCACGAGATCACCAAGAGCGCGATCCAGCACGCCGTCGACAACTCTCGCGAACTCGACCGGCGGCTGGTCGATGCGCAGGAGACGCGCCGCATACTCGACCGCCTCTACGGCTACGAGGTCTCGCCCGTGCTGTGGAAGAAGGTCAAGCCTAGGCTTTCGGCGGGCCGGGTACAGAGTGTCGCAACCCGCGTGCTCGTCGAACGGGAGCGGGCCCGGATGCGCTTCAACACCGCGGGCTACTGGGACATCGAGGGCACCTTCGACGGACCGCGTCCCGACGTCAATGGTGTGACCTCGTTCGAAGCGACCTTGATTTCGGTCGACGGCCGGCGCGTCGCCACCGGCAAGGACTACGGCGAGGACGGCAACCTCAAGACCGCGAATGTCGCGGCACTCGACGAAGCGGCGGCTCGCTCGTTGAGGGCGGGTCTCGAGGGCGCCTCGTTCGCCGTCCGGTCGGTCGACGAGAAGCCGTTCAAACGCTCGCCCTACCCGCCCTTCATGACCTCGACGCTGCAGCAGGAGGCCGGCCGCAAGCTGCGGTTCAGTTCGCAGCGGACGATGTCAGTGGCGCAGCGCCTCTACGAAAATGGCTACATCACCTATATGCGCACCGACAGCACCACCTTGTCGGAGACCGCACTGAACGCTGCGCGGGCGCAGGCCAGGTCGCTCTACGGCGACGATTACGTCCCCGAAAAGCCGCGGCAGTACGTCAAGAAGGTCAAGAACGCCCAGGAGGCGCACGAGGCGATCCGTCCGGCCGGCGACTCGTTCCGGACACCCGACCAGGTTGCGCGCGAACTTCAATCGGACGAACTCCGGCTCTACGAGCTCATCTGGAAGCGCACGGTCGCCTCGCAGATGACCGACGCGAGCGGTCAGAGCATGCAGGTGCGGCTCGGCGCCCGCTCCGGCTCCGGCGAGGACGCCGAGTTCGCCGCCAGCGGCAAGGTCATCACCTTCCCCGGATTCCTGCGGGCGTACGTCGAAGGCGCCGACGATCCTGACGCCGAGCTCGAGGACCGCGAGACCCGGCTCCCGCCGTTAGCTGAAGGCGACCGTATCGGAGTGGCTGGACTGGAAGCGAAAGCCCACACCACGCAGCCGCCGTCGCGCTACACGGAGGCGTCGCTGGTCAAGGCATTGGAGGAGATGGGTGTCGGCCGCCCGTCGACGTACGCCTCCATCATCGGCACCGTTCAGGACCGCGGCTACGTGTGGAAGCGGGGCACGGCACTCATCCCGTCCTTCATCGCGTTCGCGGTGATCGGCCTGCTCGAACAGCATTTCGACAAGCTCGTCGACTACAACTTCACCGCCAGCCTCGAGGACGATCTCGACGAGATTGCAAACGGGTCGGGCGACTCGATCGCCTACCTGCAGCGGTTCTACTTCGGTGACGGCGTGCCGGGCTTGAAAGCGATGGTCTCGGAGAACCTGGGCGACATCGATGCCCGAGAGGTCAACTCCATCACGGTCGGGCGGGACGCCGATGGCAACGACATCGTCGTGCGCGTCGGTCAGTACGGTCCCTACCTCCAGCGCGGCGACGAGCGCGCCTCGGTGCCCGAGGACCTCGCACCCGACGAGCTGACGCTGGAAAAGATCGAGGAACTGCTCAGCGCGCCCAGCGGTGACCGGCCGCTGGGCAAGCACCCCGAGCTCGGCTTCGACGTCGTCGCGAAGGCCGGGCGCTACGGCCCCTACGTGACCACAGTCATCCCCGAAGGGATCAAGGCGGAGCCGCGCACCGCGTCGCTGTTCAAGGACATGGATCTGGACACGATCGACCTGGAGGTGGCCGTCAAGCTGCTGACCCTGCCCCGCGTCGTCGGCGTCGATCCCGCCGACGGCGAGGAGATCATCGCCTCGAACGGCCGCTACGGCCCCTACATCAAGAAGGGCAGCGACTTCCGCAGCATCGACACGGAGGATCAGCTCTTCACGATCACGCTGCCCGAATCGCTGGCCATCTACGCGCTTCCGAAGCAGGGCCGCGGCCAGCGCGCCGCGGCGGCGCCGCCACTGAAGGAACTCGGCAACGACCCGGTCAGCGACAAGCCGATCGTCGTCAAGGAGGGTCGCTTCGGTCCCTATGTCACTGACGGCGAGACCAACGCCTCGCTCCGCAAGGACGACTCCATCGAGTCGATCACGACCGAACGCGCCGCGGAGCTGATCGCCGACCGGCGGGCTCGCGGCCCGTCCACGCCACGCAAGGCGGCGCGCCGCGCGCCGGCAAAGAAGACCGCGGCCAAGAAGGCGACAGCGAAGCCCGCAGCCAAAAAGGCAGCGGCCAAGGCCAAGGCGCCCAAGAAGGCCTGAGTCCGGCACGCGGTTTACAGTGGCTGTCTGATCGGCGGCTTTCGCCGGTGAGGCCACTAGCGCCAGCCCTGGAGGAATCGTTCCCGCCGCAAGCGACCCCGTTACGCCGCCTGCGCTCCCCGAGCTGGCCACCACGCACAGACCCGAGGCGAGCGAGGTACGCGGCGTGCTCGCGTACGTCGACTTCCGCCGCCTGTGGATCGCGCTGAGCTTCTCCAGCCTCGGCGACTGGCTCGGCCTGCTGGCGACCACGGCGCTCGCGCAGGAACTGGTCAAGGGCGAACGCAAGGGCGCCTTCGCGATCAGCGGGGTGTTCGCCTTCCGGCTGCTGCCCGCGGTCGTCATCGGACCGTTCGCGGGCGCGTTCGCGGACCGTTTCAACCGGCGCAAGCTGATGGTCACCTGCGACATCGCGCGGTTCGCGGTGTTCGCCTCGATTCCCGTAGTGCGCAACGTCGTCTACCTGTTCGCGGCGTCCTTCGTCGTCGAGGCGATCAGCCTCTTCTGGATTCCGGCAAAGGAAGCCTCGGTGCCCAACCTGGTGCCGAAGGAGAAGCTGGAAGCGGCCAACCAGCTCAGCCTGATCACCAGCTACGGCACGGCGCCGATTGCCGCCGCGGTGTTCATCGTGCTCGCCGTGATCGCCAGGCTGCTCGGCACCGCGCTGCCGTTCTTCACGACCAACCGGGTCGACCTCGCGCTCTACTTCGATGCGGCGACGTTCCTGTTCTCCGCGCTCACGGTCTGGCGCATGACCGACTCCATCGGCATGGCGCGGCGCGATGCCGTCGAGGGCGAGCCCGAACCGACGATGCTGCGGGCAATCGTCGACGGCTGGAGCTTCGTGGGGGCCAACCGCCTCGTCCGCGGACTGGTGCTCGGCATCCTTGGAGCCTTTGCTGCCGGCGGTGTGGTGATCGCGCTGGCCAAGCCATTCGTCACTGTCCTGCACGGCGGCAACGCCGGCTACGGCCTTCTCTTCGGAGCAGTGTTCGCCGGTCTCGCGCTGGGGATGGCGTTGGGCCCGCAACTGCTGTCCGAGTTCTCCCGCAAGTCCCTCTTCGGGCTCTCCATCACGGCCGCCGGCGTGACTCTGATGATCAACGCGGTGCTGCCCAACCTGATCTTCGTCGTCGTGGCGACGCTGATGGTCGGGGCCTTCGCCGGGATCGCCTGGGTGACCGGCTACACGATGCTGGGCGCCGAGGTCGCCGACGAGTACCGCGGCCGCACCTTCGCGATGGTTCAGTCGCTGGTCCGCGTCGACCTGCTGCTCGTGCTGGTCGCTGCCCCGTTGGTGGCGGGCGCTATCGGCTTCAGCGAGATCAGGATCGGGCATGCGCGGATCCGCAGCGACGGCGTCACGATGACGCTGTTCGGAGCCGGCGTGCTCGCAACGCTCGTCGGACTGCTTGCGTTCCGGCAGATGGACGACCACGCCAAAGTCCCACTGCTGCAACAGGTACGCCGTGCAGTGCGGCCAGGAGCGGGAGCCCGCAGAGCGGCGTACAGCGGGGTGTTCATCGCGTTCGAAGGCGGCGAGGGCGCGGGCAAGTCGACCCAGGTCGAGCTGCTCGCCGATTGGCTGAACGAGCAGGGCATGACCCCGGTCGTCACCCGCGAGCCCGGAGGTACCGCACTGGGGCGTGAAGTGCGCCGGGTGCTGCTCGACCGCGCCACGACCGGCTTGAGCTCGCGCGCCGAGGCCCTGCTCTACGCGATGGACCGGGCGCAGCATGTCGACGAGGTCATGCGGCCGGCGCTGCTGCGCGGCGACATAGTCATCACCGACCGCTACGTCGACTCGACGCTCGCCTATCAGGGCGGTGGCCGCGAGCTGTCCCAGAGCGAGCTGTCGCGGCTGTCGAAGTGGGCGACCGGCAACCTGGTCGCCGACCTCACCGTGGTTCTCGACATCGATCCTGTCGCGGGGCTTTCGCGGATCAGCGGCGAGCCGGATCGCCTGGAGTCCGAGGACCTCGCCTTCCACCGCCGGGTCAGGGCCACGTTCGTCGAGTTGGCCAGCCGGGCGCCGCACCGCTATCTCGTGCTCGACGCTGCAAAGCCCGCGAGCGACGTACAACAGCAGATCCGCGCCCGGGTGACGCGGCTGCTGCCGAGCCCGGCTGCCACCTCACGCCGCTCGATGTCGCAATCGGCCCAGCGCCGGTGAGCGTCTTCGACGAGCTCGTCGGGCAGCGTGACGTGATTTCAGTGCTGACCGCCGCGGTCGCCGGCGACGGCATGTCGCACGCCTGGCTGTTCACCGGTCCACCGGGGTCGGGCCGGTCGGTCGCCGCGAGAACCTTCGCTGCCGCGCTGCAGTGCCCCGACGACGGCTGCGGCCACTGCGCCTCCTGTGCCCAGGTGCGGGCGCGCACCCACCCCGACGTCGTGTTCGTGACGCCGGCTGGACTGTCGATTTCCGTCGAGGAGGCCCGGGACGTCGTACGCCGCGCCGCCATGTCCGCGGCCGGCGCGCGATGGCGGATCGTGCTGATCGAGGACGCGGACCGGCTGACCGAGCGCGCCGCCAACGTATGGCTCAAGGCGATCGAGGAGCCTGAACCCGGCTCGGTGTTCCTACTGTGTGCGCCGAGCGCCGACGACCTGCCGCCGACGATCAGGTCCCGCTGCCGGCTCGTCACGCTTCGCCTGCCGACACCGGACGACGTCGCCTCCGTCCTGATCGGCCGCGACGGTGTCGACGAGGCGATGGCGCGCTGGGCCGCGGTCGCGTCGATGGGGCACGTCGGCCGGGCCAAGGCCCTGGCCCTCGACGAATCCGCTCGCGCCGAACGCAAGGAGGTGCTCGAGTTGCCGCGCCGGCTCACAACGGTGGGGGAGGCGTTGGCCGCCGCGGCCGACCTTGTAGCGGGCGCGGAGGACACGTCGGATCGTGGGAGCGCAGCGCTCGCCAAGGACGAGACTGAGGCGTTCGCCGCTGTCGCCGGCAAGAGCCGCGGCAGCGCCGGCCTCTACGCCGACCTGGCGAAGCGGCAGAAATCGCGCGAGACGCGGGCCCGGCGCGATGTGCTGGACCGCGCTCTGGTGGATCTGGCTGCTCTGTACCGCGACGTGCTGGCTGTGCAGTTCGGGGCTGGTGACCACGTGGTGCACGCGGACCAGATTGCTCTCACCCGGCGCATGGCGGAAACCACCACACCGGAGTCGACGATTCGCCGCGCGGACGCCGTACTGGCCTGCCGGGAGGCACTCGACCTGAACGCCAACGTGCTGCTCGCGGTCGAGCAGCTCGCGCTCGCGCTGCGCGCCGGCGATCGCCGTCGCCGGATCTGCGGCCTCGCGTTTGCTGCGCTCCCGGGTCGTCGCAAGGAGCTGACCAATCGCCCAGAAATAGGGGATCGCGCCAAACGGCGACTCCAGCACCACGCCGAGCAGCGCCACGACCGGGATGCTCAGGAGGATGAGCGCGGCCAGCGTGTCGGCGGGCGCCGTGGCGCCCCGCAGCCTGCGCACCGCCATCAAGCCGGCCGCTATGAGCAGCGCCGCCGCCAGCAGGACGCCGGGGATTCCGAGTCTCGCCCAGGTGCCGAGCAAATAGTTGTGGGGCGAACGGACATTCTCGTAAACACTGCCCTCGAGATAGTCGAGGGTGCCACTCCGGGTCAGGATGTTCGGGCCGTAACCGACTCCGAATACGGCGAACAACGGACTGTGGAACAGCCAGTGTGAAATCCCGTCGAGGACGAGTACCCGCGCGTGTTGGGTACCGCCTGCCGACCCGGCAGTGCCGTCGAGGCCGTCGATCAATCGCTGCCCGGGCAGCGTGAAAAGCAGCGCGAGAATCGCGGACAGGATGGCTGCGAAGACCACGCCGCCCCGTGCGGCCCAGTGTGTCTGCGCCGGCGGTTGCTCGAAATCCTCAGGTTGGCTGCGCAGCCATGCGCCGACAACAACGACGATCGTGACTATGGAGGCGACGAGACCGGACCGGGAATGCTGGCTCGTCAGGGCGTAGACGTTGACGGCGAGAAACGCGATGAGGGCGACCGTCAGAGACGGTCGGCGGCCGGTCCGTTCGACGAGCATCTGGCGCAATGCCAGGCCAATCGCTATCGCGAAGACAGCCGCATCGAAGTCGGGCCGCGTGCTGAAAATGGGGGCCTCGACGTTCACGGTCGGTGCAGCGGTCAGCAGCGAGTGGGACGCGCCGACGTACCACAGCGCATGGAACACGAGCGCCGAGTAGATCCCGAGACGGGTCCGCGTTCGATCGCGGACGGGATGCAGGTAGGCAAGCAGCGCGGTGATCGCATACATGTACGGCGCCATGTCCCGAAGCGCGACGATGGGAATGCTGGTGCGCGTGAAGAAACGCAGCACCGCCCACGCAAAGAAGCCCGCAAGGAGGTACACGACCGGCAGGGTGGTCCGGTCCGGGCGACGAATGACGAGGCGGCCGGCCCGCCTCAACAGGACCACCTGCAGAACGCCGAGCGCCACGAGCGCGTCGCCGATGTAGAACCGCACGCCGGGGATGTGGAGGTAGCTTCCCCACCTGCTCGCGGCCAGGAAGAGGATCACCGCAGCAAAGACCACGGGCGTCTCGAGCACTCGTTGAAGCCGGCTCAGCCTGGGCGTCGCATCCGTCGATGACGTCTCGGGCGAGTAATGATCGCTCATGTGTGACTCTTGGTTTCCGACGGCCGCGACTTCCGTTTCGAGGATTCCATCCGGACAGCATCGTAGATTTCGAGCAGCTGGTCGTGCACGACCCCTGGCGAGTACAGCTGTTCGTAGCGGGCACGGGCGGCGGCCCGGACGGCCGGAGTGTTGAGCCGTGGCAAGTCGGCGAGAGCCGTCGCAAAGGCGTCGACCTCCGGCGCGACGAGGGACCCGACGCCGGGTTCGACTATTCCGGGGAGCCCACCCAGCGCGGTGCCAATGACCGGCCGGCCGTTCGCGAACGCCTCGACGACGACCATCGGGAAAGCCTCAGGACACGTCGATGGAACGACGACCGCGCCGGTCGCGCGCATCTCCTCGGCGACGACGGCGGGGGCCACGCGACCGAGCGTACGGACGTCCGTGCGCTCGGTGGCCAGGGTCTCCACGAGACCGCGCTGCGGCCCGTCACCGAGCACTGTCAGAGTGCCGAGCGACTGGTCCGGATGCCGGCGCCACGCATCGACGAGCAAGGAGACGCCCTTCTCCTCGGACAGCCGACCCGCGAAAAGAAATCCGTCGCCCACGTCGAGATCCGGCGGGCCAGGGTCGGGAGCGGTGTTCGGGCGGACTGTGATGCGGCTCGCAGGAATGCCTGCTGACAGCAGATGCGTCACCATCTGCGGCGTCAGGGCGAGGTACCTGGCGACCCGTCGCCAGGTCCGCCGATGAACGACGAGTGCCGTGGCCATCGGAACCGTGCGGATTCGCGAGTCTTGATAACAGCCGTGCGCGACGGCCGGCCACGGAATGGTCTTGCCGAGGCAGTCCTGGCAGAGCTTGCCGTCCCTGAAGTAGATGCCCTTGACGCAGACGTGCCGGTGGTTATGGACGCTCTGGACGACGGGGATGCCGGCCTGCACGGCGACGTTGATCACTGCTGGTGAGACCAACGGGTAGGGATTGTGCAGGTGCAGGACGTCGGGCCGGTCATCAGCGATGAGCGACCGGATGTCGTGCACAGACTTACGTGAGTACGTCGGCAGTACGGCGAGCGAGGCCTGCTTTGCCGGCGACCACGATTCGATCTCGTCGCTGTCCCTGATGTAGGGCACCACGGTCACCCCGCGCTCGCGCATCGCTGCGATATCGGAGTCCACGACCTGGTTCTCACCGGAAGGGGTGAGTGAGCGGTAGCGGTTGTGTACGACGAGTACCTTCACCGGTTGACCTGCTCCTCGACTTCGGACATGGGAGCCTACCTCGGCCCGTGGACACTGCTGCTAGGGCTTCGCGGGCTCTGGGATCAGCGATCTGAAGAACGCCAGCCGTACGTGCTCCTTCACTGAGTAGTCGAGATGTGCCACGTCCGCGCGGGCGACCCGATGCCCCTTCCACCGCGCGACGAACTTCTCGATGTCGTGCAACCCGGCAACGACGTTGTTCTCGACATTCGGCAACTGCAGCAGGCAGTCCGCGCCATCAGGAAAGTCCGTATCGAGGTAGCCGAGCACCACAGGCAGGCCGGCAGCCAGGTACTCCCTGACCTTCAATGTCGAAGCCTCGTTGAGACCCTTTCGGTGCAGCGCGAGTGTGCCGATGCCCACGTCCGCGCTCGCCAATAGCTGGCCGTACGCCTGCGCGTGCAGCAAGCCGTGAGCGTGCACGTTGGCAGGCGCGCCGAGCAGTTCGGCGGGATGGGGACCGACGATCTCGAAGTCCCAATCAGGTTTTTGCCGGGCCAGCCAGAACACTTTGTCGATGCCGTGCCAGGGCGAGTTGGGCTGCCCGATGAGCAGCAGCCGCGGCCGCTCCGATTCCGGTGCAGGCCGCTGGGGGACGTCGTCGAGTGTGATGCCGTTGGCGACGATTGCGGACGGCCGCCGATAGCGGGCGAACACCGGGAACCGGCTGAGCTCGTCGGTGACGAACACCAGCCCGGCAGCGTGCCGCAGGACGAGGCCGCGGGTGGCCCGGTTCAAGATGCCCTTGATCGGCGACATCAGGTCGTACTCGGCGACGTCGTCGGTGTTGATCTCGACCACGACTATGCGCCGCCAGGCCGCGAAGACCAGGCCGGGATAGGTCATCGACCAGCGGTGGTAGATGACATCCGGCGCCCAGCGCTGTACATCGAGAAGCAACCGTTCCTTCTGCAGAGCCACCCGCGGGCCGCGCGAGCGGACGACGACCTGCTTGATACCGGTGACCGCGCGCCAGGCATCGGCATGGGCCGGGTCGGTGAGAACGAACAGACCGACGTCGATGCCGGCATCGGCCCAGGCGGCTGTTTGCGCGGCGATTTTCTTGAACGGTCCTGACGACGGCCCACCGGGCCAGCCTGCCACGTACGCGATTCGCACTTACCCCACACCGAGAACGAGGCGCGGTACGCCGACCCAGCGGTCCACATTCGTGATTCGCCGCCCGTCGACGATGGCGCGCACCCCGGGGATGTCCTCGCGCCCGATCGCCGTGTACTCCGGGTGGTCTGTCTGCACCACGACGGCGTCGGCGGCTTCCCCGAAGTGATAAGGCGTGAACCCGAGCGCGGTGAGTTCGTCGTCGGTGTAGAGCGGGTCGTGCACGCTGACCGTCGCGTTGCGCGCGATCAGCGCCGCAACCGTGGGAAAAACACCCGAGAAGGCTGCCTCCTTGACGCCGGCCCGGTAGCTCACGCCGAGCACCGCAACAGAGAGACCGCCGAGGTCGCCCGCCAGGCGCTGCAGCTCGGAAACGGCGTACTCGGGCATGCCGGCGTTTGCGGCTCTGGCCGCCGCGACAACGGTCGCGGCCGGGTCGTTCCACAGGTAGAACCTCGGGTAGACCGGGATGCAGTGCCCACCGACGGAGATCCCCGGTTGGTGCAGGTGGCTGAACGGCTGCGAGTTGCTGGCTTCGATCACCTGGTGGATGTCGATGCCGTTGGCAGCCGCGAAGATCGCGAACTGGTTGGCGAGGCCGATGTTGACGTCGCGGTACGTCGTTTCGGCGAGCTTCGCGAGCTCGGAGGCCTCTGCGGAGCCCAGATCCCAGACGCCGTTGGGCCGGCTGAGATCCGGCCTGTCATCAAAGTCCAGCACGGCCTCGTAGAACATGACGCCGCGCTTGGCGCTCTTCTCGTCGACGCCACCGATCAGCTTCGGGTAGCGGCGCAGATCCTGGAAGACCCGTCCGGTCAGCACCCGCTCGGGAGAGAACACCAGGTCGAAGTCCTCGCCAACCCGTAGTCCGGACGCCTTCTCGAGCATCGGCCCGAACCGGTTCCGCGTCGTCCCGACCGGCAGCGTGGTCTCGTAGGAGACGAGCGTGCCAGGCTGCAGGCCGGCGCCTATGGCCAGCGTCGCGCTGTCCATCCAGCCGAAGTCCGGCCGGCTGTCCGTATCGACGAAGAGCGGCACGACGACCACGACGACTTCGCTGTCGGCCACAGCGGATGTCGTGTCGGTCGTGGCGCGCAGGGTCCCCGACTTCACGACCTCGTCGAGCTTTTCCGCGAGCCGGAACTCGCCGGGGAACGGCTCGATTCCGCTGTTCACCAGATCGACGAAGGCGCCGTTTGTGTCCGCGCCGACGACTTGATGACCCTTCGTCGCGAACTGCACGGCGAGCGGCAGGCCTATCTTGCCTAGTGCGACGACGGTGATTTTCACAGCTGGGGATCTCTCCGGGGGCGCTACAACGGGAAGCAGCAGGCTACCCCACCCGCTGATGCCGGGCTTTCGGCACCGGCTGCCGCAGCCTGCGATCACGTAGAGTCGACGCGGTGAATGAGCGAACCGCGAGCGGGCTCGACCGGCAGGCAACCGTCTACGTGGCCGGCCATCGCGGCCTGGCCGGTACTGCGATCTGGCGTGAACTCGGGGCGCAGGGATTCACCCGTCTGATCGGCCGAACCTCGGCCGAGCTCGACCTGCGCGACCGCGCGGCCGTCTTCGAGTTCTTCGCCGGGCAGCGGCCCGCATACGTCTTCCTGGCGGCGGCGAAGGTCGGCGGCATCATGGCCAACGCCACCTACCCCGCTGACTTCATTTCCGACAACCTGCAGATACAGGTCAACGTTCTCGACGCGGCTGCCCACTCCGGCGCGCAGCGGCTGCTGTTCCTCGGCTCTTCGTGCATCTATCCCAAGTTCGCGCCGCAGCCCATCTCCGAGGACTCGCTGCTCACCGGACCGCTGGAGCCGACCAATGCGGCGTACGCCGTGGCAAAGATCGCCGGAATCGCCCAGGTGCAGGCGTTGCGCGAGCAGCACGGACTCTCTTTCATCTCCGCGATGCCGACCAACCTCTACGGTCCGGGTGACAATTTCGATCTCGACAAATCGCATGTGTTGCCGGCCCTGATCCGGCGTTTCCACGAGGCGAAAGCCGAGGGGCGCCCGGAAGTGCTGCTCTGGGGCACCGGTTCCCCGCGACGCGAGTTCCTGCACGTCGAGGATCTGGCCCGCGCGGCGGTCTTCCTCCTCGACCGCTACGACGAGCCTGACCCGATCAACGTCGGAACGGGAACGGACGTCACGATCGCGGAACTCGCGGGGCTGATCGCCGAGACGGTCGGCTTCCACGGCGGCATCGCGTGGGACAGCAGCAAGCCGGATGGCACTCCGCGCAAACTCCTCGACGTGAGCAAGCTGTCGAAGCTCGGCTGGCAGCCGCAGATCGACCTCGCGACAGGTATCCGAACGACCTACGAGTGGTACGTCGCCAACCACGCGAGCGCCCGCGGCTGAAGTGTGCCGAGGCCGCGAGTGTTAGCCTTTGGCGCCGCCTTCCCGGCCAAGCCCCCACCCGAAATGGTTCCAGCCAGTGCCCACGCGACTGCACCCCACCGCTGATGTCGACGAGCGGGCGGTGATCGGCGAGGGCACCTCGGTCTGGCACTACGCGCAAGTGCGCGAAGGGGCCACGCTCGGCCGCGACTGCGTCATCGGCCGCGGCGCCTACATCGGACCCGGGGTCACGCTCGGCGACGCCTGCAAGGTGCAGAACTACGGCCTGGTCTACGAGCCGGCCAGCCTCGGCGCTGGAGTGTTCATAGGCCCCGGGGCTGTGCTCACCAACGATCTCTATCCGCGTGCCGCCAATGACGATCTGACCATCAAGACCGCGAGCGACTGGGCACCCGTCGGGGTGACGATCCGCGACGGTGCATCGATCGGGGCGCGGGCCGTGTGCGTCGCGCCGGTGACAATCGGCCGCTGGGCGCTCGTCGCGGCCGGCTCAGTGGTGGTCGCGGACGTGCCAGATTTCGCTTTGGTGGCGGGGGTTCCCGCGAAGCGGCTGCGCTGGGTGGGACGCGCCGGCGTACCGCTGGAGCCCGTGGACGGTTCAGCGACGACGTACAGATGCCCGACGAGCGGCAGGCTCTATGAGCAGACCGACTCGGCAACCCTCGTGGAAGGCTCCTTGTGACCGACCGTGCATTCATTCCCGCTGCGAAACCGCTGATCGGAGACGAGGAGCGCGAGGCCGTCGACCGGGTCATGCGGTCGGGCATGCTCGCGCAGGGCCCGGAAGTCGCGGCTTTCGAGGAGGGCTTCTCCAAGCTGGTCGACGGTGCTCACTGTGTCGCGGTCAACTCGGGTACGAGCGCGCTGCATCTCGCGCTCATCGCGAGCGGCATCAAGGCCGGCGACGAGGTGCTGGTCCCATCATTCACGTTCGCAGCGTCGGCGAACGCCGCGGCGCTGGCGGGCGGCGTACCGGTGTTCGTCGACATCGACCCGGCGACGTTCTGCATCGACGTCGATGCCGCCGAAGCCGCTGTCACCCCACGGACGCGCGCCATCATGCCGGTTCACCTGTACGGGCTCCCGGCGGACATGCGGGCAGTCGGCGCTATTGCAGAGAAGCACGGTCTGCTGGTGATCGAGGACGCGGCACAAGCGGTCGCCGCCACCCTGGACGGGAAGCCGGTCGGATCGTTCGGCGATGCGGCGTGTTTCTCCTTCTATCCGACCAAGAACATGACGTCCGGTGAGGGCGGCATGGTGACAACTGCCAGCGCTGAAGTGGCGCGGATGCTGCGCCTGCTTCGCAACCAGGGCATGGAACGCCGCTACGCGAACGAGGTCGTCGGCTTCAACAACCGGATGACGGACCTGCATGCGGCGATCGGTCGGGTCCAGCTGACAAAGGTTGGTGACTGGACCAAGCGACGCCAGGAGAACGCCGCGTTCCTGTCGGCCCACCTCCGGGGAGTGGTCACACCTCCGGTCGCCGAGGGCGCCGTCCACGTCTACCACCAGTACACGGTCCGGGTCCCCGATGACCGCGATGGCATGGCCAAGGCACTCAAGAGCGAG
>JBDTYE010000048.1:0-17583 GCA_040005895.1 Actinomycetota bacterium | reverse complement strand
CGCTCAACGCCGCAATCGAGGCTGCCCGGGCCGGCGAACACGGCCGCGGCTTCGCCGTCGTCGCCTCCGAGGTGCGCAAGCTGGCGGAGCGCTCGATGGCATCAACCAAGGACATTCAGGGCATCATCGCCGAGATCCAGGCGGAGACGAACAGCACGATCATCGCGACCGAGGAGGGAGCGAAGGAGGTCAAGCAGGGCACTCATCTCGCCCGCGGCGTCGTGGAAGTGCTCGAGCGGATCTCCGGCATGGTCGACGAGACCACGACTGCGGCAAAGGAAATCTCGATCGCGACGCAGCAGCAGCGCTCGGCCTCCGACCAGGTCGTCGCCGCGATGAACCAGGTCTCCGACGTCTCCCGGCAGTACGCCGTCGGGTCGAAGCAAGCGGCGGCTGCAGCGGCCGAGCTCAACGAACTCGCGGCTGAACTTCGCGGTTCGATCTCCGCTTTCAAAGTCTCCTAGCAGCGCGGCGCAATGGCCGACTGGGGTAACGACCCGGAACTGATGGCAACCTTCCGCGCGGAGGTCGAGGACCGGCTCACGTCGATGTCCAACGGGCTGCTCACGCTGGAGACCTCGCCTCAGGCGAAGAAAGTCATCGGGTCGCTCTTCCGGGACGCGCACACGGTCAAGGGCTCGGCCCGGATGCTGGGTCTGGACGCCGTTGTCGCGGTGGCGCATCACATGGAAGACCTGCTCGGGGCGTTGAAGGACGGCAGGTTCGCCGTCCGCCGCGATCTCATCGACCTGCTGCTCGCGTCCGGGGACGCCGTCGGTCTGTCCCTTCCGGGTGCGCCGAACCCGTCGGCACCCGAACACCTCGACGCCCTGGTGGCATCGCTCAAATCAGCTCTCAACGGCGACGACCCAGTCGACGTACCCGTTCCCGCTGCCGTCGTGCCGGTGGCCCATGCCGCCGTGGACAACGACGAACCCGACATCCCGCGTGGGCCGGACGGCAACGAGTCGATCCGAATCATGGCGAGCAAGGTGTACGACCTGATCGACGTCGTCGGCGAAGCCGCCCTCGGCGCCCGCAGGGTCGAGGACTCGACCACGCTGCTCGGCTCGCTGGTCACCGAGCACGCCCGCTGGACGAAGGTCCTGCGCAAGACCTCCGGTGCGCACGGTGTCGCCCTCCCCGAGCCGGTTGAACTCGCCGTCGGCCGGCTGCTTGCGCTCGGCGACCAGATCCAGGCGGCGACTTCGCAGATGCGGGAGCACGTCGAGACACACACGGGCCGCGTCGACCTGATGCGCGACGGCGCCATGGGCTTGGCGATGGTGCCGCTGCAGCGGGTGCTCGCAGGCTTCCCGCGGCTCGTCCGCGAGGTCGCCGGCAGCACTGGTAAGGACGTCAGACTCGAGGTCGTCGGCGAAGACGTCGAGCTCGACAAGCAGGTGCTCGACGGGATCGCCGACGCGCTGGTACACGTCGTGACCAACGCCGTCGACCACGGCTGCGACACCCCACTCGAACGGATCGCGGCGGGCAAGCCGGCGCAGGCGACCGTGCGCGTGACCGCCCGCGCGGCCGGCGGTCACATCGTGGTCGAAGTCAGCGACGACGGTCGCGGCATCGATGAGGACGCCGTCCGCGCCGCAGCGATCGAGCGCGGTCTGCTCCCGGCGTCGTCCGGAGTGGCGGGCGCGCCGCTGCTGGCGCTGCTCTTCGAGCCGGCGTTCTCGACCCGCAAGGACGTGACGGCCACCTCCGGGCGCGGCGTCGGCCTCGACGTCGTCAAGGAAGCGGTGGACGACCTCGGCGGCACCGTCAAGATCTCCACCAGACTGGGCGAGGGTACGACGTTCACGTTGCACCTGCCCGTGACCCTCGGCGTGATGCGTTGCCTGGTCACGCGGCTCGGCAGCGAGCGGTTCGCAATCCCGGTCAACGGCGTAGTCGAGACGCTCAGCCTCAAGTCCACGCCCGTCAGCAACCTCGCCGGCGTCCCGGTGATCCGCAGGCACGGTTCGACGCTGCCGCTGCTCGACCTCGGTGTCGCGCTCGACGTCCCAGGGGAGCGCGTGAGCAACACCGCGCTGATAGTCCGGATCGGCGACCGCCAGGTGGCCTGGGCCGTCGACCGGATGGAAGGCGAGCTCGAACTCGTCGTGAAGGACCTCGGCTCCTACCTGCGCCGGGTGCCTGGCGTCTCCGGTGCGACTATTGCCGGTGACGGCTCGGTGATGCTGCTGCTCGACCTGCGCGACATCGCGGAGCGCACCATCGGCGGCGTACGCCATCAGGTTGCCAGCGTGCCGATACTCGGCGGCCAGAAGGTCAAGAAAGGGCGGGTGCTGGTCGTCGAGGACTCGATCGGCGTACGCGAGCTGGAGCGGGTGATCCTCGAAGGTGCGGGCTACCAGGTGGAGACCGCGATCGACGGGCTCGACGGCGCGGCGCGGCTGCGCGGCGAAGTCGTCGACCTGGTCGTCAGCGACGTCGAGATGCCCGGAATGGACGGCTTCACGCTCACCCGGACCATTCGGCGTACTCGCGGCTGGGAGCAGGTGCCGGTCATCCTGATGACGTCACGCAACGACGACGCCGACAAGCGCGCCGGCCTGGACGCGGGCGCGTCGGCATATCTGTTCAAGCAGGACTTCGATCAACACGAACTCATCGACACGGTACGCCGCCTGATCGGCAGATAGGCTCCGCAAATGGCAAAGATCGTTATCGCCGACGACAGCCCGACGCTGCGCCGCATCGTGTCAACCGTGCTCACCCGCGACGGCCATGAGGTCGTCATGGCGGAAGACGGAGTCGAGGCCGTACAGGCCGTATTCGCCAACCAGCCGGACGCCATCGTCATGGACGTGCAGATGCCGCGGGTTTCCGGCTACGTCGCGACCCGGCTGCTCAAGGACGACTGGCAGACGGCGGACATCCCGATCATCTTGCTCACGTCGCTGGACCAGGCGAGCGATAAATACTGGGGTCGGAGCGCCGGTGCGGACGACTACTTGACCAAGGACTTCGAGGCGCCGCAGCTGATCGCCGCGATCGAGGGTGTCATCAAGGCCGCCACCGAGGCGCGCGGAGGCCGGCCCGCGCTCAAGGCGGATCTCGTCGAACTGGACGACGACGACGTACTCACCAAGATCACTGAACTGCTCGACCGCAAGCTGTTCGAGACCTCCGTGGCGGCCGCGGTGACCGAGCTGGCGGCAACGACGCATCGCTTCGAGGAGACGGTCGCGGGTCTGCTCGACGTCTGCTCGCGCTTCGTCGACTATCACCTCGCCGCCGTCCTGCTCGTGCAGGAGCGGGTCGCCTACATCCGCGTGCAGGAGGCGGCGTCGCTCGAGCACTACCGGCAGTTCCTCGACAGTGCGGCGCAGACCGTCGCATCGTCTTCGGGACAGACCTATGAGGTCAGCACTCTCGATGCCCGCGTCGCCGACCCCGACGGGCTCCTCGACGACGAGGAGGACGGCGAAATGGGCACCTTCCTGTCGATGCCGCTGCGCGGGCACGGCGGCAAGGTCGTCGGCGTACTCGCACTGTCCTCCTCGCAGAAGCAGGCCTTCAGCGAGACGGCGTTCTCGACCCTCAAGCTGCTCGAGGCGCCCGCCGCCATCGTCATCGACACGGCGCGTCACTCGGTGACCTCGGCCTGACGCAGGTGCGACTCGATCCGCTGAGCTTTCGCCGGGCTGCCGGGCTCTTCGCAACCGGCGTCACGGTCGTCACCACCCGCGTTGAGGGCGTCGATCACGCCATGACCGCGAACTCGTTCACGTCAGTCTCGCTCGACCCGCTCCTGGTGCTGGTGAGCGTCGACAAGACGGCCCGCTGGCATGCCGCGATCGCGGAGGCGAACGTCTTCGGAGTGAGCGTACTCGCGGCCGATCAGGCGGCCGTCTCGCGTTTGTTCGCGACGCGCGGCCGGCCACTGGACGTGCGCGAGGCAGGAATCGGCCTGATCGAGGGGCCGGAGACGGGTGTCGTCCTGTTCGACCACGCGCTGGCCACCTTCGAATGCAGGGTGTCAGACACGCACGACGCGGGCGACCACACGCTGGTGGTCGGCACCGTTCTCGCCTTCCACACTCCTCATCCGGATGCGTCGCCGCTGGTGTTCTTCCGCGGCGAATACCGCACCCTCACCTGACGGCCCGGGCTAGAGACAGCCTGCTGGGCGGCCCAGCGCCCGCAGGCCGGCGATGTCGCCGGCCCCCCACACGGCAGCCGGCAGCGGGTTGCCGGGCTGCATGATCGACCAGCGGTCGCCGACGTGCGCCAGTCCGACCACATGGCCGAGCTCGTGCATCAGCACCAGGCCCTGCGGGGATCCTTCGCCGAAACCCGCCGGCTCCCGGCCAGGCTTCACCGCATTGGCGTCGATGATCACGTAGCCGCTCAGGATCTGGCGACCGCGAAGATTCCCGCCGCCGCCCAAGCCGTCCGCGAACGTCGGCAGCAGGCCGTGGGTCTCCGCGCTGGTGGCCCAGGCGATCAGGATCCCGCTCGCCGGCCCGTGATAGCCCGGGGTCGGTACGACGTTCTGGCCGCCTCCGTAGCGGAACGTGAGCCCGCTCGCGATCGAGACCCGGCGCAGGGCTTCGCGCAGATCCGCCATGCCGTTCGACGGCATGTGCCGGGGATTGACGTAGTAGGTGATCGGTGCGCACGGGTTCCAGCGCCCAGCGCGGACTTTGGTGCCGATGAGGGGGAGCCAGGCGGTGGGACTGCCCTTGCCGGTCGTCGTGACGACCGTGCGCGCCTGACCCATCCCCTGGTCGTGGGTCGCGTCGCCACCTCTGATGACGCGGAAGGTGTACGTGCCGACCTTCGCGAACGTCGTGAGCCGTAGCAGAGCGCGGCCACCGGCCACGAGCTTGGGATGGCCGATGCTGTGCCATGCGCCGGTGCCGAACTGCTCTTGCACGGTGATCGGACTGCCGGCTGCGCCCGTTGCGACGAGCACGCTGAGGATCACCGTGCTGCCAGGGGGAACCGTCACGGGCGTGATGGCCGCGGTGACGGCAATGGTCACTCTGGCCAGGACGGGCGCCGACTCGGCCGGCCCCACCGGGCTCGATCCGAAGCTCGAGGAACCCGCGTACTGAGCCTTGTACGTCGAGGTGGCGGTCGGGTGATCATCAAAGGCCGCCGAGCCGGCCGCGTCGGTGTAGACGTCGATGAGACGGGCAAAGGTGGCTGCGCCGCCGTCCTGGCGCAGGATCGAGACGGCCTGGTCGGTCAGCTTCTTGCCTGCCGAGTCGGCAAGGCTGACAGCCAGATGCAGCGGCGCGCCTGCGCGGACCGGGTGGGGAGTCGCCGTCAGGGTCAGCAACGCCGGCAGGCTCGGAGTCGGGGGTGGTGGCGGCGGTGGTGGCGGCGGTGGTGGTGGTGGCGGCGGCGCCGCGCTCACGGTCACCGGGATCGACCCGGAATTGTTGGCTGGGTTCGAGTCGCCGCCGCTGAGCATTGCGGTCGCGGTGATGCTGCCCGTGCTCGCCAGCTGCACCTGCGCGGTGACCGACACGGTGCCGCCGGCGGTGATGCCGGCGGCGGTTGTGCAGGTGGCTGTTGCGAGGTCGCACGTGGCGTCGGCCGAGTTCAGGGTTATGAGGGTGCTACCGCTGACGGCGAGCACCAGGGAAGCGGGCGCGCTGTCGGCGCCGAAGTCCTCGTTGTTGACGTCCACGTAGACGGTCACCTGGTCGCCGACGATGCCGTTGATGGACGTAGGGACCACGTCGACGGACACATCCCCGGTCGCGGTTGCACCGGCAGTCACCGGGGCGACGAGGGCGACCGATGCGACCGGGGCGACGAGGGTGAAGAGCAGCGCGGTGAGCGCGGTCGCGACGGCGCCGCGACGGCGTGGCCATGATGCTGCGCGCATGCGTTTCATGCAGACCCCCCAGTCCTCTAGCGGAAGGTACACCGGCCTGCCGCGCGCAGGCACCGGAACCCGACATCAGGTTCGGGCTGACCTGTTCACCGCTTCGCCACCCCGCGGAGGGTGTCATCTCTAGCTCTGAGGGCGGCCGGGGAGGATAGTGGTATCGGTTCCATCTGCCGCGTAGAGAGATTCCCGGCTCATGCCATTCACCAAGATCGTCGCGACGCTCGGCCCGGCCTGCAACAGTCCCGCGACGCTTCGCGAGATCCTCGTAGCCGGCGTCGACGTCGTTCGCATCAACTGTTCGCATGGCCGCATCGAGGACCATGTCGAGGAAGTCGCGCTGGTGCGAGCCGTTGCCGACGAACTCGGCAGGCACGTTGCAGTCCTCGCCGACCTGCAGGGACCCAAGATGCGCGTCGGTGAGCTGCCCGCTGAGGGCGTTGCGCTCGCGCGCGGCAATCACATGGTGGTTCGCGCCGGATGCGCCAATGCGCCGGATCCGGTGATCCCCTGTGTCTACGAGCACCTGGCCGAGGATGTCCGTGCGGGGGATCGGATCCTGTTCGCCGACGGCATGATCGAGGCGCGGGTCGAAGCAGTCGAGGGCTCCGACGTCACCGCGACCGTCATCCGCCCGGGCATCCTGCACGGCCGCAAGGGCATCAACCTCCCTGGCGTCGCCGTGACAGCGCAGAGCCCGACCCCCAAGGACCTGAGCGACCTCGAATACATGATCGCGGCGGGGGTCGACTACGTCGCCCTGTCGTTCGTCCAGACCGCCGCCGACGTCATCAAGCTGCGAGCAGCGATCACCGCACTCGGCGCGACGACGGCGATCATTGCCAAGCTCGAGCGACCTGAGGCGGTCGAGCACCTCGATGAGATCGTCGACGCGGTCGACGCGATCATGGTGGCCCGCGGCGACCTGGGCGTCGAAGCCGGCCCTGAGCATGTCCCGATCCTGCAGAAGCGCTTCATCGCAGCCGCCAATGCGCACGCGATCCCGGTCATCACTGCGACCGAGATGCTGGAGAGCATGATCGTCGAGACCCGGCCGACCCGCGCCGAGGCCAGCGACATAGCCAATGCCGTCTTCGACGGCACTGACGCCGTGATGCTCTCCGCTGAGACCGCCGTCGGAGCGCATCCGGTCGACGCGGTCCGCTACATGCGCCGCATCTGCGACACCGCGGAGTCGGCGCCGTGGGCGCTTCGGGTGCGGCCGATGCCGCACGGCGTGATCGGCACCGCACGCGCGATCGCGCGGGCGGTGTGCCAGACGGTCATCGACCTCAACGCCGTGCTCGTCGTGGTCCATACGACGACCGGAGCTTCCAGCCGGCTGGTGTCGTCGTTCCGGCCGGGTGTGCCGATCCTGGCGCTCTCGCCGTCAGAGGCGACCATTCGGCGTACGGCACTCCATCACGGTGTGCAGGCGGAGAAGGTGGCGCCTGCGGACGACTCGGTGGTCCTGATGGCGCAGGCCAACGAGATGGCGCTGTCCACCGGCCTCGCCAAGGACGGCGACGCCGTCATCGTCGTCGCCGGCGCGCCCGGTCAGATCGGCGGCACCAACCGGATGCTGATCCACCACATCGACTCGACGTTGCCCGCCTCGACGTCCTACTGAGCCGGAGCTGGTTGAGGCGCACCGCGGTAGCCTCTCGCGCGATGGACGCTGCCGGGGCTCTGCGCCGCCGGGTGCCTGAGGCGATCGCGGTCGCGTTCGCCTGCTGCTACGCGTGGTTCTCGTTGTTGCGGCACGCGCAACTCGGGACCGCAGCGTACGACCTGGGGCTCTTCGACCAGGCGATCCAACGCTACGCCGCCGGTCACGCGCCGATCGTGGATCTCAAGGGTCCGCACTTCAACCTGCTCGGCGACCACTTCCATCCGATCCTCGCCGTACTCGCCCCGTTCTACCGGGTGTTCCCCGATGCGCGCACCCTGCTCGTCGCGCAAGCCGCGCTGGTCGCGCTGTCCCTGGTGCCCATCGGGCGGTTTGCCATCGCCCGACTCGGTACGGCGTCCGGTCTCGCCGTCACGGCCGCCTACGGCCTGTCCTGGGGCATCCTGGGATTGATCGCGTTCGACTTCCACGAGGTGTGTTTCGCGGTCCCGCTACTCGCCTTCGCTGTTGTGGCGCTGGCCGAGCGGCGGTGGTGGCCGGCGGTGTGGTGGACGCTCCCACTGCTGCTCGTGAAGGAGGATCTCGGCGCGACCGTGGTCGCGGTAGGCATCTACCTGCTGTTGCACGGGCAGCGCCGGTCCGCGGCGGTGCTGATCGGTGTGGGCACGGTTGCCACCGCGCTGATCACGCTGTGGGTACTGCCTGCGCTCAACAAGTTCGGTACTTATCGCTTCTGGAAAACGCTGGGGGGAGTGGGCGGCCACCGTTCGCTCCTTTTGCGGCTGGCGGCGCTGCCCGCGAAGTTCTTCACGCCGACGCCGAAGCTAGTGCTGCTGGCGCTGTTGATAGTCGCGACGGGTCTGCTGTCGCTCCGCTCGCCACTGATGGCGCTCGTCGTACCGACGTTGGGCTGGCGCCTGCTCGCCAACGACCCGCTGTACTGGAGCCACGGCGTCGTGCACTACAACGCGGTCCTGATGCCGATCGGGTTCGCCGCGCTCGTGGACGGTATCGGCCGGGCGGCGGCCGAGAGCGGCGACGGAACCCGCGGCGCGGCACGGTGGATCCGGCGGTATGCACGCGCAGCACCGGCCGTTGTCCTTGCCGTCGCGGTGCTGCTGCTTCCCTGGACGCCGCTCGCCCAGGCGGCTGACGGCCGGATCGGGGAACCACCGGCCAGGGTGGCCGGCGCACACAGTTTGCTCCGGCAGATTCCGGACGGGGCGATTGTCTCGGCATCGGCCTATCTCGCGCCGCAGCTCGTCGACCGATGCCGCGTCGTGCGTTTCCCTAACATCGATCCGGAGTTCGCGCCGGACTGGGTGGTGGCGGACGGCCGTCAGCTGCACGGCGTACCGCTGCCTGCGGCCGAACAGGAGGCTGCCTTCGCGGCGCTCAGGGCCGGTGCGTCGGCGTACGACGAGGTGGACCAACGCGAGGGCTACGTGTTGTTCCGCCGCGGCCCGGATGGCGCGGGCGGCACGTACTTCGACCGCACCACGCAGAGCTGGCGAGCGGCCGGTCAGTGATTCGTGACTACGATCCCCAGTCAGCTCGGCAGGAAGGTAGCAGGTGACGACGCAGTCGGAACGGCTCGCGTCGCCCACAGCTACCTCGCCGGCTGACGACGAGCGCGTCAGGCTGGCGATCCGCGAGCGCCTCGTGTCGCCGATGCCCGATGACCGGCTCAGGGGCTGGGTCATGAGCCTCATCGTCACCGCGATCGCCGCAGCGATGCGCCTCAACCGCCTGAGCCTGCCGCCCTCGCAGATGTTCGACGAGGTCTACTACCGCAAGGATTCGCACGACATCTGGCGGTACGCCGTCGAGCGCAACAACGACCACCCGAACCTGCCGGGTTACGTCGTTCATCCGCCGCTGGGCAAATGGATGATCGGCTGGGGCCAGCGGGCCTTCGACTGGAACAACCAGAAGGACTACACCAAGAAGCTCACCGGTGAACACGCGGCGTTCAGCTGGCGGATCGGCGCCGCGGTCATCGGAATCCTGACCGTGCTACTGGTCTGCAGGCTCGGCCGGCGACTGTTCCGCTCGACGTTGCTGGGTTGTTTCGCCGGCCTGCTGATGAGCCTGGACGGGATGCACTTCGTATTCAGCCGCTCCGCGATGCTCGACATCGCGATCCTGTTCTGGACGATCATTGCCGCCCATTGCGTGCTGGCCGACCGTGACCAATTGCGAAGACGCCTCGCCGACCGGATCACCGTGCCGCCTTCCTGGCCGGGTCCGCGGACCGGCGTCCGGTGGTGGCGCATCGCTGCTGGCATCAGCATCGGTCTGGCCTGCGGCGTGAAGTGGAGCGGCGTCTACCTGATTCCGGTGTTCGTCCTGCTGTCATTGTCGTGGGAGATCGGCGCCCGGCGAGTCGCGGGCATGCCCTCACCAGTGCGCGCGGCCTTGTGGCGCAGCACTCTGCCGATCCTCGGCGCCCTGGTGCTGCTGCCGGCGATCGCGTATCTGAGCACCTGGACCGGCTGGTTCGTGACGATGTCGGGCTGGCGTCGGGACTGCTCCATCGCGCATCCCGGTGGGCCGTGGAGCGGCATGAAGCATCCGTACATGTGCGGTCCTATCAAGGGTCTCTGGCAGTACCACGCGGAAGCCCTCAAGTTCCACAACGGCTTGAGCAGCCCGCACGCCTACCAGTCGCACACCTGGGGCTGGCTGCTGATAGCACGACCGGTTCTCTTCTACGCCGCTTCGCCGAAGCCCGGTTACAACGCTTACGTCATCGCAATGGGTACGCCGGCGATCTGGTGGGCGAGCATCTTCGCCCTGGCCGCGGTGTTCTGGCAGTGGATCAGCTCGCGCGACTGGCGGGCGGCGTACATCCTGGCCGGCTTCGCGGCGACGTACCTGCCATGGTTCTGGAGCGACATGCACCGCCGCACGATGTTCAACTTCTACGCGCTTCCCGCACTGCCCTTCATGTGCCTGGCGCTCGCCTACTGCGCCGGCCTCGCACTGGGGCCGCCCGGCGCGAGCCGGGGACGCCGGCTGTGGGGGGCCTGTGCGGTGGGCGCCTACCTGGCCCTCGTCCTGTGGAACTTCTACTTCATGTATCCGGTGATCGCCGCGAAGGTCCTGCCGTACGGCTCGTGGCGGCTGCGGATCTGGGTCTCCAGCTGGTTGTGATCACGGCTGCTAGTTGAGGCGCGACCGGACCAGTTTGGCGTCAGCGGCGGCGCGCTTCGCGGCGTCCTCGTCGACGAGCGCGACCGCGTCGGCGTACTCCAGCAGGTCGGTCGCCGACCCGAGGTAGTCGCCCAGGCGGGCGCGCAGTTCGCCACGCTCCCGCCGCAGCGCGGCGGGATGGTTGGGGAGGAGCAGGGCCAGGTCGGCGGCCCACAATCGGGTGCGCACATCGCCGGAGCGCGCCGCGTGCCCGCGGATGTTGTTGAGGATCCGGGTGATGACGAGCAACGGATGCCAGGGCGCGAGGTCGCGCACCGAAAGCGGGGCGCCGCCGGCTTCGGTGACGCGGGCGCTGAGTTCGGCGAGCGTCGTCAGCCGGCCGCCGACGAACGGGTCGAGCAGCGTGGGGTTGAGCGTCTCGCCGATGCCGACGACGAAATGCCCGGGTACGCCGATGCCGTGCGCCGGGATCCCGGCGTGCCGCGCCACCTCGGTGTAGACGACGGAGAGCAGGATCGGCAGGCCGCGCCGCCGCGTGACGACCTCGGGCAGCAGCGATGCGCGCAGGTCGGCGTAGTCGTCGCCGTAGCCCCGGAAACCCTCCCGGTCGCCGAGCACCGCCCGCAGAGCTACCGCCTGTGCGTACGCCGACGAGTCAGGTTGCAACTCGGCGGACACCGCGGCGCCCAGGGTTTCCAGGCGTGCGGTGACGGCGTCGACCGCCACGTCGGGATGCACTTCGGCCGCGATCATCAGGGCGGCGAGAGCGACGTCCGGTTCAACGGCGCGAACGGTCGCAGCGAATTTCGCCCTCGATGTCTTACTCACCCACGCCGTCCCGGCCGTGCCGGCGTGGCACTGCGGGTGGTACGAGCTTCCCGGCGACAACGGTGTCGGTCGCGACCTGGACCGTTTCGTGCCTTGTTTTGATGGTCACGGTGTCGTCGTCCCAGCCCAGCAGATCGCCGATCACGTCGCCGAAGCCCTCGCGGCCGTCCGTGAGCCTCCTGCGGACCATCACCCGGTTGCCGATGTCCGAAGCGGAGACTGTGATGTTGTAGATAGCGGGCACTCCGGGGCTGGGTGTGTGATCTCGGGCGGTCGCCTGCGATACTAGGGCGGCCAGCCCGTGGCGCTTGCTCTTCTAGGAGGACCTGACGTGACCTACGTCATTGCCGAGCCCTGTGTCGACGTCAAGGACAAGGCTTGCATCGAGGAGTGTCCGGTCGACTGCATTTATGAGGGCGGCCGGTCCCTGTACATCCAGCCCGACGAGTGTGTCGACTGTGGAGCCTGTGAACCGGTCTGCCCGGTCGAGGCGATCTTCTACGAGGACGACGTTCCGGCCGCGTGGAAGGAATACACGAAGGCAAACAAGGACTTCTTCGACGAACTGGGCTCGCCCGGCGGTTTTTCGAAGATCGGCCCGACGGGCACCGACGTGCCCCTCATCGCCAACCTCCCGACGGAGTAGCGCCGCGTCGTTTCCGCTCTCCACTTCGTCGAACCGGCGGCCGCCCGATTGGGCGAGCCGCCGTTCGTGTTTCCCCGATATCCCCTAAGGAGCTGCCGCATGACCAGGGTCATCCGCACAGTCCTCACGACCGCCATGATCGCCGCTGCGGCAACGGTTGCCGGCCTCGCGCAGGTCACTGCCGCGCACGCGACGGGACCGTTCCCGCCACAAGCACCGTCGGCGAGCAAGCCCGCGGTGTTCCGCAACGGCACCTGGTACTTCCGCGCCAGCACCCTGCCGGGCAACGTGGCCGTTTCGAGCTTCAAGTTCGGCCAGGCCGGTGACATCCCGGTCATGGGCGACTGGAACGGGGACGGCACGAAGACGGTAGGCGTCGTACGCGGCCGGATCTGGTACATCCGCAACAGCAACAGCGCCGGCCGGTCGAGCAGGGTGTTCAGCTTCGGAAGGATCGGCGACGTGCCCTTGGCCGGCGACTGGGACGGCAACGGCACGGACACGCCGGCGGTCGCCCGATGCACAACGGTTGTCGGTTGCAGCAGGCGCGTCTGGTACGCCCGCAACACCCTCGCCACCGGCCCGGCGACGAGCGTCCTGAGCTTCGGCGGAGTCGGCAAGCCGATCGTTGCCGACTGGGACAACCTCGGCGGCGACACGCCCGGTCTGGTCGACGCCAACTCGAATTGGACCTACACGAACTCGTGGGCTTCCACTACGCCGATCAGGTTCCACTTCGGCACGCGGGGGGACAAGCCGGTAGTCGGCGACTGGGGGGTCGACAACCAGACCTCGGTCGGCGTCGTACGCAACGGGACCTGGCTGATGGGCCGCGGCGTGAAGGCCGGCGGCGGCGTCTGGTCGTTCCCATTCGGCCGTCCGACCGACATATTCCTGGTCTGGGAGTAGCGGCCGGCGAAAGTACTCGTTCTGAACCCCCTGGCAACACGCAGTCGAAGGAGCCGAACAGTGAGCAAACTCGCACGCGCAACCGTCGTGGTAGGCCTGCTGTTCGGCGTCCTCGGCGCCAGTCCGGTCGTGTCGTACGCCGATGTGGTCACCCCCGCCCCGAAGCCGGCGATCTTCCGCAACGGCCTCTGGCTGCTGCGAAACTCGCTGACATCGGGGGCGGCCGACAGTGCGTTCGTTTTCGGCCGCAGCGGCGACTTCCCGGTCATGGGCGACTGGGACGGCGACGGCACGAAGACAGTCGGCGTCGTACGCGGGAGCACCTGGTACCTGCGCAACACCAACTCGGCGGGCAAACCTGACATCACCTTCACGTTCGGTGGCCCACAGGACTTCCCGCTCGCCGGCGACTGGAACGGCGACGGCCGCGACACCCCTGGCGTCGTCCGCTGCCCGACGTCGCCGTGCCAGACGCCGATCTGGTACATCCGCAACTCGGCCAGTGCCGGCCACTCGAGCTCGACCGTCTCCTACGGAGTCGACGGCTTCCCGGTCGTCGCCGATTGGGACGGGGACGGGGACGACACCCCGGCGGTCGTCGACGACGAGATGGTCTGGGGCTACGCCAACGCCTTCAAGACGGGGGCGAAGTCGGCGCTGTTCGTCTTCGGCAGGCCCGACGACCAGCCGGTCGCGGGCGCGTGGGGCGCCGGTGGGCGGGTCGCACCGGGCGTCGTACGCAATGGGCAATGGCTGTTGCGCACCACGCTCAATGGTGGCGCGGCGACGTCGAGCTTCCGGTTCGGCCGGGCCGGCGACTACTTCCTGGTCTGGCAGTAGTTCCGGCGGGTCCCCGGCGGGCCGACCTGCCAGAATGACCCGGCCATGCCGATGTCCTCGCTGCCCGACTTCCCGTGGGACCGCCTAGCGCCGTACGCCGCGGTGGCCCGCGCGCACCCGGACGGCCTGATCGACCTCTCGGTCGGCACTCCTGTCGATCCGACCCCGGACGTCGTACGCCGCGCGCTCGCCGATGCCTCCGACGCACCTGGCTACCCCGCGGTCTACGGAACGGACCGGGTCCGCACCGCAGCGGCCGGCTGGCTGGCGCGGCGATTCGGCGTCACCGTCGACCCGGTCACCCAGGTGCTGCCGACCGTCGGCAGCAAGGAACTCGTCACACTCTTGCCGACGCTGCTGGGCTGCACCGGGCCGGTCCTGTTTCCGGATCTGGCCTACCCGTCGTACGACATCGGGGCTCGGATCGCCGGGTGCGAGCCGGTGCCGGTGCCGACGGGTGACGGACTGCTGGAGCTTGCGGCGCTCGACCGGTTGGGCGCCGGAGCGGCGCTGCTGTGGGTCAACTACCCGGCCAACCCGCACGGCAGGGTCGCCCCGGCCGGGCACCTGGCCGAGTTGGCAGCGTGGGGGCGGGCGAGCGGCGTACTCGTGGTGAGCGACGAGTGCTACCTGGAATTCGGCTACGCCGCGCCGGCCACCAGCATGCTCGAGCACGGCGCCGACGGCGTGCTCATGCTGCACTCGCTGTCGAAGCGATCCAACATGGCGGGTTATCGCGCCGGCATCGTCGCGGGCGACGCAGCGGTCATCCGGACGTTGCTCGAGGTGCGCAAGCACGCCGGAATCATCGTGCCCACCCCGGTGCAGGCGGCGATGGCCGCCGCGCTGGACGACGACGCCCACGTCGACGAGCAGCGGGCGCGGTATGCCGAGCGGCGCGCTGTCATGTCGGAGGCCCTGCAGAGCGCAGGCTGGCGGATCGACCATTCCGGCGGCGGGCTCTACCTCTGGGTGACGCACCCGCTGCACGACTGCTGGTCTGCTGTCGACAAACTTTCGAAGGCCGGAATCCTCGTGGCGCCAGGCGAGTTCTACGGCGCGGCGGGCCGCAGCCACGTGCGCTTCGCGATGACTTCGACGACCGACCAGATCCGCGCTGCCGCACACCGAGTGGAGACCCTGCTGTGAGTTTGCAAGACGACATCGCTCAACTGTGGACCGTGCGGACGGAGCTGACGGACACGGATGAGCATCTGGATGCGCGCAAGATCGTCACCACGGCAATCGACGCTCTGGACTCGGGTGAAGCCCGGGTCGCGGAGGTCACGGAGACCGGCGACGTCGTCGTACACGAATGGGCGAAGCAGGCGATTCTCCTTTCGTTCAAGGTGATTCCGATGCAGGACATCACCGTCGGCCCCTACGAGTACCGCGACCGGCTGCCACTTCGTAAGCGGTCCGCGGGCGTGCGCGTCATTCCTGGCGCGGTGTCGCGGTGGGGCTCCTACCTGGCACCCGGCGTGATCCAGATGCCGTCATTCGTCAATGTCGGCGGCTACGTCGACGAGGGCACCATGGTCGACACCTGGGCGACGGTCGGGTCGTGCGCGCAGATCGGCAAGCGGGTACACCTCTCCGGCGGCGTCGGCATCGGCGGCGTGCTCGAACCGCCGCAAGCGGCACCGGTCATCGTGGAGGACGACGCGTTCATCGGCTCGCGCTGCATGGTGGTCGAAGGCGCCCGGGTACGCCGCGGCGCAAAGCTGGGCGCCGGCGCGATCCTGACCGCCTCGACGCGGGTCTTCGACGCCGAGACGGGGGCCGAGTTGCACCGCGGCGAAGCTCCCGAGCGCGCAGTCTGCGTCGGCTCGACCCGCGTGAAGTCCTTTGCCGGCGGGGAATTCGGCATGCCGGTGCTGCTCGTGCTGCGCCGGCTCGAAGAAGGTGCGATCCACGACAAGCTGGCTCTCAACGAAATCCTGCGCGAGCACGGCGTCGCACCGTGACGTCGGTCGACCTGCGCGCGCCCGCGCGGGATCTGACTGTCGACCTGGTCGACATGGAGTCGGTGAGTGGCGACGAGGCTGCGATCACCGATGCGATCGAGGCCGGGCTGCGGTCGGCGGCGCACCTTACGGTCGAACGCGACGGCAATGTCCTGGTGGCGCGCACGTCGCTCGGCCGGGACCGGCGGATCCTACTGGCCGGGCACACCGACACGGTTCCGCTCGCGGCCAACCTGCCGGCCCGCCTCGATGGGGACCGGCTGTACGGCTGCGGCGCCACCGACATGAAGGGCGGCCTGGCAGTCCTCCTCTCGATAGCGACCCAGGTCACGACACCGCGGCACGACGTGACGTACGTCGCCTACGACTGCGAAGAGGTAAACGCAGCACGCAACGGCCTGAAGCGTGTGGTCGAAAGCCATCCGGAGTGGCTCGCGACCGACCTGGCGATCCTGATGGAACCGACCAATGCGCTGATCGAGGCCGGCTGCCAGGGCACGCTGCGGGTCGAGGTCACCGTGCCGGGCGTCCGCGCCCACAGCGCGCGAGCCTGGACGGGTGTCAACGCAATCCACGGAGCCGCGCCGCTGCTGGCGACCTTGGCGGCGTATGACGCCCGCCGCGTCGTGATCGACGGCTGCGAATTTCGCGAAGGCCTGTCGGCGGTGCGCATCCACGGCGGGGTTTCCGGCAACGTCGTGCCGGACGAGTGTGTCGTCGAGATCAATTTCCGCTTCGCCCCCGACCGGTCCGAGAGCGACGCGCTGGTGCATGTCCAGCAGGTGCTCTCGCCCTACCAGGTCTCGCTCGTCGACGTAGCAGGCGGAGCTCTGCCCGGGCTCTCGTCCGCGGTCGCAGCCGAGTTCGCGGCTGCGGTCGGCGGCGCGCCGCAGGCCAAGCTCGGCTGGACCGACGTCGCGCGGTTCAGCGCACTCGGGGTGCCCGCGCTCAATTTCGGACCAGGCGACCCGCTGGTCGCGCACACGGCCGATGAGTACGTCGACCTGCCGCAGGTCGACCGCGCGTACGACATCCTGCACCGCTACCTCAGCGGATAGACATTAGGGTTCCTGCATGACCGAGGCGCGGGACCGCGAGGGCACTGAGAAGCAATCGACCGACGACATGGAGCACGCGCAGCACGCCGCGTCGTCGTACACCGCGTCGGCGGACGAGAAACGGCGCGGGCCGATCGTGCTGAGGCGCGGGCAGGCCGGCGGCCAGAATGCCACGACGACCGACCAGCGCCTGCTCGACACCCGCGGCCCGTCCGACTGGGTGCACACCGACCCGTGGCGGGTGCTGCGGATCCAGTCCGAGTTCGTCGAAGGGTTCGGCCTGCTCGCCGAACTCGGCGCAGCGGTGTCGGTGTTCGGCTCGGCTCGCACGCATGTCAACGACCCTGACTACGCGGCGGCCGAGGAGCTTGGAGCTGCGCTGGCCCGCGCCGGTTACGCGGTCATCACCGGCGGCGGTCCCGGGATCATGGAGGCTGCCAACAAGGGCACCAGTGAAGCGGGTGGCGTCTCCGTAGGCCTCGGGATCGAGCTGCCGTTCGAGCAGAAGCTCAACGACTGGGTCGACATCGGCCTGCAGTTCCGCTACTTCTTCGCCCGCAAGACGATGTTCGTCAAGTACGCGCAAGCGTTCGTGGTGTTTCCCGGCGGGTTCGGCACTCTCGACGAACTCTTCGAGTCACTCACCTTGGTGCAGACCCGCAAGGTCACGTCGTTCCCGGTGA
>JBDTYE010000047.1:0-17588 GCA_040005895.1 Actinomycetota bacterium | reverse complement strand
CGGCGCGACCGGGTCGCCGTACGCCGCCGCTACCGTCCGGCCCGCACGACCGCAACGCCACGGAGAAACTCTTACGTAGCAGGCGATTCCCGGCGAAGGTCAGCGAAGCCCGGCTTGATCCGGCCGTTGATGAGTTCCAGACGTTCGTCGAAAGGCGCGAACGCGCTCTTCATCGCGTTGAGAGTCAACCATTCGACGTCGTCCCAGCCATAGCCGAAAGCATCGGCAAGAGCCTGGAATTCGCCGGACAACGTCACATTGCTCATCAGCCGATTGTCCGTGTTGACCGTGACCCGGAACTTCAGCCGCCGCAGCAGGCCGATCGGGTGATCCGCGATCGACGGCGATGCGCCCGTGTGCACATTGGACGTCGGGCACATCTCCAGTGGGATCCTGCGGTCCCGGACGTAGGACGCGAGCCGGCCGAGCGTCACCTCGCCATCGGGCGAGACGTCGATGTCGTCAACGATGCGTACGCCGTGCCCGAGGCGGTCGGCGCCGCACCACTGCAACGCCTCCCAGATCGACGGCAGGCCGAAAGCCTCGCCCGCATGAATTGTGATGTGGAAGTTCTCCCGCAGGATGTACTGGAATGCGTCCAGGTGCCGGGTCGGCGGGAACCCCGCCTCGGCGCCGGCGATGTCGAAGCCGACGACACCCTCGTCGCGATGACGCACGGCGAGTTCGGCGATCTCGGTCGACCGGGCCGCGTGGCGCATGGCAGTCAACAGCGTCCTTATTTCGACGCCGCGCCCGTCGGATCCCAGCCGGAACCCTTCGAGCACAGCCTCGACCACCTCGTCGAGACTCAACCCCTTCTCGACGTGCAGCTCCGGCGCGAACCGCACCTCGGCGTAGACGACCCCGTCGGCAGCCAGGTCCTCCGCGCATTCGGCGGCCACCCGAACCAGTGCGTCCTTGCTCTGCATGACCCCGAAGGTGTGCCGGAAGGTGTCGAGGTAGAGCTCGAGGTTGCCGGAATTCGCGCCGACCCTGAACCACTGCCCGAGTTCGTCCGGGTCCGTCGTCGGCAACGCGCTGTAGCTGCTTTCGCGGGCCAGCTCGACCACGGTGGCCGCGCGCAAGCCACCGTCGAGGTGGTCATGGAGTAATACCTTGGGGGCGCTGCGAATCTGCTCGAGGCTCAGCATTTAGAAGCCCGCGAACGGCAGGTCGGGGTCGCGGCGCAGCCAGTTGTCGTCAGGGTAGTCGGCGGCCGCTTCCACCATGTGCACCGAGTAGGCGTGCCGACTCCGGTCGGAGCTGTTGCGGCCGCTGTGATGCGGTAGCAGCCCGTGCAGCAGCACCAGGGTCCCGACCCGCGCCTCCAGCGGCACCTGACCTTCGTCGGAAAAGGGTGCGGCGTCGTAGTCCTCGAATTCAGTGCCGCCGTCGGCCGCCCGCCGGAACCGCTTGCGCAGACCGGTGCGGTGCCCACCAGGCACGGCCCACAGGCAGCCGTTGTCGACCGTGGCGTCCTGCAGCGCGTACCAGAAGCCGACCACTGATTCCGGCTCGGTGTAGAGAAATGTCGCGTCCTGGTGCTGAACGACTTCGCCGCCGATCCTGGGCTGCTTGAAGATGTACATCGACTGCACGAGCAGTGGCTCCACGAAACCGATTTCTGTGGCGATCTGCGCGGCCTCGGGGCGCCGCGAAAACGCGGAGAACACCGGGTCCAGGTCGTGCAATGCGTGGCCGATCTTGTTTATGGAGAACTCCACCGGTTGGAGCAGGTCCCCGTCGGCATCGAATGCATGCTCCTCGAAGAAGAAGCGGACCTTGTCCCCAGACCCCAGGAAGTAGTCGTCCGTCGTTCTGGTCTGGTCCGTGGTGCTGAACACCGATCGCGCTTCGCTGGGATCCCAGTAGTCGACGAGTTCTGTCACACGCGCAATCAGCTGCTCGCACTCGGCCACGGGCACGAAGTCCGGTACGACGAGAAACCCGTCCCGCTCGAACGCCGCGCGCTGTTCTTCATTGAGCACCGCAGTCTCACTCCCCTTCGCGGTGAACTGTTTCCGGCGAGAAAGCCGGCAGACAGATCGCGACATACTCGCACCCGTCAGCACCCGGCGTGCTGTAGCGAACCCGCTCGCCGGCATGCGTGATGAGCGCTTGACCGGCGCCCACGTCGAGGGCACCCCCGTCGTGTTCGACCCGCATGGCACCGCGTAACACCAGGGTGTACTCGTCGAAGTCGGGCACCTGTGCGGGCTCTTGCCATCCCGCAGGACTCACCATGTGCGCGACGCTGAGTGAGCCGGTCGCGGTGTTGACGCGGCCGATGTATTCGGAGATCACCTTGCCACCGGGCACCGGGATCGACGTCGGCGCCGGAATGAGGGTGGGCATCAGCTGACCCTTTCGATGATGAGAGGCCTGGGAGCGGGCGGCTCTGGGCCGACCTCGACGGCGCCGGCCAGCGCCTCCATGGCCCGCGGGACGCGGGCCGGGTCGTCTACGTGCAGCGTGAGTAGTGGCTGGCCCTCGGCGATCGGGTCTCCGGGCCGGACGTGCCAGGTGATCCCCGCGGTCGCGCTCACGGGATCCTCCTTGCGCGCTCGGCCGGCGCCCAGCCGCCAGGTAGCGACGCCGATCTGCAGAGCGTCCAGTCTGGTGAGGTAGCCGGTGGACTCCGCCGAAAGGACGATCCGTTCGTTCGCCTCCGGGAGTGCGGCGTCGGGGTCACCGCCTTGCACAGCAACGAGTTCGCGCCATTTCTGCAGGACGTCGCCGCTGGCAAGCAGCGCACCAGGGTCGGCTGAGATGCCGGCCAGGGACAGCATCTCGCGGGCGAGTGCGACGGTGATGCCGACCAGGTCGGCGGGTCCGCCGCCGGACAGCACCTCGATCGACTCGGTGACCTCGATGGCGTGGCCGGCCGTGTGCCCGAGCGGGGTGCTCATGTCGGTGAGGAACGCCGTCGTCCGTACGCCGTGTGCGGCGCCCAGCCCGACCATCGTCTCGGCGAGCAGCCGGGCCTGATCGAGACTCTTCATGAACGCACCGCTGCCGACCTTGACGTCGAGGACGAGGGACTCGGTGCCTTCGGCGATCTTCTTGCTCATGATCGATGCGGCGATGAGCGGGATCGACTCGACCGTGCCCGTCACATCGCGCAGCGCGTACAGCTTTCGGTCGGCGGGAGCGAGCGAGGCACCGGCTGCGCAGATGACGCCGCCGACGGTCTGCAGTGCCTGCAGGAACTCCTCGGGGGAAAGCAGCGCACGCCAACCGGGGATCGATTCCATCTTGTCCAGCGTGCCGCCGGTGTGGCCGAGGCCGCGACCGGACAGCTGCGGCATCGCTGCACCGGCTGCCGCGATCAGAGGCGTCAGGATCAACGAGACCTTGTCGCCCACGCCGCCCGTCGAATGCTTGTCGACCGTCGGGCGACCGACCGATGACAGGTCGAGTCGATCGCCGCTGGCGATCATCTCGGCGGTCCAGGTCGCGAGTTCGTCCGCGGTGAGGCCGCGCCAGACGATCGCCATCAACAGCGCGGCGATCTGCTCGTCGGGGATGGACCCCGCGACGTACTCGGTCATCAGCCAGTGAATCTGTTCGTCCGACAGCCGACCGCCGTCGCGCTTCGTCGTGATCAGCTCAACTGCGTCCATCAGCGAATCATCGCTTGTCGACGAGGTCGTCTGCCGTGAAGGCTTCCGGCAGCAGCTCGCCGAGCGGCCGCGGCCCGCCTGGCCGGTCGACCAGCAGCTCGCGACCGCCGAACTCCATCAGCACCTGCCGGCACCGCCCACACGGCGCGAGCAGCTGCCCATTGCCGTCGACGCACACCATCGCGACCAGCCGTCCGCCGCCGCTTGCCGCCAGCGCGGACGCAAGACCGCACTCGGCGCACAGGCCGAGGCCGTACGACGCGTTCTCGACGTTGCAGCCACTGACGATCCGGCCGTCGTCGACCAGGGCCGCAGCGCCTACCGGAAAGCGGGAGTACGGCGCGTAGGCGCGCCCCATCACGGCGATCGCCGCGGTGCGTAACGCCTTCCAGTCGACCGCCGTCATCCGGATTGCCCGCGCCGGTACGGCTGCCCGTCGGCGGCCGGCGGACGAAGCCGCTGCGATGCAAAGAACAAGACGAGAAGGGTCATCAGGTGCGGGGTCGAACTCACGAGTTGGCTCGGCACTTCCTTCGTCGCGAGGAACCACCAGAGGAAGCCGGCCGCCGCGATCCCACCGATAGCAGCGGCGACGTAGCGGCGGCCGAGCGCATTGTGGACGGCGAGAGCCGCGACTACCAGAGCGACGATCAGCAGAAACGGATGAACTGCGTCGCTCAGTTGCAGCTTGTCGGCGTACCCGAACAAGCCGGCGCCGGCGGCCAGGCCGACCGGCCGCCAGTTTCCGAAGATCATCGCAGCCATGCCGATGAAACCTCGGCCGGCCGTCTGCCCCTCCTGGTAGTTGGACGAGGCAACGGTGACGAGGAAGGCGCCACCCAGTCCCGCCATCGCCCCGGAGACGACCACTGCGGCGTACTTCATCCGGTAGACATTGACGCCGAGCGACTCGGCGGCAACGGGGCTCTCGCCGCACGCACGCAACCGAAGTCCGAATGCCGTGCGCCACAGGATGAAGGAGGTGAGGGGGATCAGCAGAACGGCAAGCAGGGTGAGGTAGGAGATCTGATGCGTCAGACCCCGTAGGACCCCGGCCAGGTCGGCGACCACGGGGATGCCGCCTCGCTCCACCCGCCGCAGCACGTCAGTACTGTGCCAGCCGCCGATCGTTCCGCCGGACAACACCGGAATCGTGAAGGTTCCGATGGCCTTCACCGGCGGCGAATTGGTCGGCCCGCCTCCCGGCTTGCCGACGAACTGCACAACGGAGAGATACCTGGCGATTCCGCCTGCGAGGATCGTGATCGCGACCCCCGAGATGACGTGGTCGACGCCGAACGACACCGTCGCGATCGCGTGCAGGAGTCCGCCGAGGGCGCCGAAAGCCAGGCCTGCGACCACGCCCCACCAGGGACCCCATTGGAAACCCGCCCAGGCGCCGCCCCACGTCCCGAGGATCATCATGCCCTCGAGGCCGATGTTGACGACGCCCGCCCGCTCCGCCCAGAGTCCGCCCAATCCGGCCAAGCCGATCGGCACGGCCAGGCTCACCGCCCCGGCCATCGTGCCGCTCGACGTCAGCTGGCGTACACCTGTCAGCCACCTCACCACGGCCAGGACGACGAACCCACCAGCGACCAGGCCCAGGACTGCCGATCGGCTCAGCCGGGTGGCGCGCGCCTTGCGCAGTCCGGTTGAGACCGGCTTCTCGAGACTCGTCGTCATGCCGTCGCCCCAGCTGGCAGCGACTCGTCGGACGAGAGCTGCTCACCGACGACCCGCTGCTGCTGCGCCAGGCTGAATCGCCGGACCAACTCGTAGACGACGACCACCGTGAGAACGACGGTGCCCTGGATGATTTTGACGATCTCCGGGGAGACCGACAGCAGATCCAAGATCTGCGACGACTCCTCGAGGAACGCCCACAACAGCGCCCCGAATGCCATGCCGATCGGATGGTTGCGCCCCAACAGCGCGATGGCGATGCCGGTGAAGCCGATGCCCGCCGGGAAATCCAGCGAGTACGAATACGACGCGCCGAGCAGCTGCGGCATCCCGACGAGTCCCGCAACCGCCCCGGACAGCAGCATGGCGATGACCACCATCCGCCGGACGTTGACCCCGCTCGCGACTGCGGCGGACGGCGACAGGCCGGTCGCGCGGAGGTCGAAACCGAACCGGGTGCGGTTCAGCAGGACCGAGTAGCCGATGCCGACGGCGACGGCGAGCAGGACCAGACCGAAGACCTTGTTGTCACTGCCCGAGATGAGATTCAGCCCGGGAACTCGAGCGGAGCCGGGCAGTGGACGGGTACCGATGTTGCTGCTGCCCGCTACCTGCACCGCGAGCCGGTCGGTATTCAGCAGGTAGGCCACGATGCTCCCTGCGATCGCATTGAGCATGATCGTGGAAATCACTTCGCTGACGCCGCGCGTCACCTTGAGGACCGCGGCCAGGCCGGCCCAGACGGCGCCGATGGCCATCGCGGTAAGGATGACGAACGGTACGTGGATCGCAGCGGGCAGGCTCACAGCGGCGCCCAGCGCCGCCGCCAGCATCGCGGCGAGCCGGTACTGCCCGTCCACCCCGATGTTGAACAAACGCATCCGGAACCCGATCGCGACCGCGATGGCCGACAAGTAGTAACCCGTCGATTTGTTGATCATGTTGACGAGCTGATTCGGCTTCCTGCCGTACTTGACGACCTCGCGGAACACGTCGATCGGCTCTGCGTGCGAGAGCTTCAGAACCGCGGACGAGATGAGGAGAGAAAAAAGCAGGGCGACCAGCGCACCACCGATGGTGAGAAGAACCGGTTGCCGCGCGATCCGCCTTTTCACGCGCTCGCCGCCAACCCCGTCATCGCGGCGCCCAACTCCTCAGGCGTCGCCGTACGGGGGTCGGCATCCGCTACCAGCCGGCCGCGCAGCATGACTTTGATCGTGTCCGACATACCGATCAGTTCGTCGAGGTCGGCGGAAATCAGCAGCACGGCTAGACCGGCCGCCCGCGCGGTTTTCAGTTGCTCCCAGATCGCCGCCTGCGCTCCTACATCGACTCCGCGGGTCGGGTGCGCAGCGATCAACACCGTCGGGGTGCCGCTCATCTCGCGGCCAATGATGAGTTTCTGCTGGTTGCCACCCGAGAGAGCCACCGCGGGCACGTCGATACTCGGCGTGCGGACGTCGTACTCCTCGACGATCCGTTCGGCGTCCTTCCTGGCCCCTTTCCGGTCGATCCACCCGTGCGACTCGTTGGGCGGCTGCGTCTGGTGACCGAGGATCCGGTTCTCCCACAGCGGCGCAGGCAGGAGCAATCCGTGTCGATGCCGATCCTCGGGGATGTACCCAATGCCGGCTTCCCGTCTACGGCGCGTGCTCCAGTGCGAGATGTCCTCCCCCGCAAGACTGACGGTGCCCCCCTCGACCCGCAGCATCCCCATGATCGACTCGACGAGCTCGGCCTGGCCGTTCCCTTCGACGCCGGCGATGCCGACGATCTCGCCGCGGTGCAGCACCAGCGACACGTCGTCGACAACGATCCGGCCGTCGGCCTTGCGCACGGTCAGTCCGGCAACCTCGAGTTGGACGACGTCGGTGACGGTCGACTCGCGGAGCTCCGGCACCGGCAGTTCGCTGCCGACCATGAGTTCGGCCAGATCCCTTGCGTCGACATCGGCTGGATTCACGGTCGCGACCGTCGTGCCCGCCCGAATGACCGTGATGCGGTCGGCGACCGCCAGCACCTCGTCCAGTTTGTGTGAGATGAAAATGACCGCGAGACCCTCCGCCCGGAGCTCGCGCAGGTTGGAGAACAACTCGTCCACCTCGTGCGGCACGAGCACGGAGGTCGGCTCGTCGAGAATGAGGACGCGCGCGCCACGGAACAGCACTTTCAGTATCTCGACCCGTTGCCGGTGCCCGACGGTCAGCTGCTCGACGAGGACATCAGGCTCGACCGCGAGCCCATAAGACTCGGAGATCTTCGAGATCCGTTCGCGAGCCGCCGCGAAATCCAGCACGCCACGAGTAGTGGGCTCACTGCCGAGCACCACATTCTCGAGGACGGTGAGGTTGTCAGCGAGCATGAAGTGCTGATGCACCATGCCGATTCCGGCCGCGATCGCATCGGCGGGAGAGCTGAAATGCACCTCGCGGCCGTCTATCAAGATCGTGCCGTCGTCCGGGCGGTGCATGCCGTACAGAATCTTCATCAAGGTGGACTTGCCGGCGCCGTTCTCACCCACCACAGCGTGTACCGAGCCGCGGTCGACGACGATGTCGACGTCGTGATTGGCGATCACCCCGGGAAACGTTTTGGTGATGCCACGCAACTCGACAGCCGGTGCGACAGGTGATTCAGCGCCGTCGTCGGGTCCTGCTGAAGTCGGAATGGCGCACTCCTCAAGCCGTCAGGCCCGGGGAGCCCTGCTCCCCGGGCCTGTTGACGTCGCTGCCGGTTAGGGCTTGGCCGGAATGGTGATCTTGCCGTCGACGAGGTCCTTCTTGATCGCTTCCAACTTGTCCTTGATGTCGTCGATCTTTCCGCCGCTGGTCGAGTACGCGATCCCGCCATTGGCGAGGTCGTACTTGTGGTCACCTGCGGTGAACTTGTCATCACCGACGCTCTTGACGAAGTCGAAGACCGCGACATCCACGTGCTTGACCATCGAGGTGATGATCACGTCCTTGATGTTGGCGGCCGCCGATTCGTACTGGTCGGAGTCGACACCGATCGCCATCGCATTCGCCGCCTTCGCCGCTTCGAACACACCGGTGCCCGAACCGCCCGCAACCTGGTAGACGACATCCGCGCCGGCGTCGTACATGCCGCGAGCAGCCTCCTTGCCCTTGCCGGGGTCGTTGAATCCGGAGAAGTCCGGAGCCTGCGTCAGGTACTTGTAGACGACCTTGATGTCGGGGCGCGCCTGCTTGGCACCAGCGTTGTAGCCGGCGCGGAACGATTCGAGCAGCGGCACCTGGACGCCGCCGACGTAACCGATCGTGCCGGTCTTCGACTTGAGCGCGGCGGCCGCACCGACGATGTAGGACCCCTGGTCGGCCGCGAAGGTGTGACCGGCGACGTTGGGCAGCTTGCTGCTCGCGTCGTCGATGATGCCGAACTTGATGTCCGGGTATTTCGCTGCAACCTTCTCCAGAGCGGCGGCGTACGAGAAGCCGACCGCGACGATCGGGTTGTACCCGCCGTCCGCGAGCAGCTTCAGGCGGGCTTCCTTGTCGGCGGCGACCTCACCGATCTTCGCCGACAGACCCTTGACGTCCAGGCTGAGCTCGGCCTTGACGCGCTCGAGCCCGGCATTGGCGGAGTCGTTGAACGACTTGTCGCCGACGCCGCCGACGTCGTACGCGAGACCGACCTTGAGAGTCTTCTTCTCCGGCGCCGAGCTACTGGCCGCCGGCGCGCTCGACGATTCGGTCGCCGCCGCGGAACTCGACGATTCAGGGGCCGACGACGAAGCCGCCGATGACGTGGCCGCTGCACTCGATGCAGCTGTGGTCGACGAACTGCTCGCGGTCGTCGTCGTCTTCTTCTTGCTACAAGCTGCAAACAGCATGGTGCTGGCGACCACGACCGCTGCTAGACGCATACTTTTCGAAACGCGCACTGTGCCGCCCCTTCCTTGGTCCGGCGCCACGGTGAGCCGGTACGGGCGTCGCCACGTTATGGCCGGGAGATCCGTCCTGACAACCCTCACGGGCTCGCTGTTGATCTATTGCAACGGTTCTGCAACCGACGGGCGGACAACGACCTTCAAACCGCCTCTTCCGGCCGCCGTGCCGAACGCCTCTTCGACGTTGTCGAGCGGGTAGCCGTGCGTGACGAGTGACCCGGCATCGACGAGACCCCTTTGTACCAAAGCAATCGCACGCGGATACACCTCCTTCATCCGCCGCGCCACGGCGATGGTCAGCCCTTTCCTTCTGGCAACCGACGCGCTGAACGCCGTCCGGTCGTCGTCGGGGATGCCTGCCAGCACGACTCGCCCACCGGGGCGGGCGGCGTACATCGCCGTCTCGACCGCGGCCGCGGGGCCGGCCGCCTCGAAGACCACGTCGGCACCTCGGCGAGGCAGCGCGGCCCGCAGGTCGGCGCGGTCATCGGCCGCATCGAGTACGACGTCCGCACCGGCGCGCACGGCGGCCGCCCGCCGGTGTTCGAGCGGCTCCACTGCGACCACCACGGCGGCGCCCGCCGCCCGCGCCACCTGGATCAGAAGGAGACCGATCGGGCCGCAACCGACGACCGCGACCGTGCCGCCGAGCGGGACATGACCGAGATCGACTGCGTGGATCGCGACGCCGAGCGGCTCGAGGACTGCGCCCACGTCGGCCGAGATCGAGTCCGGCAGCCGAACCAGGTGCCGGTCCGGCCAGACCACAAAGTCGCGCAACCCGCCGTCGGTTTCACCATGACCGGCGAAGAGGATGTCAGGGCAGAGGTTGCGATGACCTTCGCGGCAGATTTCGCACTGTTCACAGGGGATCGCCGGGTCGACCGCGACCCGTTCGCCGCCCCGCGGGCCGCCCTCGATCACACCTGAGAACTCGTGACCGAGCACCATTGGGTGGTCCAGCTTGGCGTCGCCGATGCCGCCGTCGACGTACCAGTGCAGGTCTGATCCACACAGCCCGACGGTGCTGACGCGGACCAGACTGCAGCCCGCAGCCACGTGCGGCATCGGCTCGTCGAACACCCGGATCGCACCGATACCAGTGAGGCGGGCGACCCGCATCCCAGGCCTACAGACCCTGCGCGAGCCGGTAGTAGGCCTGGTTCCAGCGCACCTCGTTGCGGAAGTCGGTGATCGTGGTCCGCTCCGTGATGTGCAGCAGCTCGACGTCCGCGATCAGCGCGAAATCCTCCAGCGACTCGAATTCGACCGCGGTCGTCAGGCAGGTGTGGTGCGGCCCGCCGGCGATCAGCCACGACTCGGCCGAAGTCTCCAGGCTCGGCGCCGGCTTCCACACCGCACAGGCAACCGGGAGCTTGGGCAGCGGCTCGTCCGGCGGCACGATCTCGATGTCATTGGCCACCAGGCGGAACCGCTCGCCGAGGTCGAGCAGCCCGACGACGAAGCCGGCGCCGGGCGCGGCCCGGAACACCAGCCGGACCGGGTCCTCGCGGTCGCCGATGCCGAGCGGGTGGATCTCGACGCTCGGCCGGTCGCCCGCGATCGTCGGGCAGACCTCGAGCATGTGCGCGCCGAGCACCTTCGGCTCGCCGGGACCGAGATGGTAGGTGTAGTCCTCCATGAACGATGTCCCGCCGGGCCGGTCACCTGCCATCGCCTTCAGCGTCCGGACGAGCGAAGCAGTCTTCCAGTCGCCCTCGCCGCCGAAGCCGTAGCCGTCGGCCATCAACCTTTGAACCGCCAGTCCCGGCAGCTGCCTGAGCCCGCCGAGGTCCTGGAAGTTGCTGGTGAAAGCCGTGAACCGGCCCGCCTCGAGGAACCTGCGCAGTCCGACTTCGATCCGGGCGCCGTAGCGCAGCGATTCATGCCGCTCGCCGCCCGCTCGCAACTCGGGTACGACGTCGTACAGATCCGCGTACTCCGCGACCAAGGCGTCGACGGCCGAGTCGGGCGCGCCGTCGACGGCCTCGACCAGGTCGTTGACGCCGTAGGTGTTGACCGACATCCCGAACCGCATCTGCGCCTCGACCTTGTCGCCCTCGGTGACGGCGACGTCGCGCATGTTGTCGCCGAAGCGGGCGAGCCGCAGGTTCTGCGCAGCATGCCAGCCGATGGCCGCGTGCACCCAGTGGTTGATGCGCTGCCGCGAGCGCGCGTCCGTCGCATGGCCGACGACCGTCTTGCGCCTGACCCGCATCCGGGTCTCGATGTAGCCGAACTCGCGGTCGCCGTGCGCTGCCTGGTTGAGGTTCATGAAGTCCATGTCGATGTCCGACCACGGCAGCGACACGTTGGCCTGCGTGTGGAAATGGAGCATCGGCTTGCGCAGCGCGTCGAGCCCACCGATCCACATCTTGGCCGGTGAGAACGTGTGCATCCAGCTGATGACCCCGGCGCATTCCGGCGTGGTCGTCGCGTCGAGGCACGCCGCCCGGATCGCATCGGCGGTCTTCAGCACCGGCTTCCAGACGACAGGTAGCGCCAGCTCACCGGAGTCGTTGAGGGTGGTGACGATCTGCTGCGACTGCTCGGCGACCTGACGGAGTGTTTCGTCGCCGTAGAGATCCTGGCTGCCGGTGAAGAACCAGAGTTCGAGAGTCTCGCTACCGAGCACGTGTCCACTCCTCGCCGACGATGAGAACGCTAACGCGCGCTCCGCCCACCTTATCCACCGGCGGACCTAATCCACCGGCGGACCTACCGGCCGGTCACCAGGAGGCAGCGGCGGCGAACAGCCGCTGGAAGTCGCCGGCGAGGGATTCGCTGGCGGCATTGGTGAGGTGGTCGGCGTCGGCGGCGTACCACTGGTTGCCGCGGTTGGTGTAGCAGCGCCGGTCGTCGCAGAAGTGGTCGAAGAAGTCAGCTACCTGCACGCGTGGCAGGAGTGCGACCTCCCGTTCCGCCTGGACCGCCGGCGCCCGCCAGGCCTCGGCGTCCGCGCGGGCGACCGTTCTGCCACAGCGGGCCGCATCCGCGTAGACACGCAGCCCGAGGCACTCGCGCGGATCCCAGTTGTTGTAGAGGGGGGTGGGGTCGATGAACAGCACCGAGTGACCGGCTTCGGTCAGCGGCTTCGCGAACGCACGGAGCGCGTCCGCCCAGATCTGCGGCTGCTCCGACTTCGGCTCGCCACGCCTGACGTAGCCGTCGCTCTGCAGCCCGAGCACGACGATGCCCGGCGGTTGAGTGCGCAGCCACTCGATTGAAGGAATCGCGCGGGCACACCCTGGGAGGATGAAGGGGCAGGCGTTCCACGTCTCGACGCGAGCCGACCAGCCCATCGTCGCCGCCGCGCTCAGCACGCCCGCAGCGAAGTGCCCGGCGTGTGAATCGCCGATCAGATAGATCGTTCCTTTTGCGTTTTTCGCCTCGATCAGGCAGCCACCGGTGGTGGCTTGCTCCAAGGACTCGAATTCACAGGTGCGCTGAGCCGGGTGTCCGGCTGCGGCGATGTAGGCGTCGACGGCTGAACTGTTCGGCAGGAACTTGACCAATGAGTACGGTGCGGCGGCGAGCACGACCGCAATGGCGGTAGACGTGGCGGCGACCCGCAGCCCTGACCACGAGCGCAGCCGCCGACCGCGATGGATCGGCTCCTCGAGCCAGCGGAACGACGCCCAGGCGACAACGAGCGACGCCAGAGCCGCGAGCGCGGCGACAGGGCGCCCGGGGCCGAACAACAGCCGGGCGAAGACGATGAACGGCCAATGCCAGAGATAGATGCTGTAGGACAGGTCGCCGATCCGCACCATCGGCCGGACCGCGAGCAGACGGCTCACGAAACCGCCCTGCGCGGTCCCGGCCGTGATCAAGGCGGCCGTGCCCGCAACTGGCAGCAGCGTCGCAACACCCGGTACGCCGCTCGTCGCACTCAACCGGGTTGCGGCCAGCACGAGTGCGAGAACGCCTGAAACTCCGAGCGCTTCGGTCAGCCAGCGCGGCAGCGCCGCAGACACCGGCAGCAGGACGGCGAGCAGCACTCCGGCGACGAATTCCCACGCCCGCGTCGGTGCCGCGTAGAAGGCGAACGTCTTCGGAAGCGCGACGCCGGGCAGGACCGTGCCGTGCACCAGCTTCAGGGCAAGCCCGAAAGAGATCGCGCCCACGCCGGCGAACGCCAGCGCTATGAACACCGCCCGGAGGCGCTTGCTGCGGGTTGTTCGCACGCTCAAAGCAAGCGCGATGATCACCAGCAGCGGGAACACCAGGTAGAACTGCTCCTCGACCGAGAGCGACCAGGTGTGCAGCAGCGGATTCGACTCCGCGGCCGTGTCGAAGTAGCCGCCGGTCGTGCGGTAGATGTCGTAGTTGGCCAGGGAGAGCGCGGCAGCGACACCGGACCGGCCGGTAGCCCGTTGAGCAACGGCGGGCGACTGAAGCAGCAGCGAAGCGATCGTCACGACGCCGATCAGCAGGGCGAGTGCGGGCAGCAGGCGGCGCGCGCGGCGCGCATAGAACCGCTTGAAGCTGAAGCCCTCATCGCTGGCGGCGTCGCGCAGGATCAGACCGGCAATCACGAATCCGGAGATGACGAAGAAGACGTCTACGCCGGTGAAGCCTCCGGACAGGTGAGCCCCGGCATGAAACGCGACGACCATGATCACCGCGACCGCACGCAGGCCCTGAACATCCAGCCTTCGGTTCCCGTTCCGCACGACCATCTCCCGTCAGACCAGCAGCCGATGCGACCGTCGCGGCCAACAAGCTAGCGCGCGCGGGGACAGTGAATCAGCAGGAATGTGCGAGCCGCTGACGCGCCGGGATACAGTCGCCGACGGCGGTAGTAGGTCCCATCACTGACCGGAGGGGCACTGTGGCGGCGCCACGAGGCACGCTCTACCGCGGGCGCGAGGGCATGTGGTCCTGGGTCGCGCACCGCGTCACCGGCGTCTTGATCTTCTTCTTCCTGTTCGCGCACGTACTCGACACGGCGCTGGTCCGGGTCTCGCCCGAGAGCTACAACGCAGTCATCGAGACCTACAAGAATCCGATCGTCAACCTGATGGAAGTCGGCCTGGTCGGCGCGGTGCTCTTCCACGCGTTCAACGGCGTACGCATCCTGCTGGTGGACTTCTGGTCCAAGGGCGTCCGGCTGCAACGGCAGATGCTCTACGTCGTCGTGGCACTGTTCGTGATCTTGATGGTGCCGGCGTCGTTCTTCATGTTGCGGCACACCGTAGAAACCCTGTTCGGCTCGTAGGGAGGCGCCGAGATGACCGACACGACATTGCCGCTGACCGTCGAGCGCCCCCGCAGCCGGGCCCGATCCCGCAGCAACTACGAGTTGTACAGCTGGATCTTCATGCGGGTGTCAGGGCTGCTCCTGATCATCCTGGTGATCGGGCACCTGCTGATCATGAACATCCTCGACGGCGGTGTTCAGCGGATCAACTTCGGCTTCGTGGCCGGCCGCTGGTCGTCGCCGTTCTGGCAGACGTGGGACCTCCTGCAGCTGTGGCTCGCCGAGCTGCACGGAACCAACGGCTTGCGCACGATCATCAACGACTATTCGGTCAAGGACTCCACCAGATTCTGGCTCAAGGCGCTGCTCTACACCTCGGCGCTGGTGATCATGGCGCTGGGCACGTTGGTCATCTTCACCTTCAATCCCAACCTCAAGGGCTAGGCGAATGCAGGTTCACAAGTACGACGCCGTCATCGTCGGCGCCGGCGGTGCAGGACTGCGTGCGGCCCTCGAGGCGGGGACCCGGTGCCGGACCGCCGTACTCACCAAGCTCTACCCGACCCGGTCGCACACCGGCGCGGCGCAGGGCGGCATGTGCGCGGCGCTCGCCAACGTCGAGGAGGACAACTGGGAGTGGCACACCTTCGACACGGTCAAGGGCGGCGACTACCTCGTCGACCAGGACGCCGCCGAAATCATGTGCCGCGAGGCCATCGACGCGGTCTACGACCTGGAGAAGTTCGGCCTCCCCTTCAACCGCACCCCGGAGGGCCGGATCGACCAGCGCCGGTTCGGCGGGCACACCGCACGGCACGGTGAAGCTCCGGTACGCCGCGCCTGCTACGCCGCCGACCGCACCGGCCACATGATCCTGCAGACCCTCTTCCAGCAGTGCGTCAAGCACGAGGTCGAGTTCTACAACGAGTTCTACGTCCTCGACCTGCTGATGAACGAGGGCCGCACGGCGGGCGTCGTCGCCTACGAACTCGCGACCGGTGAGCTGCACCTGTTCCAGGCCAAGTCCGTGGTCTTCGCCAGCGGCGGCTTCGGCAAGATGTTCAAGGTCACGTCCAACGCGCACACGCTCACCGGCGACGGCCCGGCGATCGTCTGGCGGCAGGGATTGCCCCTGGAGGACATGGAGTTCTTCCAGTTCCACCCGACCGGCATCTACAAGCTGGGCATCCTGCTGACCGAGGGGGCGCGCGGCGAGGGCGGCATCCTGCGCAACAAGGATGGCGAGCGCTTCATGGAGCGCTACGCGCCGACCATCAAGGACCTGGCACCGCGCGACATGGTCGCCCGGGCGATCTGGCAGGAGATCCGCGAAGGCCGCGGCTGCGGACCGAACGCCGACTACGTCGTACTGGATCTGACCCACCTGCCCCGCGAGCAGCTGGACGAGAAGCTCCCGGACATCACCGAGTTCGTCCGCACCTATCTGGGCATCGAGCCCTACACCGACCCGATCCCGATCCAGCCCACGGCGCACTACGCGATGGGCGGCATCCCCACCAACGTCGAGGCGGAGGTGCTGCGCAACAACACCGACGTCGTACCCGGGCTCTACGCCGCCGGCGAAGTCGCGTGCGTATCGGTCCACGGCGCCAACCGGCTCGGCACCAATTCGCTGCTGGACATCAACGTTTTCGGCAAACGCAGCGGCATCAACGCCGCCGACTTTGCCAACGCCAATCAGTTCGTCGAGCTGCCGGCCGACGCGGCCGCTCGGGTCGAGGCGATGCTCGAGCGGCTCGTCGACAACTCGGGCGGGGAAAACATCGCGACCATCCGGTTGGCGTTGCAGGAATCGATGGACGTGAACGCCGGCGTCTACCGCACCGAGGCCACCCTCAAGCAGGCTAAGAGCGACCTCGGCGAACTGCGGGTGCGCTACCGGACGGCGTCCATCATGGACAAGGGCCTGCGCTACAACACCGAACTGCTGGAAGCCGTCGAACTCGACTTCCTGCTCGAACTCGCCGAGGTGCTCGTCGTCTCCGCGCTGGCGCGCAACGAGAGCCGCGGCGGCCACTACCGCGAGGACTACCCGACCCGCGACGACGTCAACTTCCTGCGGCACACCATGGCCTACAAGAACGGCGACGACATCACCCTCGACTACAAGCCCGTCACCATCACCCGCTACCAGCCGATGGAGCGCAAGTACTGATGGACGTCACGCTGCGCATCCGCCGGTTCAATCCGGAGGAGGACGTCGAGCCGCACTGGGAGGAATACCCCGTGACGGTCGAGCCGACCGACCGCCTGCTCGACGCGTTGCACCACGTCAAGTGGCACATCGACGGCACACTGACGTTCCGCCGATCGTGCGCGCACGGCGTCTGCGGCTCGGACGCGATGCGCATCAACGGCGTAAACCGGCTGGCCTGCAAGGTGCTGATGAAGGACCTCGGGGCGACGGTCACCGTAGAGCCGCTCAAGGGATTGCCCCTGGAGAAGGACCTCGTCGTCGACATGGAGCCGTTCTTCGAGGCCTACCGAGCGGTGAAACCGTTCCTGATCACCGACGACAAGGAACCGACCCGCGAGCGCACGCAGTCGGCGCACGACCGGGAACGCTTCGACGACACGACCAAGTGCATTCTCTGCGCGGCCTGTACGTCGTCGTGCCCCGTCTACTGGACCGACGGCCAGTACTTCGGCCCGGCTGCGATCGTCAACGCGCACCGGTTCATCTTCGACAGCCGCGACTCCGGCAGCGAGGAACGCCTCGAAATCCTCAACGACAAGGAAGGCGTGTGGCGCTGCCGCACGGTCTTCAACTGCACCGAGGCCTGCCCGCGCGGCATCGAGGTCACCAAGGCGATCCAGGAAGTGAAACGCGCCCTGCTCTTCCGCCGCGTCTGACCGGGGTCCCCTCCCGCACGCCCCCCCGCACCCCCGCCTCCCGCGCTAACCCCTCCCTCCCGCACGCCCCCCCGCGCCCCCGACTCCAGGCCCGACTCCACGCCCGACCCGTGATCCCCGGCGGATGATCATGCTCCAGACCATGATCAAGTGCCGTGGATCACGGGTCAGGGGCGGTGCGGGTCAGTGCTTGGCGGCGTCGAGCTCGCGGTCGTCGAAGTACTTGCGCATCGCGACCTCGTCCACGCCCTTGAGGCCGCGCGAGCCGAGATAGCCGATGTACGTCGCGATGGCC
>JBDTYE010000046.1:0-17615 GCA_040005895.1 Actinomycetota bacterium | reverse complement strand
GGGAATGTTCACTTCTGATCGATTGATCTTCTCCGGACCGGGTCAGTTCTAAAATCAGCCATGAGCAGCGGCCCGGGCGGGGCGGTGGGTGTCGACTTGCTTCGGCACCTGCGTAGGGCCCGCGACCACATCGACCGCGAGATCGCCGCCGCGCTCGACCTGGACGCGCTCGCCGGCGTCGCCGGCGTCTCGAAATACCACTTCGTCCGTTGCTTCGAAGCGGCGTACGGCCAAACCCCGATCCGGTACCTCACCCGTAGGCGGATCGAGCGGGCCCAGGATCTGTTGCGTTTCGCCAACGTGACGGTGACGGAGGTCTGCATGCTGGTCGGTTTCTCCAGCGTCGGATCGTTCTCGTCCCGGTTCAGCCAGCTCGTCGGCGAATCCCCCACCGCGTACCGCAACCGCTGGGCGGCGAAGGGCGGACCGCACGTGCCCGGCTGCTACCTGTTCATGCGCGGAGGCCTGGATCCGGGCGGGACCACCGGTCCGCCTGGCGGCGGAAATGGCGCAATCTGAGAGAAGCGCTGCGAGCGCGCGCGGCGTACGGTCTGCCCATGATCACAAACATTTCGCTAGTAACGGTCTACTGCCTCGACCAGGACCAGGCCCGCGACTTCTACGTCGACACGCTCGGCTTCGAGCCGCGGGTCGACGCGCAAATGGGCGACGGCTTCCGCTGGGTCACGGTCGCGCATCCCAACCAGCCCGAGCTGGAGGTGACGCTGATGACGCCCGGCCCGCCGCTGGACAGCGACGCCGCCGACTTCGTCCGCCGACAGCTCGGGACGGGTCAGATGGGCGGCCTCGGACTGAGGGTCGACGACTGCCGCAAGACCTACGAAGATCTGTCCGCCAAAGGCGTGACCTTCGTGCAGGAGCCCTCGGACCGGCCCTACGGCGTCGAGGCGATCATCCGCGACAACTCGGGCAACTGGCTGGTGCTGGTCGAGCCCAAGGAGTTCTCGCCGGCCGACTTCGCCTGACCGTCAGCGGGCTTCGAGGTCCCCTTCGAGCTCGAGGTACGTCGACCGCAGGGCTTCCAGGGTCTGGGCATCCGGGGATTCCCAGAGTTTGCGGTCGGCTGCCTCCAGCAGCCGCTCGGAGATCCCGCGCAGGGCCCACGGGTTCGACTTCTTCATGAAGTCGCGGACCGCGGGCGCAAAGACGTACTCCTGCGCGAGCCGCTCGTACATCCAGTCGTCGACGACACCCGCGGTCGCGTCGTACCCGAAGAGATAGTCGACCGTGGCAGCGAGTTCGAAGGCGCCCTTGTAGCCGTGCCGCATCATCGCGGCGATCCACTTGGGGTTGACGACGCGGGCCCGGAAGACCCGCTTCGTCTCCTCGTCGAGCGTCCGCGTCTTGACCGCGTCCGTGACGGCGCTGTCCCCGATGTACGCCGCCGGGCTGGCCCCGGTGAGGGCACGGACGGCTGCCACCATGCCGCCGTGGTACTGGAAGTAGTCGTCGCTGTCGACGATGTCGTGCTCGCGGTTGTCCTGGTTCTTCGCGGCGACCTGGATCCGCCGGTACACCTTCTGCATGTCCTCGCGAGCCGGCGCGCCGTCCAGACCTCTCCCGTAGGCGTAACCGCCCCAGACCGTGTAGACCTCGGCCAGGTCGGCGTCCGAGCGCCAGTTGCCCGAGTCGATCAGCGGGAGCAATCCGGCGCCGTACGCGCCCGGCTTCGATCCGAAGATCCGCGTGGTCGCCCGCCGCTGGTCGCCGTGCTCGGCGAAGTCCGCACGCGCGTGCTTGGCGACGTAATTGTCGTCATCGGACTCGTCGAGGCCGGCAACCGCGCTGATGGCGTCGTCCAGCACGGTTATGACGTGCGGGAAGGCGTCCCGGAAGAAACCGGAGATGCGCAGCGTCACGTCGACGCGCGGCCGCCCGAGCTCGGCCAGGGGTACGACGTCGAAGCCGGTCACCCGCCGCGACGCGTCGTCCCACAGCGGCAGGCAGCCGAGCAGCGCGAGCACCTGGGCAATGTCGTCGCCCTGGGTGCGCATGGCCGAAGTGCCCCACACGACCAGGCCCACGGACTCGGGATAGCCGCCGTTGTCGGCGAGGTAGCGGGCCAGCAGCGAGTCGGCCAGGGCAGACCCGACGTTCCACGCCAGCCGGGACGGAATCGCCTTCGGGTCGACGGAGTAGAAGTTGCGGCCGGTCGGGAGTACGCCGACGAGGCCGCGGGTCGGCGAACCGGAAGGACCCGCGGGCACGAAGGCGCCGGCCAAGCCGGCCAACAGGTTGTCGATTTCATCGGTCGTGCGGTCGAGCCGCGGCACCACTTCGTTCGCTGCGAACTCCAGCACGCGCACGACCTCGTCGACGGGCTCGCCGAGCACGTCGAGACAGACGCTGAGAGCCGCGGCCGCCCGCCAGTACTCAGCGTCGAGACCCTCGACAAGGCCGCGCGCCAGCGACTCCAGCAGGTCGATGGCGTCGGCGGCCGTCTCCGCCGGTCCGGGAGCGGCGGCCCGCAGACCGAGGGGCACGACCAGCGGCTCGCCGGGCGCGGCCAAGAGCACCCGCTCGTCGACGCCGAAGTGCTCGGCGAGAGCCCGGCGCAGGCCCGGCACGGCGCCGGACGAACCACCCCAGGTCTGCACCGCGCGCAGGATCGACAGCACCAGATTGACTCGCGACTCCCCCTCCGGTACGGCGCCGAGGATGTGCAGGCCGTCTCGGATCTGCACGTCCTTGATCTCGCACAGGTAGCCGTCGACGTGCAGCAGGAACTCGTCGAACTTGTCGTCGGCCGGGGCCTCGGAGAGGTGCAGGTCGTGGTGCAGCTGGGCGAGCTGCACCAGCTCCCAGATCTGCGCGCGGATGGCGGGCAACTTGGTCGGGTCGAGCGCAGCGATCGTCGCGTGCTCGTCGAGCAGCTGCTCCAGCTTGGCCAGTTCGTTGTAGGTGTCCGCCCGCGCCATCGGTGGGATCAGGTGGTCGACAACGGTCGCGTGTGCCCGCCGCTTGGCCTGCGTGCCCTCCCCCGGGTCGTTGACGATGAACGGGTAGAAGAACGGCATGCCGCCGAGCACCGCGTCGGGTGCGCAGTCCGCGGAAAGGCCCAATCCCTTGCCTGGCAGCCATTCCAGCGTGCCGTGCTTGCCGAGGTGGATGACCGCGTCGGCGCCCCATTCGAGGTCGAGCCAGCGGTACGCCGCCAGGTAGTGGTGCGACGGCGGCAACTCCGGGTCGTGGTAGATCGCGATCGGGTTTTCGCCGAAGCCACGCGGCGGCTGGATCATGAGCAGCACGTTTCCGAACGACAGCGAGGCCAGCACGATCTCGGATCCGTCGACGTAGAGCTGACCTGGGGGTTCGCCCCAGTGCTCGACCACCGAGTCGCGTAAGCCCTTTGGCAGCAAGGCAAACCACCCGGCGTACGCCGCCCCGTCAACTCGCGACGAAGCTGCGGCGAGTTGGTCCTCGGTCAGCCATTCGACGTCGTGCCCACCAGCGGCGATCAGCGAGTGGATCAGCGCATCGCCGTCCTCGGGGAACTGGGTGACCTGATAGCCCGCATCGCGAAGGGCGCGCAAGAGCACGACCGCGGAAGCGGGCGTGTCGAGCCCGACCGCGTTGCCGACCCGGGCGTGCTTCGTCGGGTACGACGACAGCACGATCGCGATTCGCTTGTCCCCATTGGGCTTCTTGGCCAGCAGAGCGTGCCGGACAGCGATATCGGCGAGCCTGGACGCGCGCTCGGGATCGGCGACGTAGACAGGCACCCCGTCTGCGCCCGGCTCCTTGAACGAGAAGGGCACCGTGATCAGCCGGCCGTCGAACTCCGGGATAGCGACCTGCATCGCCGCGTCGATCGGCGCGAGCGCGCCATGCGAATCCAGCCAAGCCGCCCGGCTCGATGTGAGGCAAAGTCCTTGCAGGACAGGCACTCCGAGGTCAGCGAGCGCCCGCGCATCCCAGCTATCGCCGTCGGCGGCATTCGACCCGCCGGAGGCGAGCACCGTCGTGATCAGTGCATCGACTCGGCCGCGCAGCAGCTCGTCGATCACCGGCACGACGCCCGAGGCATCGGCCCGAAGCGAGTAGCAGAAGACCGGAAACGCGTTGGCGCCGCGTGCTTCAACTGCATCGCAGAGCACGTCGACGAACCCGGCGTTGCCGCTCATCTCGTGTGCGCGGTAGAAGACGACGCCGATGGTCGGGAGCGCCGGATCGTGAGCACGCGAGCCGCGTACTCCGTGGCCCGGCATCTCCGCAGGCAGCTCGAAGCCGAAGCCTTCCAGCAGGACGGTATCGGCGAGGAAGCGCAGCCCCTGCGCGATATTGGCGACACCACCGGCGGCAAAGTAGTCGTGCGTTGCGCGCACCACGCCTGCCGGTACGGAGGAAGCGGCGGTCATTGCCGCATCAGCTGTGGCCTCGCCGCCAAGAGCGACCACAGGCACCGCGGCGGCGGCGCACGCGGTGCGTAACGAGTCGAAGCCGTCGGGCCACGCGCCGCGACCGCCGAGTAGCCGGACGACGACCAGCCGTACGCCGTCCAGGTCGACGCCGGCGCCTTCGATGCCGGCCGGATTAGCGGTGACGACCTGCGGAAAGCCATCGGGCAACGTTGCGATCGCGGCGCGTGCAGCCAGCAGGTCGGTGTCGGCAGCCGAAAGGACGACGATGGTGCCGGGCCGGTCAGAGATCACAGGGGCTGTCAGACCTCGCGGCCATAGAACGCAGCGAGCCGGTCGAGGCGGGACGCATCCGCCGGCGCTTCCCTGGCGGGGCCGAAGCCCATCTCGGCCGGTCGCTCGGCCGGCATGTTCTGCCGGCCGAAGGACTCGATCTCGGCGAGGAGATCGTCGTCGAACGTGGCCGTCTGACCGGTCGCACGCGCCAAGTCCCAACCGTGCATGACCGCCTCGGCCGAATGCACTGTCAGCGACATGGCGCTGTTGTCCTGCGCCAAAGCCGCCGGATCGCTCCAGGCCACGGTCGCCTCCCCCGCCGACTCGGCGTACGCCGCACCGTCGTGATCGGATGCGATGTCGCCGATCAAGGGCATCAGCGATTCACCCTTGGCCGCGGCCGCGAACCGCCGATTGCCGGCGATGAGATGGCCGATGAGTGACTGAACGTTCCAGTCGGCGTCCGGCGTCGGCGCATCAAGTTGATCGGCAGCCACCCCTTCGATGAGCCGCTGCACCTCGGTGACCGCACCATCGTGCAGGGCAAGCAGGTCGACATCGCTCATGAACCGCTCCTTGGCCCGAAAGTGTGGATTACGGCATGCCCGGTGGTACGAACGGCAACCCCTCAGGAACGCCCTTGTCGAGCAGTCGCCAGATCGCGTCGGTGTCCAGGTTGTCGGCGACGAGCCGCCCCAAAGAGTTGAGCCGCGCCTCGCGCACCGCCGCGAACGCCTCGTCGCCGACGGTGAAATCCCGGCCGCTGAGTTCGGCGACCCACTTCAACACCGAACGCCGGAAGTCGTCGTTCTCCAGCGCGCCGTGCCACACGGTGCCCATCACCGAGCCGACCCGCAGACCTTCGTCCTCGCCGTCGTCTCGCTTGATCAGCGCCTCGCCGTCGTAGGGCAGCATCCGCCCGTGATGGATCTCGTAGCCGGCGACGGGCACGCCGCCGAAGATGGGGGCGGTGCCGCGCGGACGTCCCAAGACCTTCGAGGTCATGAACGCCGTGACCACCGGAAGCAGCCCGAGCGCCTCGACCGGTTCGGGGTAGCCGCTCTCCACCGGGTCGACGATGCGTGCGCCGAGCATCTGGTAGCCGCCGCACAGCCCGAGCACCGGCTGGCCGCGCCGGGCCCGGTCCTTGATGACGGACTCGAGCTTCTGTGCGCGCAGCCACGCCAGGTCGGCGACGGTGGCACGGGTGCCGGGCAGCACGACGAGATCGGCATCCATCAAATCGACCGGCGTGCTGGCGAACCGCACGATGACGCCGGGTTCGGCGGCCAGTGCGTCGATGTCGGTGACGTTGGACAGCCGCGGGAAGCGGACGACCGCGACCCGCAGCGCGTCCGCGCCGATCGGAGCCGTGGGGGTGTCGCGCGGTACGTCCATCGCCAGCGAGTCCTCGACGTCGAGCCACAACCCGCCGCGCCACGGCAGTACGCCGTAGAAGCTGCGGCCGGTCAGGTCCTGCAGCATCTGCAGGCCGGACGTCAGCAGCTCCGGCGCGCCGCGGAACTTGTTGACGATGAAGCCGGCGACCAGCGCCTGGTCCTCCCGGGAGAGCAGCGCGAGGGTGCCGAACATGCCGGCGAAGACGCCGCCGCGGTCGATGTCGCCGACGATCAGCGTCGGCAGGTTGGCGGCCCGGGCCAGCCCCATGTTGGCGATGTCGGTCGCGCGCAGGTTGATCTCAGCGGCGCTGCCCGCGCCTTCGCAAATGACGATCTCGAACCGACTACGCAGGTCGTCGAGACTCTCGAGTGCGATCTCCAGCAACGTCTCCTTCTGCGACCGGTAGCCGACGGCATCGACTTCGGCGAACACCCGGCCGCGTACGACGACCTGGGACGTCCGATCGCTGCCGGGCTTGAGCAGCACCGGGTTCATCTGCGCTTCCGGCTCGATGCGCGCGGCCGCGGCCTGCATCGCCTGTGCCCGGCCGATCTCGGCGCCGTCGAGCGTCACGAAACTGTTGAGGCTCATGTTCTGCGCCTTGAACGGTGCAACCCGCACGCCCTGTTCGGACAGCCAGCGGCACAGCCCCGCGGTAACCACGCTCTTGCCGGCATCGGACGTGGTGCCGGCAATCAACAATGCGCCGCTCATGACCACAGCTTTCCAGACGACAACACCGTTTTATAACGGCGCTTGCGGCGGCGGCCCGCGCACATCGGTCGGGGGCTGGACGTTCCCCGCTGCAGGGCCGCCGCGATGGCCGCGGACAACACTACGGTGGCTGCAGTGACGCCGCGCTGGAGCCGCACGGCCCTGGCGATGTCTCGCCTCTGTGGGCAGCGCCCATTGCCGAGCCGCGGCCGGGACTCGACCCGATCGGCGTAGACATTCACTCCACCCAGGCGTACGCCGAGTGCTCCCGCGAAAGCCGCCTCGCAGCGGCCTGAGTTCGGACTCGGATGCCGCGCGCCGTCCGCGCGCAACACCGCCAGCGACGTCCTTGCAGAACCGCCGACCAGCGGCGCGAACAACGCGGCGAGCAGGCCGGTGACCCGAGCCGGCACGAAGTTGGCGACGTCGTCCAGCCGTGCGGCCGCCCAGCCGAAGCGTTCGTAGCGCTCAGAGCGGTGGCCCACCATCGCGTCGAGCGTGTTTACCGCCCGGTAGCCCGTCAGCCCGGCCGGACCGCCGACTGCGCCCCAGAGCAGCGGCGCGACAACGGCATCCGAGGTGTTCTCCGCGACGGACTCGACCGTTGCCCGGACGATCTCCACCTCGTCGAGACCAGCCGGGTTGCGGCCGCAGAGCCGCGGCAGCAACGCGCGCGCGGCCTCCAGATCCCCCTGTGCCAATGCTGCGTCGATAGCCAGCGCCTCGCCGCCGAGCGAGCGCGCACCGAGCACCGCCCAGGTCGCGACCGCGGTCACCCCCACGTGCCGCGCCGATCCCCGGCCGCCGCCGAACGCCCGGCCCACGGCGACCACAGACCCCACGCAGATGACTGTGTACGCCGCCCCCGCAACTCGCGACGGCCGCCACACTGCCTGCTCGAGGGCGCCCGCAAGCCGGCCGAATCCGGCCACCGGATGCCAGCGTCGTGGGTCGCCGAAGGCCGCGTCCAGCCCGGCGCCCGCCACCAAACCCAGCGGCGTACTCACGGGCAGGCCACGTTGGAACGGAACAGCACCCAGCCCGCGCCCCGAGTGTGCAGTTCGGTGACTGACGCCGGCCCCGCCTCGACCCGCCAGAACGCCTCGGCCGGCGCGTCCAGTACGACGACCACGGCGGCCCTGATCACCGCCGCGTGTGTCACCGCCAGCAGATCGGCAGCCGCCGGCCTGTGCCAGTCGGCGAGGAGCAGCCGGATCCGGTGGATCAGTTCGAGGACCGTCTCGCCGCCGTGCGGCCGGGCGGCTGGGTCACCGAGCCAGCGCACCATGCCAGCGGGGTCGGTCCCACCGATCGTCTGAAGGTCTCGACCTGACCACAGACCGAGGTCGAGCGGCCCCAGCCGCGGCTCGACGACCGGCCTCCAGCCAGCAGCCGCGGCCGTTTCCCTGGCGCGCAGCGCCGGGCTGCACAGGGCCTCGTCCACCTCCGGCACAAGCGATGGCAGCCCGGCGGCGGCGGCCAACCCCGACGGCGCGAGCGGTTCGTCGACCGGGAAATCCGCGTGCCTGGTCGCCGCCGTCCCCGCATGCCGGACCAGGAGCAGCCGACGTACGCCGGTCATGCGGAAGGCATGCGGCGGGTCATGCGCGGGCGCGCGCGGCCCGCTCGCTGAGCAGGCCGAAGACCGCCGCCAGCGAGCTCCAGAGCAGCAGCTGCGTCGCGAGGGACTGGATGCGGAAGTCCCACAGCAGCTTCGCCGGGATGAGCACCTGATCCGGTGGCGTCGGCAGCGCCAGGAAACCGAGACCAAGAACAGCGACGACAAGGACGGCGGTCAGCGGCTGCCGCTGCGACTGGGGCCAGCCGCGCGCCCGCAGGTAACGCAGCAACCGCCAGGCGCCGACGACGACCGAGAGACCCAGCAGCAGCGAGGCAAGGTAGTAGCGGGTGCGTGCGTCGAGAGAGTCCGGGTCGCCGACGCCGGGCGGATTCGGCGGGTAACGCAGGAATGGCACCACCACGAGGGCGCTCACCGCGGTGGCCGCGAGAAAGAGGCTGCGCTGCCAGGGGTCACGTTCGTCGGTCAGCCGGCGCAGCGCGGCGTACACCAGGCCGAAGATCGCGCCGATCGCGGCGCCGGCGAGCACGAAGCCCGTCGGGCCGCCGACCCGGCGCTGGACATCGCGCGACACCGGATCAGCAGATCCATCGGCTTGGTCGGCAGTGGCGTGAGCCGCCGCCCTTCGCTGATCCTCGAACGCGATCGCACGATCAACCGTGCGTTCGGCGACGAGGAAGGCGAACAGCGCGGCAAGGATGCCGGCGCACACTCCTGCGACCAGCCCTCTTTTGAGAGAGCCGGCAACGGTCATGGCTAGTGGCAGGGCACGCCGAGGAGGTGCCGGGCGTCGTGGAAGAACTCGTGCACGACGTTGCTGGCATGAGCGGTGCCGGTTAGCAGGTAGCTCTGGTCGAACGCCACCGCGAAGAGCGCGCCGAATGCGAGCAGCAAGGCGAAGCCGAGGAGCGCGCGGGGTGGGAAGCGGTGTGCCCTCTGGACGAGAGTCGACATGCCGTGCTCCTTACGGGGTTCACACGCCCCGGCCGAAGGGGACGGGCGCACGAGTGTCCTGGCTCCCGGATCGGCGCTTCCTCCGGCCTTCCAGCCCGAGGGCCGTGGCCATTGCTGAAGGTCGCTCCCCGGTGACAGTGGCGGGACCGCGCCGGACTCACACCGGCTTCCTCGACTGCGTTCGTCATCTCGCCTGCGCGAGACACTGCGCACTCCATCACCTGGGGCGGTCAGCAGTCAACGCGGATCGCCCAGCCGGCGCAGGATGTCCGGCAACGACTGGCGTACGCCGTCCCGGACGGCCACGGCGAGCCGCGGATTGCGGCCGGCGTTGACCGCGACCGTGATGTCGCCCTCGTGTAGAACCGCGGGCACCCAGGCCGAAGACCTGGCCGCGTCGTCCGCCCGGACGCACCACACCCGCAGCTGGGCTGCTTGCGCGGCCACCACTGCGTTCACTTCGGCGATGTCGGTCGCGGCGTGCACAAGCCACGCGCCGGCAAGGTCACCATCGGCGTACACCCGTCGGTGCCATCGCACCCCTAGCGCCGCCATCGCGTCGGTGCCTTCGGGGGCGATGACGGTCACGTCCGCGCCGGCGGCGGCCAGCGCGGCGGCGCGCCGGGTGGCGACCGGACCAGCGCCGACAACGACGACACGTTTACCGGTGACATCGAGAAGCAGTGGGTAGTTCGGCATGCCGCCATTGTGCGGGCCGTACGCTGGCCACGTGATTCGACTGAGCCATCTCGGCCGTCCTCGTACGCCGACCGTGGCCGGTGCGGCGCCCGAACCGCGCTTGCAGTCCTCGCTGGCATTGCTGTGCGTGATCGTCCTGCAGTGGCGGCTACCTGACCGGCTGACCGCGGGACCGCACTGGCTGCTGCCCGCGTTGGAGGCCGCTCTTCTGGTGCCTCTGACCGTCGCCAATCCCTACCGGGACGAGGAGGAAACCAAGCTCGCACGCTATGCGTCGATCGGCCTGTTGGCCTTGGTTCACATCGCCAACCTGTACTCGCTGGTGCGGCTGGTCCGGCTGTTGATCCTGGGTTCCAATGGTGCCACCGGACAGCGATTGATCCTGTCCGCCCTGGTCGTCTGGCTGACCCTAGTCGTCACCTTCGGGCTGCTGTTCTGGGAGTTCGACCGGGGCGGCCCGGCACGCAGGTCGAGGCCGACGCCGCCGCTGCCCGACCTGACGTTTCCCCAGGACGCCAACCCCGAGGTCGGCCCCCCGGGGCTGGTCGCCGGGATTCCTGGACTACCTGTACGTCGCTTTCACGAACGCGTCCGCTTTCAGCCCGACCGACACCTTGCCGCTGACGGTATGGGCGAAGTTGATGTTCCTCAGTGAGGCGCTCACCTCGATGGTCACGATCGGGCTGGTGGTGGCCCGTGCCGTGAACATCCTCAACTGAGCGGGGTTCAGACCTCGACAGCGCTGGAGCCGATGGCCTTCGAACCCTCGATCGCCTGCGTCACTATGCCTTCGACATGCGCAGCATCGATGCCGAGCGCGTGGCCGATGTGCACTGACCAGATTTCTGCTCGCAGGTTGGTCTCGTAGTCCAGTTGGGCCCGGATGTCCGACCGCGCCGCCTGCCGGTTCTGGCTGATCATCACGAAGGTCGCCAGAAAGATCGCCTCCAGGCTGACGATGAGGGTGAGAAGGCCGAAGGGAAAGCGGTCGAACGGGTGGATCCCGAAAAGGGGATGCACGGTCGCATTGATGAGAAGCCAGGTCGCGAACCACGCGATGTGCAGGTAGACGAAGGTGATCGAGCCCGCGAACGCGGTGATGCGGTCGGCGAGCGCGTCCTGCGCGATCCGGAGCTTGTGGAACAACACGTTCTCGTGCGGCAACCGCGCCGACATCGTCGAGAACAGGTTGCCGTCCTCGACCCCGTCAGCGAGATCGATGACGCGGCAGGCCTTGCACGTGTGCAAAGCGGGCGAGGGCGTCGTCACGATGTTTCTCCTCGGGTCGGAACGCGGCGAACCCAGAGTAACCAGCGCACGGGCGCATGCCGTCCGGTCGAGCAGCTATGGAGGTTCAGACAGCGACGGACATGATGATCACGGCGCCGTCGGCCGTCTCGTCGGCCATGCTGCCCGCCTGCGACAGCGGCATCACGCGGACCAGGCAGAGGACGTCCCGGCCGCGCCGGTTGACCGCTGCGATCTCGATGTCGGCCGCCTTGCGTTCGGCGATAGCGCGCCGCATCGGCTGTGCCAGCGACTCGACCGGCAGGCCGATGTCGAGGGTCAGCAGGTGCTTGCCGGCGACCTCGTCGGCGCGCAGTCCCCACAGCTCCTCGGCCACCTTGTTCCAGATCCGGACCCGCATCTCCTCGTCGACCACGACAACGCCGTTGTCCATGCTCGACAGGATGGACTGCAGATAGGTGTTGACCGAGTTGAGGTCGTTGGTCCGTTCGCGCAGCAAACCGTTGATGGACTGCAGCTCGTTGTTGGTCGAGTGCAGTTCCTCGTTCATCGTCTCCAACTCTTCGTTGGTCGACTGCAGCTCTTCGTTCGTGGTCTCGAGCTCCTCGACCGTCGACTGCAGTTCCTCGTTGGTGGTCTCGAGTTCCTCGTTGGTCGACTGCAGTTCCTCGAACGCCGTCTCCAGCTCGGCGTTCGCCTGCTCGAGTTCGGTCTGCAACTGGTGCGAACGGGTGACATCGATGAACGAGATGCTCATCCCGAGCAGCGTCCCGTCGATGGACAGCAGCGGGACGATCTCAATGTCGACGTAACTGCGCATCGTCGGAGTACGCGGCCACTCGATCTCGCGCAGCCGCAGCGGCCGGCGTTCGGCGGCCACCTGGTCGAGGTGTCGGCGGAGTTCGACCGGCCGATAGGAAATGTCAAGTTCGGCCAGGAGGCGGCCCACGTCAGAGGGGGCCAGGTCGAACATCGCCGCGGCCCGCTCGTTGCTCAGCGTGAGTCGGCCGTCGGTATCGAGCACGATCTGGACGACCGGACTGGTCTCCAGCACCAACTGCCGAAGCTGCTCGTCCGGCGCGATGGCCGGGCCCTGCGACGCTCGGGTGGTCCCCCTGGTCCGGCCTGTTGTCACGGCCGCCTTGCGGAAGATCCGCCGGCGCAGGTCGAAGGGTACGAACAGATTGCTGTGGGTCAGCAGCATCTCCGCCTTGCCCAGCAACAGGAACCCGTCGTCGTTGAGGGCGAAGTTGAAACGGCTGAGGATCCGCGACTGGGTTTCGGAGTTGAGGTAGATCATGGTGTTCCTGCAGACCAGCAGGTCGATCCGCGAGATTGGTGCGTCCTGGATGAGGTCGTGCCTGCCGAAGATCACCGAGCGGCGCAGATCCTTCGAGAAAATGAACCGGCCTTGCTCCTGTTCGAACAAGCCGTCCCTGAATTCAGCGGGCATGTCCGCCAGGTCCCGCTCGGTGTACGACGCGGCCCGGGCGGTTACCAAGGCTTCATCGTCGACGTCGGTTGCGTAGATCTTGACGCGCTCCTTGAACTGCTCCGCGCCCATCGCCTGGGCGAGGAGCATCGCGAGGCTGTAGGGCTCCTCGCCGCTGGCGCAGCCGGCGCTCCACACCCGAATAGGTGCGTCTTCGCCTTTAGCGGAAAGGAGTTCGGGCACCAGCGTCGACCTCATGCACTCCCAGACCGCCTCGTCGCGGAAGAACCCGGTGACATTGATCAGGACAGCGTTGAACAGTTCGGAGAACTCGTCCGGGTGCACCTCGAGAAAGTCCTGGTACTCGGGGTAGGTCGACACGTCCAGGGAAGTCATCCGCCTGGCGATGCGGCGCTGAAGGCTAGGACGCTTGTAACCGGTGAAGTCGAAGCCGCGGGCCTGACGCAGGTGTTCGAGCAACTGGTCGAAACCGGCGGACTCGTCGTCGGACACAGAGGCACCTCCACCGCCCAGACCGCGCCACGCGCCGCGCAGCAGGCTGTGGACAGAATACCCCTGCGGATTTGCAGCCCGCGGAACAGCTGCGATCACGTTTCTGCGGCAACCTCCGCATCGGCTCCCCAGTTGGCGAGCATCCGGCGCAGGATCTCGGCATTTCCGTGTGCCGCCGAGGCCCGCTCGGCCAAGCGCTGCTGCGCCGGCATCGACCCGCGAAGGTGGGCGACGGCGGACATCGTGGTCGCCAGTGACGCATTCTCGTCGAGGCTGCGCAGCCCGGCCCACAAGGCGTTCTCAACCACGGTCGACTGCGCGGATTGCAGCGCCTCGGGTGACCAGGCGTGCCCGGTGCGGCAGCGGTAGCGGCGCAGCTGCCCTTCGTCGATGGCGTGGAGGACTTCACTGCAATCGGGGCAGGTGTAGACGGTGGGGTCGCCCGGATCGCCGTCGTCAGGGTGCATCGAGGTCGGCCATCGCTGGATCAGATCGATTTCGGTATCAGCGGCGTACTGCGGATCCTGGGATCGCGGCGCTGACACGCGAGCAGTACCGGCCATGGCCACGATCAACGCCGCAATGGCTTCCACGGGCAGCATGTGATCCACCTTCACGGCGGCCATGGCGTTGAGGGGCATCGCCGGATAGAGCGCATCGGAGGGATCCTGTACGACGGCGAGGCCGCCCGCCGCCTTGACCCGCAGCAGTCCCGCAGCGCCGTCGTCGAGCACTCCGGACAGGACCACGCCCATCACCCGCGCACCCAGTGCGGCGGCGGCGGACCGGAACAGCGGGTCGATCGCGGGGCGGTGCCCGTTTTCTCTGGCGCCGGCCGACAGCCTGAGCCGGTGCCCGTCGATGAGCACGTGCCGGTCGGGTGGCGCGACGTAGATCACGCCGGCTTCGAGGTCGTCGCCGGACGTGGCGTGCACGGCGCGCAGCGAACCCGCCCGCGACAGAATCTGGGGCATCGCGCTGGGGCCGGAACTCGGCACGTGCAGGACAACGACCAGGCAGGCGGGGAGGTCGACCGGCAGATGCGCGACCAGACGCCGGAGCGCTTCGACTCCTCCGGCGGAGGCGCCCACGACAACGACGTCGCAATGCTGACGCGGCGGTTCACCTTTCACGGTCATGACCGGCAGACTGCCCGCATCGCGCCTCGTCAACCCCAATAAAGATTCCGTGACAACCCCGCACAAAGCGTGCGAAGAAAGCACAATGGAGGCGCCGGGCCGCGTACCCGTGCCTGAACCCCCGCAGGACGCGCGATGACGACCGAAGGCAGCCGGATCCGAGCTCATCATCCTGGACGCGCGCGCGCCAATGAGGTGCAACGGCTGCTGAGCGAGTCCGCCCTGCTGGTCGAGCGCGCCGCCGCCGCGATCCGGCACACCGCCGAACTTCGGCAGCGGGTTGGTTCGGCGCAGGCCAATCGCGCGGTCCTGCGGCGCGAACGCGCCCGGATGCTGCGTCTCGAATCGCAGCGGGACAGGCTCGTGCGCGAGAACCTCTCGTTGGCCAGGCAGACCGCCAGCCGGTTCGCCGGTCGCGGGCAGAGCCTCGATGACCTCTACCAGGTCGCGTGCGTCGGCCTGGTCAAGGCGGCCGACCGCTTCGATGCCGGTCGAGGAGTGCATTTCCGCACGTACGCGCATGCCGTCATTACCGGCGAGATCAAGCGCCATTTCCGGGATCACGGCTGGGGATTGCGGGTAGCCAGACCGGTGCAGGAGCTGTATCTGGCGGTCCGGGAAGCACGAGAGCGATTGACGCAGGAGTTCGGGCGGTCGCCGACGATCCGCCAACTCGCTGACGCGCTGGAGAGCTCGCACGAGGACGTGATCGAAGCGATCCAGGCCGGCGACACGTTCTACCTGCAGTCGATGGATGCACCGAGCAGCAATTCCGATGACCGCTCGACCTTCGAGCTGGGAGCGGTCGAGACTGCGTACGAACAGATCGAGGAACGCTCGTGGCTCATCCCGGCTCTCAAGACCCTGTCCTGCCGCGACCGGGAGATTCTCGAGATGCGGTTCTTCGAAGGGCTGTCGCAGTCGCAGATCGCCGATCGTGTCGGGATCAGCCAAATGCACGTCTCGCGACTGCTGACCCGATCGCTGGGAAAGCTGCGCTCGGCGTCGCCGGACAAGGCCGACGGCACCTGAGTTTGTGCTGGCGCAGCTGATCAGTTCAATCGCTGTAGGTGGCGAGCCGCGGTGCGTCGATCGTCACCGCGGCGATGTTGCGAAGCGATTCGCTGCCAGCTGTCAAGTAGTCGCTGTGCCCGTATGACGCCGCGAGCGGCACGCCCGTCAGCGGATCCTGGCCGCCGTCAGTCTGCAGCTGACGGGCGCCGAATCCAGTCGAGCTCGGATCGCGGCCGAACCACCCGAGGTCCGCCACCGGGTCACCCCGGGCTTCGCCGACGAAGACATTGTCCTTGCGGCCGGTGAGTTGTAGAGCCGAATCAACCCCGACACCAGGACTGCCGAGGAGTACGAGGTCGTCGACCGGCGGCGCCTTTTGCATCGCGTAGCCGACGGCGAGCGACCCGTAGGAGTGGCCGACCAGGCTCAGGTGCAGGGCCGGCATCGACGCAGCCTGCAGCATCCGGTGGATCTCGCGCGAGGCGTCGAGCCCACTCGAGAATGACGCGAGCCGAAGGCCCCCCACCTGCGCGCGGTGGCTCGATGCGACTGTCAGGAGGTTAGGCGTCCGGTAGCCGATCCACGCCACGGTGGCGATGTCTCCGGACAGAGCAGCGTCGCGTTCGAGGGCGCGCGCGGTGTCGCGAAGACTCCGGGCGTCGGCGACGAGCGCGGGCAGGTCGCCGGTCACGTCCTGATTGAGCCCGGGTACGACGACGGCGACGTCGGTCGTGACATCCACGTCGCCGAGCGCGACCGCCGCGAGGCCGCCGTCGGCGAAGTCGAGTGTCAGCAGCCGCGCCGCGGGATCGGTGGCCAGCTGGCGTCTTACGGCCAGCAGCATCGCCCGCCGTCGCGAGGCGGCGACAGCGGCTCCGCGTGGAAGACCGTCCGGGCTCTGCTCGCGGGCAAGCACGATGTCGGCGGCGGCGAGTTCGCGGGCGAGGACTGACGAATTGGCCGCATGCCGCACCTCGGCCGGCATCCCGTCGAGATTGCCCAGCTGGTCCGGCTGACGCTCCAGCAACAACAGGCGAGCCGCGGCGGGAAGCACCGACCACCAGGCGGCGACGTCCAGCGGATTCGAGAAGGACCTGGGGACCAGAGGCAAGGGCGAGCCGCCCACGACAGCGAACGCCAGCGCGGCGCTTCTTTCGACCGGCGTACAGATCCGAAGAGCGGCGACGAACCGCCGCAACGCCGCCGCGGCGATGAAGTCGACCTCGCCCGCCTCGGCGAGCGCGGCGTGGGCGAGAGCGCCCGCTGCTGCGGCGAACCGAGCCCGTTCGAGCTCGAAGGCGGCCAGCCCGCAATCCCCCGGCGGAGCAGCCACCGGCGCCACCGGCGGCAGCAAAACCGAGCCGTCCTGGTCCATGCCAAGACCCAGGTCGGCGGCCGAGCGGCCCGCGCGGTCGAGGGCATCACGAGCCGGCCGCAGGCCAGTGACGGCAATGGACAGGACCTGCGCACACGCGACGACGAAGTCGGCGATCGCCTGCGCCGCGAGCCGCAGTTCGCCGACGCGCGCCGACGCGGCGTCGCCGGCCACGCCGGCCCAATCAGCGGCTAGGCACGGCAATCCGGCGCTGACACGGTGTATCGAGTCGGCATCGGCGCGCAGGCTCCAACCGGCCGAATCGACCTCGTCGAGCGCACATCGGGTCACGACGTCGACCGTGAGCGCCATCACTGCGACCTGGTTACTGCGCCGCTGTCGGTCAGTTCGTAGGCGACGGCAGCCGCGTCCAACTGCCCACCGCAGGCGGCCATCTGCCGGCGCACCAGGGCCAGCGCCGCGCGCAGGCCGTCCGCGGCGAGGTGAGCGGCCGCGGCAAGCTCGGTGCCGGGCATCGACGCTGCCGCCGAGTCCAAGCGGGCGACGACGAGCAGCGACTCAAGGAGTGCGGCGTCAGCCGCGACCCGAGCCGCCGCGGAGCGCAGCTCGGAAGTCTGCACCTCGATGCGCATGACCCCGCTCCCGCCCCAGCCGCTCTTCGGCTGCGGGCAGCGTCGCTCATGCGGACCACGTCGGACGCCCGGCGCCCGAAAATGTGCACAACCGCAGCAGTTTCAGCCTTTCAGGCCGCCGGCAAGCAGTCCTCGTACGAAGAAGCGCTGAGCCGACACGAACAGCACCACCGGAACGATGATCGACACGAAAGCGCCCGCAGAGAGCAAGAACCACTGACCGCCGTACTGACCGGATAGTTGGGACATGCGCACGGTGATAGGCGAGACCTCTGCGCTGCCGCCGAGGAAGAAGTCGC
>JBDTYE010000045.1:0-17731 GCA_040005895.1 Actinomycetota bacterium | reverse complement strand
GGTAGCCGAACACCCGCTCGACCGAGGCGCTCTGGTACTGGATGGCGCCGCGCGGATCGAGGATGGTGATGACGTCGGATGAGAACTGCACGAGCGAGCGGAACCGCGACTCGTGCGCCATCAGTGCATTGGTGCGCTGCTTCACCCGATGCTCGAGCGTCCGGGTCAGGCCGTGGTTCTCCAGCAACGTGAGCACGAGCCGAGTCACGAGGAGCGCGAGCAGCACCGCCAGGTTCCATACGAGTACGCCGTCGAAAACGTTGGCGAGCTGCCTCTCGACCGTCAGGCCGAGGGTGAGAACAACGGCACCACAGGGAAGCAGTACGCCGATGCCGCGCGAGTGGCGGGTGGCGTCGTTCTGGACAGCGCCCAGGTCGGCGTAGTGCGCGGCGAGCGCGAGCGCGACGAAGCCGATCACCCAGCCGAGGTCGAATGGCGTCGGTCCAGCGGTCCGCGCCTGCAGCACCCGGTACGCGGTGGCCGAGTCCGAGACGGTGACCGCGACGAAGCCGAAGCCGAGCAGCAACAGAGGCGGCGACGACGTGCCGCCGCGGGCGCGCACGATGAGTACGAGGGCGAGGCTGATCGCGACCAGGTCGAACAGGGGCGGCGCCAGCGCGACGATCCGCGCGATGGTGTCGGGGCCGAGCGCGCTTTCCGGCCTGGCGAACAGCGCCCAGCTCACGAAGCCCAGGGAACTCGCGAGCAGCAGCCCGTCGAGAACGGTTCGCATCCGGCCGGCGATCCCGTCGGAGGCAGCAGGAAAGGTCAGCAGGGCCGCCAGCCACAGCGGCAGGGCCCACAGGTGTCCGATGTCGGCAAGCGGGGGGGCGACCGCGGTGGCGTTGTCGAGGTGTGCATACGTCGTAACGAGATGGCCGAACACCCAGCAGCCGATACCGAGGGCGAAGATCATCCAGGCCTGGCCTGCTCGGTCGTAGCTGCGCGCCGAGGCGCACGCCGCGCACCAGAGGGCGAGCAGCGCCGCTACGACCGCGGCAGCGTCAAACGCGACAGACACGCCGCCCACACCCAGACTCCATGGCAAGAACCGCCCCTCTGCCTTGGATGTCGTACGGCTGCGGTCGACCCTTGAGCCTTGATGTGACGCAACCTGCTCGCGCATTCGGGCTAATGCACGATCTGGGAGCGTCAGCGCGCTGCGGCGATTTCCTCGAGTTCGGCGGCCAACGTCGGGGAGACACGCGCCGTGAGCGCCGTGCCGTCGCCGGTGTGCTCCTCGCTGAGGATCTCGCCCTCGTCGTGGATCCGGGCGACCAGATCGCCGCGGCTGTAGGGCACGAGTACGTCGATCTCGACCTCTGGCCGAGGCAGGTCGCGTTCGAGCGCCGTCAGCAGTTCGGTCAGGCCAGCACCGGTCTTGGCCGATACGAAGACCGAGTGCTTCTCCTTACGCCGCAGCCGCCCCAGCACGACCTCGTCCGCATCATCGATCTTGTTGACGACGATGAGCTCGCGCACGTTGCCGGCGCCGATGTCGTTGAAGATCTCCCGCACCGCCGCGATCTGGGCTTCCGGATCGGCATGCGACCCGTCGACGACGTGCAGGATCAGTCCGGCCCGCGAAACCTCTTCGAGCGTCGATTTGAACGCCTCGACCAGCTGGGTCGGCAGGTGCCGCACGAATCCGACCGTGTCCGTCAGGGTGAAGACCCGTCCGTCGGGCGTGGTCGAGCGGCGTACCGTCGGGTCGAGGGTGGCGAAGAGCGCGTTCTCGACCAGGACGCCGGCGCCGGTCAGGCGGTTGAGAATCGAGCTCTTGCCCGCATTGGTGTAACCGGCGATCGCGACCGACGGGATGTTGTTGCGCACCCGCTCCTGCCGTTTGGTCTCGCGGGTCTGGGACATCTCGGCAATGTCCTTCTTGAGCTTGGCCACCCGGGCCCGTAACCGTCGCCGGTCGGTCTCGATCTTGGTCTCACCGGGACCGCGGGTGGCGATGCCGCCGCCGGACGCGCCACCCTGCCGGGACAGCGACTCACCCCAGCCGCGCAGGCGCGGCAGCAAATAGGTCATCTGCGCGAGCTCGACCTGCGCCTTGCCCTCCCGGCTGGTCGCGTGCTGCGCGAAGATGTCGAGGATCAGCGCGGTCCGGTCGACCACCTTGACCTTGACCACCTGTTCGAGATTGCGCAGCTGTGCCGGTGAGAGCTCGCCGTCACAGATCACCGTGTCGGCGCCGGTCTCGATGACGACGTCCCGCAGCTCCTTGGCCTTGCCACTGCCGACGTACGTCGCCGGGTCGGGCTGCGTACGCCGCTGCATCAGGCCTTCGAGCACCTGCGAACCCGCCGTCTCTGCCAGCGCTTTCAGCTCGAGCATGGAGTTCTGCGCGTCGTCCGCCGTGCCCTCGGTCCAGACACCCATGAGAACGACCCGCTCCAGCCGCAGCTGGCGGTATTCGACCTCGGTGATGTCTTCAAGGTCGGTGCGCAGGCCGGCGACCCGGCGCAGCGCCTGCCGTTCCTCCAGCTCGAAACCCTCGCCCTCGAGATCGTGGAAACCGGCTTCGCCGTCGAGGTCGGTCTGGGGGTTGGTGTCGTGGCCGCCGTCGTGCTCGTCGTCACCGTTGGGCGGCACCGTAGAGGGTGGCTGCCACCGCGGACGCTCAGGAAGATTCGTCATCGGGTCAATGGTCGCACGCCGGGGCAGGCGCCACAGGTCATTACCAGCCGCGACCGGCTTAGGGGTGCGCTGCCAGCCATTCGGGGTCGAGATCGCCAGCAGCTACGAATACCGCGGGACCGGTCATGGTGACCCGGCCGTCCGCCGACCAGACGATGTCCAGTCTTCCGCCGGGTACGTCGACGGCGACCTCCCTGCCGGTGTGTCCGGCGTACGCCGAAGCGACAGCCGCCGCGCAGGCGCCGGTGCCGCAGGACAGGGTTTCACCGACGCCGCGTTCCCAGACCCGCATGGTCAGCGCGTCGGGCGCGTCGACGCGGACGAACTCGACATTGGACCCGCCCGGGTAGAGCGCGTCGATGCGCGGTCCGAGGGTGCGCACCGGCGCCGCGGCCACATCGTCGACAAACAAGATTGCGTGCGGGTTGCCCATCGATACCAGCGTCGCGTCGTACTTGTCGCCATCGACATCGAGCGCAGTCGGTGCGGGTTCGGTGATCTCCGGCGTGCCCATGTCGACGGCGTACCGGTCGGCGGCGATGCGGCGCACCGTCTTGATCCCGTCACGGGTGGCGATCGCGACGGCGCCGGTCGTGTCCAGCCCGGCGTCGTACAGGTAGCGGGCGAAGACCCGGACGCCGTTGCCGCACATCTCGGCGGCACTACCGTCAGCGTTGCGGTAGTCCATGAACCAGCGCGCGTCGGCGGCCAGATGGGCGAATTCATCCACCGCAGCAGTGGGAACCACCCGCAGGATCCCGTCCGCGCCTAGCCCGAAATGCCGGTCGCACAGGGCCTGCACCGTCGCGTCGGTCAGCTGCAGTTGCGCATCCAGGTCGGCGAGCACGACGAAGTCGTTGCCCGTGCCGTGCCCTTTGACGAAACGCATGGCGTCATCGTAACGAGCGTCGCCCACCCTTTGGGCGGTGCCGTCAGGCCGCGTCTTCCGGCGCGTGCATTTGGCGCGCCAGGTCGGCGGCGCGCAACAACCCGTCCGGCTCGACGCCGTCGGTGCCGTCCAGTGCCGACCCGATGGTGGTCCTGATCCAGACGGGCGCGGGGTGACCGGAGATGCGCAGCGGTTCGCCGAGGATCCGGCCGAGCCGCATCCTGATCGCCTGCACGCCCATGGGGCCTCGCACGGCGCCGCAAACGAAAGCGATCTGCGCGGCGCCGATCCGTGCGACCGTGTCGCCCGGGCGCACGGTCGTCTGGAGGCGGCGTACGACCTCGATGAAGACCTCGTCGACGACGAACGGCCCGAGATCGTCCGCGATCACGTGCAGGTCCTCGAGACCGACGACGAATACCGCAGTACGCCGCTCGTCCACGGGCCGCTGGGCCAGCGACATAGCCAGCCGGTCGCGCAGCAAGGTGCGAGTCGGGAGGCCGGTCAGGGAATCGTGCAGCTGCACCGACGCTGCGGGATCGCCGTCTATCTGCCGACGCGCCGCGATGTCTATGTGGCTGACGACGACGGGTCCGGTGCCGGCACCGCCGAGCGAGGTGACGACCATCAGATACCACGATGGGCCACCGGGGCCGCGCAGCGAGTACTCACACTGGAAACGCGGCCGGTCACCGAACAGGACACCGCGGATTCCGGTGCCCGTCGCGGCCGGCAAAGCGAGGCCGAGTTCGTCGAGTGCGCCGTGGTCGGCCGCCATGAGGTAGTCCTCACCGACGCCGACCTTCGCGTGCAGTGGTGCATGCGGCCGCGCCGCGAACTGCCGCCAGGCATGGTTGACCGTCAGCACCCGGCCGTCGATGTCGATGACCGCCACTCGCTCGTGCAGCGCGTCGAGAGCCGCCGCCTTCAATGCTTGTTCGACATGTGCTGCGCCCGCAGCCACCTCAGCGCGCACCGCGTCGACATCTGCCACAGTTTCAACTCCTCCTCCGCCTAGCCGTTGTTCTCGGCATCGGCGCAGGCCGCATCCGTCACTCTTTCGGCTGATCACCAGTAGCTGCCAGCGCGGCCGTGAGCGCCGGTGTCAGCGGGTCGGCGGTCGCCTCGATCCACTGAATGCGCGGGTCGCGCCGGAACCAGGACAGTTGCCGGCGGACGAATCTGCGGGTTGCGCGCGCGGTTTCGCTCTTCGCGTGCGCCTCGGTGCACTCGCCCGCCAGGAACGCGAGCACCTGCTGATATCCGAGCGCCCGCCTCGCGGTGACGCCAGTGCGCAGGCCTCCCTGCTCGAGATCGCGTACCTCGTCGACCAGGCCTTGCCTCCACATGTCGTCGACGCGCCGATCTATCCTCGCGTCCAGGATCGGCAGGTCGAGGAAAAGTCCGAGCATCAGCAGCCGCGGATAGATCGATTTGTACGCCGCCATCCCCGGCCCGTCGGAGAACGGCCGACCGGTGAGTTCGATGACTTCTAGAGCCCGGATGATGCGCCGGGCATTGCGCGGCGAGTTGGCGGCGGCTGCAGCCGGATCTAACGCGAAAAGTCTGCGGTGTAAGACTTCTGGGCCTTCCTCCGCTGCTTCCTGCTCGAGCCGGGATCGGATCTGTGGGTCGGTGCCAGGGATTTCCAAGGGGTCGACCGCCGACTGTATGTAGAGGCCCGATCCACCGGCCAGGATCGGCCTACGGCCGCGCTGTTGCACGTCGGCGATCGCTGCGCGGGCTCTGGTCTGGTAGTCGGCGACGGACGCCGCCTGCGTCACCGGCCAGATGTCGAGGACGTGATGCGCAACGGCCGCTCGGTCCGCCGCGTCGACCTTGGCGGTGCCGATGTCCATGCCGCGGTAGAGCTGCATCGAGTCGGCGTTGACAATCTCGCCCCCGAGTCGCTGCGCGAGCGCCATCGCCAGGGCCGACTTGCCGACCGCCGTCGGCCCGACGATGACGAGGACCGGAAGCTCGCTCACCCGGTCCACGTCGCGACGAAGTAGCCGACGCCGTAAGGCGCGTCGTCGTACAAAACACTGCCGTGCAACGTGTGCCCGGATGCGGCTCCCGCCAGCACCTGCCAGCTCGCCCGTCCGGCGCAGAGCAACGCCTGGGCCAGCGCCGGGTCGAGGCCGAGGATCGCATCGGTGTCGCACGCGGCCAGCGCCTTGCTCACCGACTCGTCGAAGTCGGCCGAGCGCTGGTCGACGTAGCCCGGCGCCGCCACGGAACGTCGCGCCGAACCGTCGCCCATCGCCAGGAACGACACCGGCTCGCCGGCGCCGACCAGGGCCCGAGCGAGAGCGCTTGCATCGTCCGCAGAAACACTTGCCGGCAAGCCGACCGCCGTGACATCCGCCGCGAAGCCGGCCTCCTTGAGCAACCAGGCACCAATCGAGAGCGAGAGTGGCAGCCGGGGGCCGTCGTACCGGCCGGCCTGTCCCAGCGTCAGCTGCAGGTCGGCGCCGTACGCGGAGAAGTCGGCGACCGCACCCAGCCCGAAGGTCGTCTGCCTCGGCGCGTCCCCGACGAGGACGACGCGCGCCGGGTCCTCGTCGAGGATCCGGCTGACAGCCTCGAGGCACGCGGCGCGCAGGCCGTCGAGTTCCGCGGCCGCGCCAGCCGCGATCTCCGGCACCAGCAGCGGCGGGTGCGGGCAGACGGCCCCGGCGGCGAACACGCGCTCACGATAGCGACCCCGCGCGTCGCCGCCCGGGTGCCCCGCGCCTGTCCCGTCAGCGAGCCCATTCCTGTTGTGAGATCGCGTACTCGACGTCGCCGAGATCGCTTCCAGCGATCGGTTCCTCCCCGTCCGCGCGGAATGTCCTCGTGAGGTGCATCCCAACCGCGGCCATCGTCGCGCGGGAGCCGGCATTGACCGCCATGGTCTCGGCGAAGATCCGGGTGAGTCCGAGATCCTCGAACCCGTGCCGGATCAACTCGCGGGCTCCCTCGCTCGCCAGGCCCTGGCGCCAATGGCGACGCAGGAGCCGGTACCCGAGTTCGGCCTGACCATCGACTGGACCCTGGTCCGCGCGCTCGGGCGGCTCGAGGATCCACCAGCCGACGAAATCGCCGTCGGCGAAACCCGCCCAGAAACCGAGGCCGGGAACCTTGCCGGCCGCCGCCAATCGGCGCTGATGCAGGATCTCGACTTCCGCACGGCCGCGGGCGCGGCCGTTTCCCAGGTAGCGCATGACCTCGGGGTCCGAGTCGAGTTCGACCTCGTACTCCAGGTGCTCGTCCGAGAGCGGGATCAGCCGAATCCGGCCGGTCTGAAGAATTGCCTGACTCATGGGCCCATTCTCACGCGGGCGACACGCCGTGCCGGGCGCATGTGTCTTGCGCACACTACTGCGCATCGTGTACTACTGCGTGGACCACAACATCGCGGAGGCGCAGTGGATACCAGCCAACTACTCAAGGGCGTGCTCGACGTCGCGGTACTCGCGGTCGTGAAGCAGGCCGACGGCTACGGCTACGACGTCGTACGCCGCTTGCGTGCGGCCGGCCTCGACGACGTCGGCGACGCATCGGTCTACGGCACGCTCCGCAGGCTCTACCAGGGCGGCAACCTGACGTCGTACGTCGTCCCCTCCGACGAGGGGCCGCACCGCAAGTACTACGCCATCAACGACGCGGGCCGCTCGCTGCTCGAGTTGTCGACCAAGACCTGGTCCGGCTTCGCCGACACCATGGACGGGCTGCTTTCGCTGAAGAGGGGTGCGGCGGCATGAGCGCGACTACCGGCGAGAAATCGGCCATCGAGCGTTACCTCGATGCGGTGCGGGCCGAACTTTCCGACCTGCCGGACGACGAACGCGTCGACGTGCTCGAGGACGTCGAACAGCACCTGCTCGAAGTCGCCGCCGAGGACGACGCTCCGCTGGAGACCCGGCTGGGACCACCCGTGGAGTACGCCGCCGAGTTGCGAGCCGCTGCCGGCCTGCCGCGCCGCGGCTCGGACGACGACCCGTTCGCGCAGCGGCTCGCCGCCCGGCTGAGCCGCTCCCGTACGGCGCAAACGCTCAAGTCCGTGCATGACCGGCTCGACCGCTCGCCAGTGGCCCGCGAAGTGGCGACGTACGTGCGGTCCCTGCGACCGGCCTGGTGGCTGGTCCGCGCCTACCTGGCAACCGTTGTTCTCGGGAGGCTCACCAATCGCGACGGGTGGTGGGTTTCCCTGTTCCCGCGAGTGGCCGACAGCCGCGTGATCGGTGTCCTCGCGTTCGTCGGGTTGACGGTGTGCTCGGTCGCCTGGTCGCGCAGGGCACCCAGCCGGCGGCTGTTGTACGCGGCTCTTTTGGTCATCGACGCTTCGCTCGTGATCACCGGCGCCGGCTGGATCAGCAGCCGACTCGACGGCCGGCGAAGCCAGGCGTACAACCCGGGACCCGTGGCCTACGCGAGCCGCGTCCCAGGCCCGTTCGCGTTCGGCGATCAGCCGGTCACCAACATCTACCCGTACGCCGCGGACGGAACGCCGCTTTCCGGCATACTCCTGTACGACCAGAACGGGCAGCCGCTGGGACCACTACCCGCGCAGGAGAACGTCACCGGGCCGGATGGGGCAGTCGCCACGACCAGCGCTCCTGCGAGCGTCCCGAATCTCTATCCGCTGCCCGAGCCGATCTTCGACCCGATCACCGGACGCAAGATCGGCGAACGCCAGCGTCCGGTCATCGTGGCGCCGCCGCTGCTCGCGGCCACCCCGAGCTCTGCCGCCTCGCCCAGCGACGTACCGACAGCCGAGCAATCGCCCACAGCCTCTACGCCGGCCACTTCGGCCTCAGCGGTCGCGGAGCCGACGGCCTCGCCCTCGCCGTCGCCTTCGCCGACTCCGTCAGCGACATCGCCCGGAACGTCTGCGCCGGTGTCGAGTGCGAGGCCATCGACCGCGCCGACACCGGGCGTCAAGTCGTCGGCACCGGCTAAGCCGTAACCGGTACGCCGATCGACGGCATGCCGAGCGGGACTGCGGGGGCACCGCTCGGCATGCCTTGCAACGACTCCCAGACGTCGCCGGCGCGGGTCTTGCGGTGCGAAACGGGCGCGCCGTCCGCGATGAGGTGGTGCGGGGCGGCGTACGTCACATGCACCTGCACGAAGTCGCCCGGCCGAACATCCGCGCCTGCTTCGAAGTGCACCAGCCGGTTGTCCCGAGCCCTTCCGGTGCGTCGATGAGTGGCGTCGTCCTTGCGACCTTCGCCTTGCGCCACAAGGACTTCCACGACCCGGCCGACCTGCGCTTCGTTCTCCCGCTCGGAGATGTGCTGCTGTAGTGCGACCAGCCGGTCGTAGCGATCCTGGACCAGCGCCTTGGGCACCTGGTCGGGCATCGTCGCGGCCGGCGTACCGGCGCGGATCGAGTACTGGAAGGTGAACGCGCTCGCGAACCGCGCCGCCTGCACGACGTCGAGCGTCTGCTCGAAATCCGCCTCGGTCTCGCCGGGGAAGCCCACGATGATGTCTGTGGTGATCGCGGCGTCGGGCATCGCGGCGCGCACCCGGTCGATGATGCCGAGGAACCGCTCCTGCCGGTACGAACGCTGCATCCGGCGCAGCACGGCGTCCGAGCCGGCTTGCAGCGGCATGTGCAGCGATGGCATGACGTTGGCCGTCGCGGCCATCGCGTCGATGACGTCGTCGGTGAAGTCCTTGGGATGCGGCGATGTGAACCGGACCCGTTCGAGTCCGTCGATGTCGCCGCAGGTGCGCAGCAGCTTGGCGAACGCCGACCGGTCACCGAAGTCGGAGCCGTAGGAATTGACGTTCTGGCCGAGCAACGTGATCTCGAGAACCCCATCTCCCACCAGGGCTTCGATCTCCGCCAGCACCTGAGCCACCGGCCGGTTGCGCTCCTTGCCGCGCAGGCTCGGCACGATGCAGAACGTGCAGGTGTTGTTGCAGCCGACGCTGATCGAGACCCACGCGGCGTACGCCGAATCGCGCTTGGTGGGCAGCGTGGAAGGAAAGACCTCGAGTGCTTCGAGGATCTCGATCTGGGCTTCCTCGTTGTGCCGCGCCCGCTCGAGCAATGCGGGCAGCGACCCGATGTTGTTGGTGCCGAACACGACGTCCACCCACGGCGCCCGCTCGACGATGGTGCCGCGGTCCTTCTGGGCCAGGCAGCCGCCCACCGCGATCTGCATCCCCGGCTTGGCTCGCTTCACCGGCGCGAGGTGCCCGAGATTCCCGTACAGCCGGTTATCGGCGTTCTCCCGCACCGCGCAGGTGTTGAAGACGACGACGTCCGGCGTCTCACCGATCAGCGCGGCGACGTAGCCGGCCTCCTCGAGCAGCCCGGACAGCCGCTCGGAGTCATGGACGTTCATCTGGCACCCGTAGGTGCGCACCTCGTACGTCCGCGCGGTCTCGGTCACCGCACCAGGGTAAACGGTCGCGCCGGCCCGACCGCCCCCGAGGGAAACGGTCGTGCCGGCTCGCCGTGCGCCTACTCGTTGAAGGACTTGCCCGTTTCGAGCAGCGTCTTGAGGTCGCTGAGGACCCACGCGTGACCGCCGCCGGCGCCGTACTGCTCCTGCGAACCGCCGACGATGAGCGCGAGTGTCGGCGCGTTCTCCAGCTCGTGCGTCAGTGTGAGCGAGCAGGTGCCGTCAGGAAGTTCCTTGATCTCGTGGGTGATCCTGGTGAATCCCTCGGCCGCCATCTGCGGGTCCATCAGCATGCGGAACGTCGTGACGAGCTTGTGTGGCGGGTCGGCCTCGATGACGTCGCCGTCGATCAGCACATCGGGCAACTCGTAGCCCTTCGCCTCACTCGCAGCGCGGAACTTCGCGCCGGGCGTGACGTCGAAGTGCCCGCCTGGCCGAAGGTCGTAATGGGCGTGATTGGTGTAGCCGTACCTGTCGGTCCACTCCGGGTCGGTGATCGCTGTCCAGATCGCCTGTGCGGTCGCCTTGATGTAGACCCGGTAGACCTGAGTCGTGGTCGTGGTCGGTGTCATGGTGGTCATGATGAGTCCTCCAGCTTGTTCTTGAGGTCGATGAGCGCCGTCACCCGGCGCTCGGTGTACTTGTCGATCCACCGGTCGTGCACGAGGCGGATCGGCACCGGATTGAGGTAGTGCAACTTCTCCCGCCCCGACTTCTGGGTCAGGACAAGCCCGGCCTCCTCCAACACCCGCAGGTGCTTCATGACACCGAACCGCGTCATGTCCAGGTCGGTCTCGAGCTCGGTCAGCGTGCGGCCGTCACGCGCGAACAGCTTGTCGAGCAGCAGTCGACGGGTCGGATCGGACAAGGCCTTGAACACCCGGTCGTCGTCGTCGGCCATGGCCGGAAGAATAGGTGACCATTTGGTCACATGTCAACAGTCATCACGGAGTTTCCGCCGAAGCTCGATTCGCACCGCCGCAGCCAAGGAAATGAGGCTGACGGGCGCCCTCGTGCCGCAGCGCCGACCGGGGCAAATGCGGATACGGTGCCCCATATCGACGACGTTCCAAGGACGGAGCTCGTGGCCGATCAACCGCTCGTGCAGGTCGAAGGAGTCAACAAGCACTTCGGCCAGGTCCAAGTGCTGCATGACATCAATCTGAGCGTCGCAGGCGGCGAGGTCGTCGTCGTCATCGGGCCCTCCGGCTCGGGCAAGTCGACGCTGTGTCGGTGCATAAACCGGTTGGAGACGATCACCTCGGGCCGCATCTGGATCGACGGAGTGCCCCTCCCTGAGGAAGGTCGCGAGCTGGCCAGGCTTCGCGCCGACGTCGGCATGGTGTTCCAGTCGTTCAACCTCTTCGCGCACAAGACCGTTCTGCAGAACGTCACGATGGGACCGATCAAGGCGCGCAAGGTGCCCAAGGCCGAGGCTGACCGACGCGGCCGCGAGCTACTCGAGCGGGTCGGCATCGCCGACAAGGCCGAACGCTTCCCGGCCGAACTGTCGGGCGGTCAGCAGCAGCGGGTCGCCATCGCGCGCTCACTCGCGATGGAGCCGAAGGTGATGCTGTTCGACGAGCCGACTTCGGCCCTCGATCCCGAGATGATCAAGGAAGTTCTCGACGTCATGGTCGAGCTGGCGCAATCCGGAATGACCATGATCGTCGTAACCCATGAGATGGGGTTCGCCCGGTCGGCCGCCCAGCGGGTCGTCTTCATGGACGCCGGCCGGATCGTCGAGACGGCGACCCCTGCGGATTTCTTCACCAAACCCGCATCTCAGCGGGCCAGGGACTTCCTGTCGAAGATTCTGTCTCACTGACGAGCCGGAACCTCGCCGAGCCAAGGAGCGAACATGCGTAGAGCACGCCACTTGCAGGTCGCGGTACTCGCCGCCGTACTCACCGTGTCGATGGCGGGGTGCGGCAAGGACAAGAAGAACTCCGGCAGCGGCAAGAAGGTCTCACTGAAGGCCGGCAGCACGATGGAGAAGCTGAACAAGGCCGGCAAGGTGACGGTCGGCGTCAAGTTCGACCAGCCCGGCTTCGGGCAGAAGGACCCGTCCAGCGGCAAGGTCGCCGGCTTCGACGTGGAGATCGCGAAGATCATCGCGGGCGAGATGGGCATCCCCGAGAAGAGCATCGAGTTCGTCGAATCGGTCTCGGCCAACCGGGAACCCTTCATCACCGAAGGCAAGGTCGACATGGTCGTCGCGACGTACACGATCAATGACAAGCGCAAAGCGCTGATCTCCTTCGCCGGTCCCTACTACGTCGCCGGCCAGGACATCATGGTGAAAAAGGGCAACCCGAAGGCCATCAAGGCGGTCGCCGACCTCAACGGCAAGAAGGTCTGCTCGGTCGAGGGGTCGACTTCGGAGAAGAACGTGAAGGCAAAGGCCCCGCAGGCGACGGTGACGCTTTTCAAGACGTACACCGAGTGCGCTGAGGACCTGCGCAACGACAAGGTCGACGCGGTCAGCACTGACAACGTGATTCTCATCGGCCTGATCGACAAGGCGAAGGACGACTTCGAACTCGTCGGCGACAAGTTCACCGATGAGCCCTACGGCATCGGCGTCAAGAAGGACGACACCGACTTCCGCAACTTCGTCAACGACGTACTCGAGAAGATCTACAAGGACGGTCGCTGGAAGAAGGCCTACACCGACACCGTCGGCAAGTTCGTCAAGGAAGCACCGGAACCGCCAGCTGTCGTCCGGTACTAGCGGACGACGGCGAACAGGAACGCGTGAACCGATGAACGCGGTGTTCGACCACCTCGGTGACTACGCGAACGGCTGGTTCACGACCATCCAGCTCGCGGTGCTTTCGTTCCTGTTCGCCATGGCGATCGGCCTGCTGATCGCGGCAATGCGGGTCAGCCCGTTCCAGCCGGCGCGCGTGGTCGGGACGGCGTACGTCGACGTGTTCCGCAACTCGCCGCTGCCGGTGCTCACGCTGTTGTTCTGGTTCGGGCTGCCCAAGCTCGACATCGGCATCAGCCGGTTCATCACCGCCATGATCGTGCTTTCCCTTTACACCGGCGCGTTCCTCGGCGAGACGATCCGGTCCGGCATCAACTCAGTCGCGGTCGGACAGTCCGAGGCGGCCCGGTCGATCGGGCTGACATTCACCCAGAACCTGCGGCTGGTGATCCTGCCGCAGGCGTTGCGGACCGTCGTCCAGCCGATCGGCAACATCTGGATAGCACTGGTCAAGAACACTGCGGTCGCGAGCTTCATTGCGGTGCCGGAACTCATCTACCGAACCAGCCAGATCAACACCGCGGAATCGCAGCCGGTCCCGATTCTGATCGGCGCGGCCGTCGGCTACCTGCTGCTGACGTTGCCCTCCGGCGCGGTTCTGAGCGCCATCGAGCGCCGGGTGGCGATCAAGCGATGACCGCGGTTCTGTACGACGTCGCGGGCCCGCGCACGCAGCGCCGGGTTCTCATCGGTTCGGTCATCAGCGGCGTGGTGTTCGCCATTCTGGTCGTCATCGCGCTGCTTCGGTTCAACGCCAAGGGGCAGTTCGACGCCAACCACTGGGAGTGGATGAAACAGGGCGGCACCTGGCGCTTCTTCGCCAACGGCATGCTGCTCACGGTCCGGGCCGCGCTGACCGGCATGGTGTTCGCGATGACCGTCGGCGCGCTGCTCGCGCTGGCGCGGCTGTCGCGGCTGAAGCCGCTGCGGTGGCTGGCTACGGCCTACATCGAGATCTTTCGGGCGCTGCCGGTGCTGCTGCTGATCCTGTTCGGCTACCTCGCGCTGCCCCGGCTCGGCATCGACGTCTCACCTTTCGTCGCACTGGTCCTCGGGCTGACGCTCTACAACGGCGCGGTTCTGGCCGAGATCTTCCGGGCCGGCATTCTCTCCCTCGATCGCGGCCAGTCGGAGGCGGCGTACTCGATCGGGTTGACCTACAGCCAGGCGATGCGACTTGTCGTTGTGCCGCAGGCGTTCCGCCGGATGATCCCGTCACTCATCAGCCAGCTGGTGACGCTGCTCAAGGACACGTCATACGGCTACATCGTCACCTACGAAGAATTGCTCAGGCGCGGAAAGGCGAACGCCGACTTCGACAGCCACTGGCTCATCTCCAGCTACTTGGTCGTGTTACTTGCCTATGTCGCGGTCAACTTCACCCTGTCGCGCGTCGCGCAGCGACTCGAAGTCAGGCAGCGCAAGCGGTACGGCGCCGGGTCGATCCAGGCCGGAACCGAAGACCTCGCTGTACTCGCCGCTGCAGGCGAGGCGAAAGTCTCCACGACCTGACCGCCAGCAGCACTGACCGGCTGAGCCGGGAAATCACGCGTCCTGCGCATCGGACCGATCAGTAGCAGCCAACTCGTGCACACCAACAGCAGCGCCATGACCCACAGCGTGTTGCGGGCGCCGATGGCCGCCCCGAGTAGGCCGCCCGCAAGCGCACCGACCGGGATCGCGCCGAGGTTGACGAACTGCATGCAGGACGTGATCCGGCCGAGCAATTCGGGTGGGCAGTAGGCCTGCCGGAAGCTGCCCTTGATGACGTTGCCGGCCACCACGCCTGCTCCGACCACGGCTGCGCCGACGGCGTAGATGCCGAGCCGGACACCTGGACCGCCGAACGGAAGAAGCAGTGCGAACGGCATGCCGACCAGTTCGCTCAGCAGGAAACCTCTCGCCGTACCGAACCTGAGACTGATTCGCCGAGCAGCCAACGCGCCCATGACGCCGCCAAGGCTGATCACGGCGATGATGCCGCCGACTGATCCCTGGGTCAGCCCCACGACGCGCACCAGGAAGATCACCTGCACCGCCTGGATTCCGGTCAGCGCGATATTCGATGCAGCGCCGGCGACGGTGAGCGAGAGGAGGAACGGGTCCCGGCGGACGAAGCGCATACCGTCGGCGATCTGGCGCCGCAGAGACTCCGGCTCCAGCGTGTGCACGGGTTGCGGCTCCGGCGTACGGATCGAGTAGAGGCAGACCGCCGAGACCAGGTAAGTCAGCGCGTCGACGAACACGCCTCCGACCGCGCCGAAGAGTTGTGCCACCAACCCACCGACGCCAGGGCCGGCAACCTGCGCCGCTGACTCACTGCCGATCAGTCTGGTGTTCGCTGCGAGCAGGTCCTCCGCCGGAACGAGACTCGGCAAGTAGACCTGATAGGCGGTGCGGAAGAAGACGGTCGCGCAACCCGCAAGCAGGGCCACGATGAGCAGGTGTGCCGTCGTGAGCACGCCGAGTGCTGCGGCGACCGGAACGCTGGCGAACAGCACGAACGACGCGAGGTCACACAGCAGCATCAGCGGCCTGCGGGCGAGCCGGTCGACCCATGCACCGGCAGGCAGGCCGATCAACAGCCACGGCAGCCAGGAAGCGGCGATCAAAACGCCGACGGTCAGCGGCCCCGCATGCAGGCGTACGACGGCGATGAGCGGCAGAGCGACACCGGTGATGCCGGTGCCCACCGCACTGACGGTTTCGCCGAGCCACAGCATCCGGAAATCGCGTCTGGTCGCTGCGTTCACGGCTGCGTCGGGAACGCGTGCGCAAACGCGAATACAGCTTCTCTGTCCGAGTCAGCCGGCCGGCGCCTGGAACGCTTGGCACCGGCGACCCGGTATCGCTCGATGACGGCGAGGAGCTCGGCACTGAGCTCGCCGAGTTCGGCCGGAGTCAGGTGCAGCATCGTGTCTGTCATCAGAGATGCATCCGCCCAGTCGCTCCCCCATTCGTCGCGTTTGTCGTTCCAGGCTTCGAACCGGGCGAGCTGTTGCCCGAAGTTGACGCGCGTCGCGGTAGCGGCGACCTCCCGACCGGCTGGAAGGCGCGCGAAGTCGCTGGTTGCCCAGCTGATGCCACCCGGCGTACGGCGATAGGCATGCTCGCGTCCGTCGCTGCGGGTCGATGCCTCCTGAACGAAGCCGTGCTGCGCGAGCTGGCGAACGTGGTAACTGACGAGGGCGGGCGACGCGCCGACGGCTCTGGCCAGTTCGGAAACGGTTGCCTCCCCCGACGCACTGAGGGCGTGAATGAGGCGCATCCGGAGCGGATGCGCCAGCGCCTTCAGTGCGCCGACATCGCGGACGACCCGGGCAGCAGATCTCTTCGGCATACTGCGAACCCTAACTCCGCAAGATTTCTTTCGCAATATTCCTTTCCGATTGTATTCCGAGCGGCCGCTGCTCGCCGCGTGCTACCAAGGGACATGTTCATCCCCGTAGCTGACTCGGCTCGCTCCGACGACGAGTGCCTTGCCTTCCTTGCCGCACAGGGCTTCGGGCACCTGATCGCGCCCGGACGTGGCCGGGAGTTCCCGGTCGTCGTACCGACCCAGTACGTCGTCGACGGCGATTCGATCGTCCTGCACCTGGCGCGACCCAACCCGGTGTGGTCCGCGCTGGATGAGAACCCGGTTGCAGTGCTGTCGGTCGCCGGCGACTGGGCCTACATCCCCGGGGACTGGAAGGCGATCGGCGACGAGGATCCCGGCGCCGGAATACCGACCACGTACTACGCGGCGGTCCAGGCCTTCTGCGACGCGACTATCGTCGACGAACCGACGAAACTGCTGGACGTGCTGCGTACGCAGCTGGCGTCGCTCGAACCTGCACTGCCCGATCCCGCGCAGCACCTGTCGAGGCTGCCTGGCATCCGCGGCCTGGTGCTGCGTCCGCGGGAGCTGCGAGAGAAGTTCAAGTACGGCGGCAACGTCGACTAGGCGCACCGGTCCGCGGTCGCCACACGGCTGGCCGCGCGCGCGGGTCCGGGGGACGTGGCCGCCCGGGCGCAACGCTCCGCCGTTCTCCTGGCGCGGTCAGTGCCGGAACTGTCGGGGGCGGGTAGTAGCTTGCACCCCATGGCTGACATGACGCGGGCGCGGGAAGAACTCGACGATCTGGCCGGCGAGTTCGCCGCGGCAGGGGCGATGAAGGGCATGATCTTCGGCCATCACGGGCTCAAGACCGCGGCGCGCAAGATGTTCTGCTTCGAGCACGGAGATTCGCTGGTCTTCAAGCTCGACGACGAAGCACACAACGAGGCCATCGGGCTCGCTGGGGCCGCGGTTTTCACACCGATGGCTGATCGGCCGATGAACGGGTGGATCGTGGTACCGGAGCGACACAGCGCCCAGTGGTCACACCTTGCCCAGGCAGCGTTCGCTTACGTCACGAAAATCGAGGCGACGGCCCCGAAGAAGCGGACCGGGCGCTAGCGCCGGCTCGTCGCAGGCAACCGGGTGCTGACGAGCGCTGTCGCACTACTTGGCGTACTCCGTCGCCCGCGACTCGCGGACGACCGTCACCCGGATCTGGCCGGGATAGGTGAGTTCGTCCTCGATCTGCTTGGCGATGTCACGCGCGACGACCTGGGCCTGGATGTCGTCGATCTGATCGGGCAGCACCATCACCCTGATCTCGCGGCCCGCCTGCATCGCGAACACCTTCTCGACACCTGGCTGGCTCGACGCGATCTCCTCGATGCGCTCGAGCCGCTTGACGTAGTGCTCGAGGCTCTCGCGGCGCGCACCGGGACGGCCGCCGGAGATGGCGTCAGCCGCCTGTGTCAGCACCGCCTCGACGGTTCGCAGCTCGACCTCGCCGTGGTGCGCCTCGATGGCATGCGCGACGTCTTCGCTCTCGCCGTACTTGCGGGCGATCTCCGCGCCGATCAGCGCGTGGCTGCCCTCGACCTCGTGGGTCAGCGCCTTGCCGATGTCGTGCAGGACCGTGCAGCGCTTCAGCAGCACCGGGTCCATGCCGAGCTCGCTGGCCATCATGCCGGCCAGGTGCG
>JBDTYE010000044.1:0-17892 GCA_040005895.1 Actinomycetota bacterium | reverse complement strand
AGGTTGGATGCGAAGATCGCCCGACCGGAACCGAGCATCGCGACGATCCGGTCGGCGAGCAGACCGCCGACGACGCCGCCGACCGCGCCCCCAGCCAGCAAGAGGCCGTAGCCGCCTGCGTCGAGCCCGAGTCGCTGCTGGGCGACAAGAACGAGGACCGAGAGTCCGGCGAAGGTGAACAGGTTGACCGCGCCCGACATCAAGGCAACCGTCCTGATCAGCCGGTTGCGCCAGAACCAGGCGAAGCCCTGGCGAATCGCCGCGATCATCGGCTCGTGCCCGCTTTCGGGCGGAAGCGATCTGGCGAGCGGCAGAGCAGCGAGGACAAGGGCCGCGACCGCGAAGGCGACACCGCCGGTCGCGAATGCGGCTACCGCGGCTCCGGCGAACAGCAGGCCGCCGATCGGCGGGCCGATGAGTTCGTTGAACACGGACTGCGCGGCGTAAATGCGCCCGTTCGCCCGTTCCAACTGGGTGCGGTCGACTATCGCCGGCAGCACCGCGAGAGCGGCGGTGTCCTCGATCGTCTCGGCGATGCCGAGCACGAAGACCGTGGCGTAGAGAACCGCAAGATTCCGGACATCCAGGGCCAGCGAGAGAGCCAGCAGGCCCAGGGTGGCAGCACGCCCCCAGTTCGCCGCTACCAGCAGCAACCGCCGGTCGATCCGGTCGACCAGTGCACCGCTGATGAGGGTGAACACCAGCCACGGCAGGCGTTGCGCGACCACGAGTCCGGCAATGAGAACCGGATCGCGGGTGATCGTGGTCGCAAGCAGCGGTGCTGCTGATACCAGGATTCCGTCGGCCAGGTTGGACGCCGCGGTGCCGAACCACAACCGCTCGAAACCGGAGTTGCGCGGCGTACGCCGATCGCGTGCCATCGCCAAGCTGCCCCTGTCTCAACGTGTAGTCGGGACGACCCTACCGACCTGACCGCGCCTGGCCGGCCTGAGCACGCGCGCCGGGTGGCTGCTTCGCGGCCGTAGACTTCCGCTCCGATATGAAACTCCCCACGGCTGCGCGCCGCTGCTCCCTGCTCCTCGTCGCATTCACGGCTCTGTTCGCCGCCGCCCCGCCTGCGGGTGCCGCCGAGAGCCCAGGGTCGAACACGATCAACATCGTGCAGATCAAGGGAGTGATCGACCCGGCGTACGCCGACTACATCGCCAGCGAGATCCGCTACAGCGAGAAGCACCACCACCTCGCAGTGCTCCTGCGCCTCGACTCGTCGGGTTCGATGAAGATCGACAATGGCAAGCTCATCGGTGTCATCGCGAGTTCAACCGTGCCGATCGCAACCTGGGTCGGGCCCAACCGCGCGCGGGTGAGCGGCCTCGCCGCGCTCATCCACCAGTACAGCGACATCCGGCTGCGCAGCAAGGACGGCAGGCTCGGACCGGCTACGCCATTTCAGCCCGGTGGCGCCAAGATCGCCGAGGATCTCTACTTCAAGGCGACGGGGTCGCTGCCGAGCACGCCGGCGGCGGAAGGAACGGCGGCGACGCTGCGGGAAGCGGTCAGTTCTCTCAACGGCAAGGTCGTCGACGGCAAGCCGCTGGTTGTCGACGCCACGCAGGTGACGGTCCGGTTCGCCACGCCGGGCCTCTTGCGCCGGGTGCGGCACAGTCTGATCTCGCCGACTCTTGCGTATCTACTTCTGCTCGCGGGCGTGTTCATGCTGGTGTTCGAAGCGTTCCAGCCCGGCTTCGGACCAGCGGGGTACGCGGGCGTGCTCACGGTCGCCTTGGCTGTGTACGGCCTGGTCGGCCTGCCGATCAACCCGCCCTTCCTCGCTTTGCTGATCCTCGGACTGGCTGCGATGACCCTCGACGTCGCGCGCAACGCCCTGTCCTTTCCGACCTGGCTGGGAGCAGCGTCGTTCGCTGTGGGATCGGTGTTCCTTTTCCACTCGCGCGGTCCAGCGATGCGGCTGCCGGTCGCGACGCTGGCGGTCGGCGTACTCGGGTCGCTGCTGTTTTTCGCGGTGGTCATGACCGTCGTGCTCCGTGCCCTGCGAGGTCAGTCGGCCGCAATGGGTCAGGCACTACTGGGCCGGTTCGGCGAGGTACGCAGCACCCTCAACCCGCAGGGCCACGTTCTCATCGAGGGCGCTCTCTGGCGCGCCCGTGCGATCGAGTGGGACGGTGCGGTCAGCACCGGCACACGAGTGCAAGTCACCGGCGTCGACGAGGAAGCGCTGATCCTCGACGTCGAACCGGTCCCCGCCGAGTAGGCGCTCGGACGCCCGCCACCGACCAGGGCCCGCGGGGGTGACCGGTGGCGCGGCTTTTGGTAGCGCACAACGGCAATCGCACTAGGGTTGCGATGACCGGCGCCGACCGAGTTCGCGCCCGAGTGGGGAGCCCTCCGTGCCTTGGCTTGTCGTACTCATTCCGATCGCAATACTGCTGCTGATCATCATCGCCATGGGCATGCGGGTCGTGCAGCAGTACGAGCGCGGTGTCGTCTTCCGGCTCGGCCGCATCACCGGCGCCGTTCGAGAGCCCGGGCTGCGCGTGATCATTCCGGTGCTCGACCGGATGGTGAAGGTCAACATGCAGATCGTCACGATGGGTGTGCCGGCCCAGGAGGGCATCACCCGCGACAATGTGACGCTGCGCGTCGACGCCGTCGTCTACTTCCGCGTCGTCGACGCGATCAAGGCCATCGTCAACGTGCAGAACTATCTGTACGCCGTCAGCCAGGTCGCGCAGACCTCGTTGCGTTCCGTCATCGGCCAGAGCGACCTCGACGACGTGCTCTCCGAGCGCGAGCGCATCAACGCGCAGTTGCAGACCATCATCGACGCGCCGACCGAGGGTCCATGGGGCATCAAGATCGAGCGCGTCGAGGTCAAGGACGTACAGCTGCCCGAGTCGATGAAGCGGTCGATGTCGCGGCAGGCCGAAGCCGAACGCGAACGCCGCGCGCGCATCATCGCCGCCGACGGTGAGTTCCAGGCATCGCAGAAGCTGGCGCAGGCCGCCCGCGCAATGAGCGACGACCCGGCCGCGTTGCAGCTCAGGCTCCTGCAGACGGTGGTCGAGGTGGCCGCGGAGAAGAACTCGACGCTGGTCATGCCTTTCCCGGTGGAACTGCTGCGCTTCCTCGACAAGGCCGTCCCCACTCGCCGCGACGACCGGCCGGACCTGCCCAGCGCGCCGACAGCGTCTGCGGCTCGGACACCGATTGACAACCCGGCTGCGGACGATCGGGAAATGCAGAGCGCCAATGACCAGGCCAATTCGCTCGCCGACGTCGTCATCCCGCCCGCTGCCATCCCGCCGCCGGACCCGATTCCGCCGACCGACCTACCGGTCGGGTGAGCGCTCGACGTCACCCAGCACCCGACGCCGAGGTCGCGTTACCACATCGACGCCATTTCTGTACGGAATCTGAACACATTCGGGGAACCTTTCGGCCCGCCAAGTGATCTAACAAGTAAGAGCGCAGCCGTGGGGGCTGGCGCAGAGGTGCGGTGGCCGACATGACGAGCGACACGACCTGGCGGATGTACGCGGCTTGCCGCGGCGACAACGCGGTGCACTTCTTCGCACCGAGCCATTTCGAACGCAAACCTGAGAAGGACGCGCGCGAGAACGCCGCCCGCGCCCTGTGCCGCAGCTGCCCCGTCAGTGCCGAGTGTCTCGACTACGCAATGACCGTTGACGAGCCGCACGGTATCTGGGGTGGCCTGAACGAGCTCGAGCGCAAGAGGCTGCAGCGCAAGCGGACGGCGTAACCCTCAGCCGCGGCGGTCACTCTGCCCGCAGTACTTGCGCGATGTGCAGCCTGGCGGCGCGTTGACCCGGCCATACGGCCAGCAGGTTCGCGGCCAGCAGGGCGAGCGGGGGCACGAGCAGCAGCGCCAGGAGAGCCCGCGGCGGCACGTACTGCAGCGGCGTACCGTCGGCCACCGCGCGCCACAGGGTACGGCCCGCGGCGAGCCCGAGCGGGATACCGACGACCAACCCGATCAACGCCAGCAGGGTGGCCTGCGTCAGCACGACACTCCGGCACTGCCACCGAGTCATGCCCAGTGCCCGCAGTACCGCTAGGTCGTGCTGGCGACGCGGCACCGCTACCGCGAGCGCATGCCCCACAGCTCCCAGGGCAAGGAGCGCGAGGAAGCACCCGAGCGCAAACGGGAACGCCTGGACCCGCTGGATCTCGGCCGCGTCGGACGGCGCGTAAGGGGGGGCGAAGAAAACGTTCTCCCCGCCCAGGCTTGCGGCCGAGCGCTGCAGGCGAGCCGCGACTTCGTCGACCCGAGCCTCCGGCCGGAGGGCGATCACGGCGGCGTGGAACTGATACTCGTCGAAGATCGAGTCAAAGCCGGCGTCGGTGACCCAGCCACCTTGGGCGCCGCTGCAGTCGCTACAACGCGATCCGGCCGGCACGAACGCGATCCCACTGACGGTCATCATCCGCGGCGGCCGGCCGCTGCCAGTCACCGAGACGCTGCTTCCCATGCCCGCGTCGAGCGCACGGGCGGTCTGCGGGGCGAGCACGACTTCGGTGGCCGAGACGGGCATGCGGCCGGACGCGAGCACGACCCTTACCGGCCGGCCCGCTGGGGCGTAGCTGTACAGGAGGAGCGGCGAATGATCGCGTCCGGCGGTGGCAGTCTTCGCCCTCCAGTCGTTGACGGCGACCACATCGGGATCCGCGGCCACGGCAGCCAGCAGGCCGGGCGGCGTGTACTCCTGGCCGGCAAATCCCATCCACGTCTCGAGTTGCCACGTCAGCCCGAAGCGTTCCGGATGTCGCGCAGCGTCGGTGACACCGGCAGAAAAGGTGAACGCCGCGACGATCCCGAGCACTCCAGCCACCGCACCGACCAGGGCGGGCCGGACCGGGATTGCATCGCGACCGCGGCCCGGCTCGAGGGCGAACCGGGCGCCGACGACCATCGGCACCGGAAGGTGCGCCCGGTCGGTGGCCGCCGCGATGCTCGAACGCCGCGGCTGGGCGCGCGATCGTGATGAGGCCAAGCCGAGCCGGGCGGCCGCGGCGGAACCCGCCAACACCAACAGCGCGATCGCCAACCACCCGATGCCGAGGACGAGCCAGTCCGCGTGCACGCCCGGAGCGGGCTCGGCCGTGGCGGCCGACCCGATGGGAAACCAACCCGACAAGGCCACGGCCGCCGCCACCCCGCCACCGGCCCCGGCGATCGCCGCGAGGAACGGCCCGGCAGCGGCCGCCGCAGTGGCCTGACTGCGCGTCATCCCCAGCGCACGCAGGACCCGAAGGTCCGCCGCACCGGCGGCGACGTGCCGAGCCACCGCCTGACCGATCAGCGCCAGGCTCGCGAGCAACGCTGCAGCGCCGAATGCGAGCAGCCACCTCGCCTCGAACGACGCGGCGTGCTGCCGACGGCCCTGCTGTTCGGAGATGTCACGCACGTCCAGATCGGGCTGCCCGGTGACCTGTGCGAGGTGCGTCTTGAAGGCCGGCAGCGCCGGCCGTCCGCCTTTCAGGCGAACGAGCGCGCTGAGCCACACGTCGTCGCCGAGGAGGTTGGGCCGGTAGCCTGCGACCAACGCCGCCGTCGGATACAGCGTTCCATTCGGGTGCTGCGGGCCGTCACTGAACCACGGCGAGCGGACGACTCCCACGATGGTCATTGGCACCCGCGTGTCCTTCGCCGGCCCTGCCGCGACCGGTCCGATCTGCCCCTGCGCCTCCGGGGTAGGGAACAGCGCGGTTACCGCGTCGCCCACTCCCTTTGCGTAGCTTCGCACGAACTTCTCGGTGACGACCGCCTCGTCGATCCGGGTCTGGTCGGCCAGTCGGCCCTTCAGCACCACCGGCCGTTCGAGCGTTGTCATCGTCTCTGGATCGGCCGGCGGGTTACCCACCGCGAGGTCGGTCAGCGGGATTCCTGCCAACCTGACATCCGTGACGGCGTAGGTGGCGATCGCCTCGACTTCGGGCATTTCGCGGATCGGCGCCCAATCGAAGCCGGGCTGGTAGGTAACGACCTCGGCCGTAGCCGGCAGCGTGCGAGCGACCAGGCGGTGCAACGCCGTTTCGCCGCGGCGCGCGCCGGCCACAGCGGTCAGCACCGTCGCAGCGGAAGCCGCGATCAGCAGCGTGAGAATCACCAGCGAGCGCCAACGCCGCAGTGCGTCGATCCTGAACCATGCCCAGATCACCGACATGCACGACTCCCGACAATGGCTTGGTGGCGAGCCACGACCCATTTACGCGGCTTTCGCAATCGGTATCAAGGTGGCCAAGACCACGTCCTGCGTGGTGCTGGCACCCCACCGGCCCGGTGGATCCGATGGGTAGGCTCATGGGCACCGACTCGAAGGGACCTGGCGTGCAGAAGTGGGAATACGCGACCGTGCCGCTGATCGAGCACGCGACGCAGCAGATCCTCAACAACTGGGGTGATGACGGCTACGAGCTGGTGAATGTCGTCACCGGTCCGACCGGCGGCATCGTCGCCTATCTCAAGCGCCCGAAGGGTTGATCGGGTGGCGACCCCCGAAGAACGCCTGGCCGAACTCGGTCTGACACTGCCCGCCGTGGCCGCACCGCTGGCCGCCTACGTCCCCGCCGTCCGCAGCGGTTCCCTGGTGTTCACCTCGGGCCAGCTGCCGTCGGTCGAGGGAGAGCTGAAAGTGACCGGTCTGGTGGGCGGGACCGTCTCCCTCGAAGAGGCAGTGGAGTGCGCGAGGGTCTGCGCGCTCAATGCACTGGCGGCAGTTGTCGACCTCGTCGGCAACCTGTCCGCCGTACGCCGGGTGGTCAAGGTCGTCGGCTTCGTCGCCTGCACCGCCGACTTCCACGCACACCCTCAGGTTGTCAATGGCGCGAGCGAGCTGCTCGGTCAGATCTTCGGTGCGGCGGGGGTGCACGCCCGTTCCGCGGTGGGCGTCGCGTCGCTGCCGAAGAACGCACCCGTGGAACTCGAACTCGTCGTCGAAGTCTGAAGCCGGCGAAGTCCCCGACTGAGGCCGGCTCAGGCCTCGGACGCCGCGGGGAGAGGCTTCAGCATGCCTTCGATTTCCTCGGCCGGAGCGGGCCGGGCAAACAGGTAGCCCTGCGCGAGGTCGCAGCCCAGCGCCCGCAGCCGGTCGCGCTGCGCCGGTGTCTCGACGCCCTCGGCGACGGTGTGCAGGCCGAGAGTCCGTGCCATGGTGATGATCGCCTCGACGATCGGCGCATCAGTCGTGTCGGAGATCCGGGCGATGAACGACTGGTCGATCTTGAGTCCGTCCAGCGGGATGTTCTGCAGGTAGGACAGGGACGAATAGCCGGTCCCGAAGTCGTCCAGCAGAAGCCGGATGCCCAGATCGCGCAGTCGTTGTATCTCCCTGGTCACCTCGTCCCGCGCATCGATCAGCGAGCTCTCTGTAAGTTCGACGATCAGCGCGGTCGACGGGAGCGAGTGCCGGTCCAGAACCTCCGCGACCGACGCCGCGAACCCGTCGCGAAGCTGCATCGAGGAAACGTTGACGGCGATGCTGAAATCGGGCGGCAGGCAGTCGGCAATGCGCCACGCAGCGAGCTGCCAGGCGGCCCGTTCGATCACCCACGCGCCGATGGGCGCGATCAAGGCGCTCTCCTCGGCGAGGGGGATGAACGTGTTGGGAGGCACCTCGCCCAGCTCCGGATGCGTCCACCGCAGCAGCGCCTCGACCGAGGAGACCGCATCGGTGACCATGTCGACGACCGGCTGGTAGATCAGGTGCAGCTGGTCGCGCGGGATCGCCTCGCGGAGGTCTTGTTCCAGTCGCAGCCGGTGCTCGGCGCCGTCGCGCATCTGCTCGTCGAACACCTGGAAACTGCCGGGGCCCATTGCCTTTGCGCGGTACAACGCGGAGTCCGCGTCGCGAAGCAGCCGTTGCGGAGTGTCGTCGAACCGGCTTGCGACCGCGATGCCCACGCAGGCTGACGTGAACAGAAGCCCTTCCGATGTCGGCAACGGCAGGGCCCACGCTTCGGCAACGCGCGCGGCCATGGCGGTTGCGTCGAAGCGGCCTTCGCGGCGTACGAGGATCGCGAACTCGTCACCGCCGAACCGCCCGACCCAGTCCTCGTCCCGCACGGTGTTGCGAAGCCGGGGAGCGAGCTGGGCCAGCATCTCGTCGCCCGCCTGATGGCCGTGCGTGTCATTGATGACCTTGAAGCGGTCCAGGTCGATCAGCAGAACAGCGACAGACCCCCCCACCTGCCGGTCGCTGATCGCCGCCGCGGCGTGCTGGGCAAACATCCGCCGGTTCGGCAGATCGGTGAGCACGTCGTGCGTCGCGAGATGCGAGAGGTCCGAATCCCGGCGTCGCATCGCTCTGGCAACCACTCCGACGAGCGTCGCAATGACGGTGACCGTTCCTATCGTCAACAGCCAGATCGCAACCGCTCGACCGGCCGGCACCGAGCGCAGTTCGAGACCCGCGGCTAGCAGGGCGCCGACCCAGGCGACATGCGCCGCCGCCGCACGCCTGCCGAAGAACAGCGCAGCATAGGGGGTGACCCAGGTATAGAAGAGCAGAAACTCCATGTCTGGGCTGGTCGCGACGAACGCCACCGTCGCGAAGATCTGAATACCGCCTATGACCACATGAAAAAAGACCCGTGGCGAGCGGTCAGCGGCGCCGGCCAGCAGTGCGGCGGCCGCGACCAGTCCGACGACCGCCGCCATCCTGGTCCACGGGTCGCCTGCCCGGGATGTGTGCGGCAGCGCCACCCAGGTCAGGGTGATCGATGCGCCGGCGACGAAGAGTGCTCCGAGGGCGCGCGCCATCTGCCGGGTGCTGACGGAATCGGGAAAGCCGAGCAGCGGGGCAATGGCCTCTGCCCGCGATCCGGAGCCCCGCCGAACAAGTTTCACCGTCGACTATCGGCAGCGCACCCGCGAAAGAAAGCCCGGATGCGACATTTCGCCCGTCTGACCGATCGCAGCCGGCTGGACGTAGCATGGCCGCCGTGACGCACGCCGGACGATCACTGCCGCAGGATCTGATCGACCGAGCGCGGACGGCTTCGACAACCGCGCCGGTGCCGGCACGCGACTCGGCGACGGTCGTCGTACTCCGGGATGCGCCCGATCACGGCATCGAGGCGTACGTGCTGCGCCGGCTCGCGTCGATGTCGTTCGCCCCAGGGATGTACGTCTTCCCTGGCGGCTCCGTCGATCCCGGCGATGCGGTGGCCGACATCCCGTGGGCGGGGCCGCCGCCCTCCCAGTGGGCGGCCCTGCTGTCCGCTGACGAGCCGCTGACGCGTGCCCTCGTCTGCGCCGCGGTCCGCGAGACCTTCGAGGAGTGCGGCGTACTGCTGGCAGGTCCCGACGCGTCGGCCACCGCATGCGTGGACGCCGATTGGGCGGCCGACCGGGCGCAGTTGCAGTCGGGTGCCGTCTCACTGCCGGAGCTGCTGGTACGCCGCCAACTCGTCCTGCGCGCGGACCTGCTACGCCCCTGGGCGCACTGGGTCACGCCCGAGTTCGAGCCGAAGCGGTTCGATACGAGGTTCTTCGTCGCGGCCCTCCCTGAGGGGCAGGTGCCCGCGCACTTCAGGGGTGAGAGCGACCGCGGTGCCTGGGTTCGTCCGGCCGACGCGCTGACTCTTCAAGCCGAACAGCAGATCGCGATGCTGCCCCCGACGGCTTTCACCCTGGCCGAGCTTGCGGAGTTCGCCTCGGTCGCCGATGTCCTCGCGGCCGCGGCCGGGCGGCAATTTCGCCGGAACCTCCCCAAGGTGATCGTGACCGGCGACGACGTGCGACTGCTGCTGCCGGGCGACGACGGCTACCCGGACGACGGCGACACGGGTGGGTGAACCTGTGCAGGTCACACCTCGGGCCCGGCTGCTGCTCGCGCCGAATCCCGGGCCGATGACGCTCGAGGGCACCAACACCTGGTTGCTCGCGGAGCCAGGGTCAAGGGAATGCATCGTCGTCGATCCGGGCCCCGACGACGAGTCGCATCTGCGTGCAATCGCCGACGCCGCAGCCGATTGCGACCAAACCGTCACTACGATCCTGCTGACTCACGGGCACCCGGACCATGCCGCTGGTGCCCCCGATCTGGCCCAGTTGTGTGGTGCCCGCGTCCTGGCACAAGACCCAAAACACGGCCACGCGCTGCCACCGCATCTCGATGCCGACGGGCTGCGAATCGACGTCGTCGCGACGCCCGGCCACAGCGCCGACTCAGTGTGTTTCGCGCTCCCGGCAGATCAGGCGGTGCTGACGGGCGACCACGTTCTCGGTCGGGGAACGTCCGTCGTCGAGTATCCCGAGGGCCGGATGGGCGACTACCTTGCGTCACTCGCCCGGGTGAAGGCTCTGCATGCCGCGTGGCTGCTGCCGGGGCACGGACCCGTGGTGGGCGACCCGGCCGGCGTACTCGATCACTACGTCCGGCACCGCGAGGAACGGCTGCAGCAGTTGCTGGGCGCCGTCGGCGACGGTGCCGGAACACCCCAGGAGCTGGTACGCCGCATCTATCGCGACACCGATCCCCGCCTGCACCCGATAGCCGAACTGACGGTGCGGGCGGGCCTGGAGTTGCTCGTCGAGCGGGGCGCCATCCGGCGCAGCGGCGACGGCTTCAGTACCAACTGAGGCAGCAGCCTCAACGGGCCCGGCGACGCAGCCGTTCGAGATCGAGGAGCACAACCGCGCGCGCATCGACGCGCAGCCAGCCGCGGCCGGCGAAGTCGGACAGCGCCTTGTTGACTGTTTCCCTGGATGCCCCGACCAGCTGAGCGAGTTCTTCCTGCGTCAAGTCGTGATGCACGCGTACGCCGTCCGGATCGGTCTCGCCGAATCGCTCGGCCAGGCTGAGCAGCGCCTTCGCCACCCGGCCGGGCACGTCGGTGAAGACCAGGTCGGCCATCGCGTCGTTGGTCTGACGGAGCCGTTCGGCCAGCACCCGCAGGAGTTCGGCCGCGACTTCGGGTTGCTCGATGATGACGGGCCGCAGGTCGTCGTGGGAGAACGTCGCCAGCTGCGCGTCCGTGATCGCGGTGGCGGTGGCGGTACGCGGACCGGGGTTGAAGAGCGAGAGCTCGCCGAACAGGTCACCGGGGCCGAGAACAGCCAGCAGGTTCTCCCGGCCGTCGACGGCCGCTCGGCTGATCTTGACCTTGCCGGAGAGAATGACGTGCAGCTGACCGCCGGCGTCACCCTCGGAGAAGATGATCGTGCCGCGCGGACGGGCGGATTCCTTCAGCCTGCTGCGCAGCGATTTCCACGAGTCGTCGTCGAGTCCGACGAACAGCGACACGCGACGCAGGGAATCGTCCACGGTCACCTCCGATTCGCACCGCCGGACACCCGGCTCGCGGCCAAGCATGCCAGGAGCAGCCTTCCCCGGCGATCAACTGGCTTTTCGGAGGTGTTCAGCCGATCCGGCCGGCGGCTTTGCGCCGCCAGTACCGGTCGAGCGCGGGGGCGAATCCCTCGGTGACGAACGTCTCGACCTCGTCCGCCTGCGCGGTCTCGAGGAAGGTCTCGAGCTGGCTGCCGACCTCGTCGCGGCGCAGTGGGCCTTCGACCCGCTCCATGAGCAGCATCAAGAGCAACAGCAGGAACGGGAAGAGCAGAGCGAGGGCGATCATGATGTGCGGTCTCTTTCCCAGATCGGGCGCCTTCTACCCAGCGACTTCTCAGGCTTGGACCGCGCGGCGTCGCGGCGGCAGTGGGAGCACGCTCAGGCACTGCACGGGATCGGCGCGGTAGCGGGCGATCAGCTCATTGGTCGACGCCTGGATCCGGGAGTGCAAGGCGCTGCGGTAGGCGGACAGCTGACTCTCAGCCGTGCTGAGCTGCTCTATCAGATCGTCGTTGTACGCCGGGTCGTTCGGGCGCACATGCCGGTCCCACAGCTCCTCGAGGTCGGGCAGCGGCGGGATGTCTTCGACCGGGAGTACGTCGATCAGTGCGGTCCGTCCGCTGCCGACGCGCGCGTTGGTGAGGACCGGGCGCAGGTTGTCCATGTTGCCGCGCTGGCCTGCGTCATTGGCGCGGACCATGTCGAGCCTGGCCTGCAGGATCCGCCGCCAGTAGGACACGCGACTCTCCTCCTGCGCCAGCGCCTTGCGGTAGCTCCGCAAGCCGGCCAGCGTCAGGTGCGCGAACGCGTCGCTGACCTGCGGTGGTTCGGCGTTCCGGCTGGACTTCTCCACGCTGGCTCCGGGCTAGGTTTGGGTCGCACGTGTAGTCACTGTCTGTAACCACAATCCGGCATCGGTAGGAAGCCCTGACCCCTTGAGACGGCCATTCGGCTGATCTTCGATGCGCGAAGCGGTACTTACCGGCCTGTTTCGGCGCCACCGGGCTCGTCGGCGGCTGGCTCGCAGCGTCCGCTGCGAGCCTTACGCTTGACCCATGTCTCCACGTGCCGGCGCCGTTTCTGCGGCGGCGCACGACGCGCCTCCGACCGCACTCGTACGCCGCGCGCGCAAGGTCAACAGTGAACTCACGCGGGTCTACCCGGACGCCCACTGCGAACTCGACTTCAGCACGCCACTCGAACTTGCCGTCGCCACGATCCTGAGCGCGCAGTGCACGGACGCACGGGTCAACCTCGTCACGCCCGTGTTGTTTGCCAAGTACCGCAGTGCCGCCGACTACGCGGCGGCAGACCGCGACGAGGTCGAGGCGCTGCTCAAGCCGACCGGGTTCTTCCGCAACAAGACGACCTCGATCATCGGGCTGGGTGAGGCCCTGTGCGAGCGGCACGGCGGGGACGTGCCGCGCACCCTCCACCAACTCGTCGAGTTGCCCGGCATCGGGCGAAAGACCGCCAATGTGATTCTCGGCAACGCGTTCGGCGTACCCGGGCTGACTGTCGACACGCACTTCGGCCGGCTGGCGCGCCGGCTCGGCTGGACGGCTGACGAGGACCCGGTCAAGGTCGAGTACGCCGTCATGGCGCTGATCCCCCGGCGCGAGTGGACCATGCTGTCGCACCGGCTGATCTGGCACGGGCGCCGGGTCTGCTTCTCCCGCAAGCCCGCCTGCGGCGGCTGCGAGATCGCCCGCTGGTGCCCGTCGGCCGGCAGCTGGGACGCGCCGTGAAGCGGAGCCGGGCGATTTCGCTGATCGCCAGTGTGCTGGTTTTGCTCACGCTCGCCGCTGTCATCGGTTGGATCGCGGGCCGCTCGGGTCACAACGACGCAAGCGCCGGCCGGGCCCCGACCTCCATCGCGACCGACTTCAACGTCGCCGGACTGCCTCCGGTGCACGTGGACCGCTGCCCCTCCGGCGCTGACCTCCTCCCCGCTCCGGCGACCGGCCAGGATCTGCTCCCCGACCTGACCCTCGAATGCATCGGTGAGATCGGCACCACCGAGACGGTCGCTCTGCGCCGGCTCGGCGGCGTACCGACCGTCGTGAATCTGTGGGCGAGCTGGTGCGTCCCATGCCGGCAGGAGATGCCGGATCTACAGCAGGCGTACGCCGCCGCGGGACGAAAGGTGCGCATCCTCGGCATCAACACCAAGGACTCTGCGGAATCGGCCCGCGCGACAATGCTCAGCACCGGCGTTCGTTACGCGAATCTCGCCGATCCTGGGGCGAAGGTCCGCGCCGCGGCCGGCTCGAATTTCATGCCGACGACGCTCTTCGTCGCGGCCGACGGTCGAGTCGTTTTCCGCAAGGTCGGGCCCATGACCGCTGCCCAGATGCGCCAGCTGATCGCCGAGCATCTCGGGGTCACGCTCTGAGCGCCGATCGGCTGCCCGACTGGCTGCGGACGCTGGCGGCTGCCGCAGCTGGCGTGACGGCAGCCGACATGCCCCTGTCAGCTCCCCTCGCCGGCCCGGCACGCCGGGGGTCAGTGCTGCTGCTGTTCGGCGAGGGTGCTGCCGGACCGGATCTGCTGTTCATCGAACGCTCCGCGACCCTGCGAACTCACGCGGGTCAGCCGGCCTTCCCCGGCGGCGAGCAGGATGCCGGCGACGCCGACGCCATCGCTGCGGCGCTGCGCGAGGCGGCGGAGGAAGTCGGCTTGCAGCCCGAGACAGTGCGGGTTTTCGCGACCCTGCCGCCGGTCCTCGTCCCGCCGATCGGATTCGTCGTGACGCCCGTGCTCGCCCATTGGCAGGCACCGCACGTAGTCGGCCCGGTCGACCTCGCCGAAGTTGCCGCAGTCGAACGCGTCCCCATCGCCGAGTTGGTCGATCCCGCCAACCGCTGCGCGATCAGGTACACCAGCGGCCGTCAGGGCCCCGCATTCCGGGTGCATGGCCTGCTGGTGTGGGGGTTCACCGCGCTGCTGACCGACCGTGTGCTCGAATGGGGCGGGTGGGCGCAGCCGTGGCGCCCGGAGCCGCTACTCGACCGCCCCGCTCCACCCACGCCGAACGCTGTCCAGTAGGGGAGACGAACGTGACGATCGATGCCCGCCCACTCGTCGAGCGGCTGACGGACGACCTCGCGCCGCTCGAGCGCGAGGTCTCACAGGTCTGGTGGCAAAGCAACGTCGCGTCCTCGCCTGTCGTCGAAGCCGAGCGAATCGCCTTGGAACGCCGGCTTTCCGACCGCTATGCCGACCCGGCGGCGTACGCCGATCTGGCCGCTTCGGTCGCCGCACCCGGTCCTGATCCGCTGACTGCGCGCAGTGCGCAAGTGCTGTTTCTTGCACACGCCGCGGCGCAGCTGCCGGCCGATCTGCGTGCCGAGATGGTCGAGCTCAACGCGGCCTGCGACGCGGCCTACGCGACGTTCCGCGGCGAGAGCGGAGGCCGGCGATGGAGCGACAACGACATCGAGAAGGTCCTCGACGCGAGCAACGACAGCGGCGAGCGGCAGGCCGCGTGGGAGGCCTCCAAGCAGGTCGGCGCGGCGGTAGAGGCCAACGTGCTGCGCCTCGTCGAGCTGCGCAACGATGCCGCCCGCCGGCTGGGGCACGCCAACTACTACCGGATGACCCTCGAGCTCGGCGAGATCTCCGAGGACCGGCTCTTCGAGCTGCTCGACCAACTGGATTCCCTTACAGCGGCGCCTTTTGCACGACTCAAGACGGACCTCGATGAGGCGCTGGCCGCGCGGTTCGCCGTGCCGGTCGAGGCGCTGATGCCCTGGCACTACGCCGACCCGTTCTTCCAGTCCGCGCCGCCCGAGAGCGCGGTCGATCTCGACCCGATGATCGCCGGCCGCGATCCCGTCGAGCTGACACTGGCGACCTACGACGGGCTCGGCATCGACTTGCGGCCGGTACTCGAGCGCAGCGATCTCTACGGCCGGGAAGGAAAGAACCAGCACGCCTTCTGCATCAACATCGACCGCGCCGACGACGTCCGCGTCCTGTGCAACATCATCGGAAACGAGCGCTGGCTCTCCACCACGCTGCACGAGTTCGGCCACGCCGCGTACGACGTCGGGATTTCCGCCGATCTGCCGTGGGCGCTGCGGCGGCCCGCGCATTCGCTGACCACCGAGGCGATCGCGCAGCTGTTCGGCCGGCTGTCGCGCGATCCCGGCTGGCTGCGCGACGTTGCCGGCGTACCGGACGATCAGCTCGCGGGCCTGCACGAGCAGGTCGACGCGGCGTTGCGAGCCAGCATGCTGATCTTTGCCCGCTGGGTGCTGGTGATGTGCACGTTCGAACGCGAGCTCTACCGCGACCCCGCGGTCGATGCCAACGCCCTGTGGTGGCAGTGCGTCGAGCGCTTCCAGGGCCTGCGTACGCCGCCAGGCCGGGCCGCCCACCCCGACTGGGCAGCCAAGTTGCACCTGGCCCTCGCGCCCGTCTACTACCAGAACTACGTGCTCGGCGAATGTCTCGCATCACAGCTCGCGGCCACCGTCACTGCCCGTGGCGGCGTGCTGTGGGGCGACCCGGAGACCGGGCGCTGGCTGGTCGACGAGGTGTTCGCGCCCGGCGCCTCGCTGCGCTGGGACCACCTGGTCGAGCAGGCCACCGGCGCGCCGTTGACCGCGGCCGCCTTCGCGGCCCAGTTCATCGGCTGACCCGGCCTCGACCGGCCGGCGCCGACCGGCCGGCCTGGTGACCGCTATGTCGTGATTACAGCGGAAATGACACAAACGAGTCATGCGGGCGCGACGGCTCGGTAGCTAAAATTCTGTGGTCAGCAGTCGGGATCGTCACCAGTCGGGGGAACTCGCGTACGTGGATCGTCGAAGCTTTCTCAAGGGCGCTGGCCTCTCGGCAGGCGTTCTCGTCGGTGGAGGCGCGACGATCGCGGCGGTCCTGCCCCAGCAGTCAGTGGCCCACGACGAACTCGACACCCGCAGCTATGCCAACGAGCGTTATGGCGACGACCGGCTCAGCGAGACCCGGATCGTCTGGAAGGGACCGACAACCCAGAAGCTGATCGCGTTGACCTTCGACGACGGTCCGATGCCGAAGTACACCCCCGCGATCCTCGACATCCTGGCCGAGAAGAAGGTCCGCGCGACGTTCATGGTGGTCGGCTCGCGGGTCGAGGCCAACCCGGATCTGTTCCGCCGCGAGATGGCCGGCAAGCACGAAATCGGCAACCACACCTGGAGCCACGCGATCCTGCCCTTCGTCGACCGCAATCATGTCGACCGGGAGATGCGGCGGACCGACGAGCTGATCGAGAAGCTCACCGGCAGGCGACCGACCCTGTTCCGCCCACCGCGCGGCTGCATCTCGGGCGACGTACTGACGGTCGCTTCGCGACTCGAATACGACGTGTTGATGTGGTCGCTGCAGTTCCACGAGGACGCGTTCGACGCAGCCGGCAACGTCTCCTACATCGCAGACAAGCTCGTGCCTGGCACGGTGCTGCTCGCGCACGACTACGGCAATGCCAGCCGCCAGGTCGACCTCGATGCGCTGCCCGCCCTGATCGACGCGGTGCGCGCCCGCGGCTACGAGTTCGTGACGGCCTCCGAGCTGCTTTCGGCTTGATTCCGCACGGCGGCCCCCAGGGCCGCAGAGCGGCGCCGCCCGCCCGCCCTTAAGGTCAGTCCCATGCTGCTAGATGTGACCCTGCTCGTCATGGCGGCCGGCATCGCGTTCGCCGGCTACCGGCAGGGCTTCGTCACCGGCGTACTCAGTGTGGTCGGGCTGGTCATCGGCGCCTTCGCGGGCATGCAGGTCGCGCCGCACGTCGCCAACCGCTTCACGCAGGGCACCAGGAAGACGCTCGCCGGGATCGTCGTCGTACTCATCGCCTCCAGCATCGGCCAACTCGCGGGTACGGCGATCGGCGCGGCCATCCGGCGCCGAATCCGGTGGCACCCGGTGCAGCGCATGGACGCAGTGGGCGGCGCAGTCGTATCGACCGTTGGCATCCTGGTCATCTCGTGGCTGATCGCGACTGAGGTGAAGGATTCGCCGCTGACGTTTCTCGCGCGGCAGGTCAACCACTCGCAGATCCTGCGCGCGGTCGACGCCGTGATGCCGCCGGCGCCCAACCTCACCGCGCCGTTCCGGCGGATGATCTCGCGGCAGGACTTCCCGCAGGTGTTCGCCAACCTCCACGGCGGGCGGGCTAGATCGGTGCCGGCACCGGATCCGGCCGTGCTCGGGTCGAAGGCGGTCACCTCGAGCCGGCGCAGCATCGTGCGTATCACCGGAGTTGCCGCGGCCTGCCAGCACCGCGTCGAGGGCAGCGGGTTCGTCTTCGCCGACGACTACGTGATGACCAACGCGCACGTTGTCGCGGGCGTCGCGGCCGCGCAGGTGACTGCCGACTCCGGCCGGCCGCGCGCAGCCCGCGTCGTCCTGTTCGACCCCAAGCGTGATGTGGCCGTACTGCACGTCGACCACCTGGGGCTGCCTTCCCTCGACTTCGCCGGGACTGCTCACACCGGTGACACCGCGGTCGTCGCGGGCTTTCCCGAGGACGGCCCCTTCAGTGCTGTGGCTGCTCGCGTGCGCGACCAGCTGACCGCGGTGGGCCGCGACATCTACGAGCGCGGAAACGTAC
>JBDTYE010000043.1:0-18661 GCA_040005895.1 Actinomycetota bacterium | reverse complement strand
ACGGCGTCAACATCTTCTTCCAGCACGAGACGCCGTACGACCCGCCGTCACAGGCGGCGTGGGACCAGCCGGGTGACTTCGTCGGCTACCCGGCGTTCCAGGTCGCGGACGGCGTCCAGCAGTTCCACGCTTATGGCATGGGCAGCTACGTCGTGCAGAACCAGACGGACGCGACTGCCTTCGCCACCGCCGCCTACCAGGCTCCGGTGCGCGCGGGAGTGCAGTTCACCCACATCGACACGGTGTGGATCGTCGGCAATGGCGGCTACCTGCATGTGATCAACGACACCGGCGGGCCCGCTGTGGCGGCGACGGGCATCGTGCCCGTCACCGTCGTGCAGTACCCGTAACCCCGGTCGCGACAGGCAACTGAACCGCGCGTGATGTCCCTGATGGGCCGGAGCTTTCGAGCTCCGGCCCATCAGGCTTCAAGGTTCCGGAGACCCCGGGCGTCAAGCTGCACCACATCCAGACGGTCTACCTGAGACTGGGCACGATCGACCACGTGGTCAACGGGGTTGGCACCACGGCTGACGTCGGTGTCGATGGCCCGGACGACGGCACGGCGACAACGGGCGCACATGAGGTTCAAGAGGGTCCGCAGACCCAGGCACGAGACGGCCGCTCAAGTCACCGTCTCGCGAGATGTCGCCGCGCCATCATCGCCGCAGGACCGATAGCGCAGGCCTGCGGGAAGGTCTGTCTAGCAGTACTGATCAGGCACGTTGGTCGAGGTCGTGCGACGACGCGATCTGAAAGATCCTGCATGGCCAGGACCTCCTGTCGCGGAGTGGAGCTGTTGAGAAACCGCTCTACGGCCAGGAGTGGGGGGGTGAGCTGAGGCGAGGCGTTCGTGGCGGTGCCGGGCCGTCGCGCATGACGATGGCGCTGGTCCGGTGCGTGCCGGGGACACCGTCATCGCCCCTCTACTGTCCCTCGATGCGACGGCGCCAAGCGTCCCCACATGGCGAAGAGGTCGCCAATGAAGGGACCTCGTCGTCCGAGCTTGCCGGCTCTCATGGACCGCGCCCGTGCGTGGGCAACACAGACGCCACGCGCCCATGCCACAGAGGGCTTCCGGCGAACCCGAAGTGACGTTGGTCCCTTCCGGCGGGTTCACCCCGCCGTCATCGTCAGGAGCGTAATGAGGAGGCGGTCATGAACCGCATGGAGAGAAGGCAGGCGCGTCAGCTTGAGCGCGCTCTGCACTTCGAGCAGTGCCCTTCCTGCAATTGGGACTTCATTACCGGCGAGGGCGAACGGGCCTGCCACTACTATGGCTGCCCCTACCTGCCCGAGGCGCTCGATGTCCTGTGTCCGTCGTGCAACTACGACTTCGCGACCAGTGAGGGGCGACCGGAGTGCGGTGAGCCGCCGAGCTGCGAATTCGCGACCGAAGAGGCGCCGGGCCGCGTCTCGGCGCTGCGGGAATGGACGCGCCGACGCAGCGCCAAGCAGTCACTGGTGAAGGCTTCGCTCTCCTAGTCCGGGCACGGCCGGCGCCACCGAGATCGACTGCCACGAGCTGGGACATTTCGCCGCCGACATGTTCCCTCACTATCAGGCTGCTTGCGTATCCGGGCACGGGCGGTCGAGTCTGTGGGCATGGAGACACCTGTCGGCATGCACGATCTCTCTGTCAACGAATGCTGGATGCTGCTGCGATCGGCTCAGGTGGGCCGGCTGGCGGTTGTGGTCGAGGGCGGACCTGAGATCTTCCCGGTGAATTTCGTCGTCGATCACGGCACAGTGGTCTTCCGGACCGCGGAGGGAACCAAGCTCGCGTCCGCGACCTCGGATGAACCGGTCGCGTTCGAGGCGGACGCATTCGACCCGGCGGCTGGGGAGGCCTGGAGTGTGGTCATCAAAGGTCGGGCCAAGGAGATCAGAGGCAACTTCAGCGAGCTCTTCGATGCACTTTCGCTGCCGCTGTTCCCCTGGCACGCAGGACCGAAGCAGCACTTCGTCCGGGTCAGCGCGGACCAGGTGAGCGGCCGGCGCTTCCGCGTCGTCGACCCCGAGTTCTGGGGTATCCCGGCCATTCACAAGAGCTCTCCCGACTAGCCAGGTCTACACCCGTGTCGGCAGGAAAGGCCTTGGCGGACCCCTTTCGCTGGGACAGGATGCTGAAATGACCGCAAAAGGGGATGCGTACGACGCCGCTCTCGACCGCGCCTATGCGCACGTCCGATCGTGGCTGGCCTCAATGCCGGACCGGCCGATTCCGCCGCGCGCGACGGCTGACGAGTTGGCCGCCGGCTTTGCGGGCATGCTGCCGGACGGCGGGACCGATGCCGCGGAGGTAATCGACCTGCTGGCGGAGGTGGCCGAGCCCGGGTTGATGGCGATGCCGTCGGGCCGATTCTTCGGCTGGGTCATCGGCGGTGCGCTTCCAGCGGCGCTGGCCGCCGACTGGCTCGTCAGCGCCTGGGACCAGAACGCGGGCATGCGATTCGCGACGCCGGCCGCGGCGGCCGCGGAGGAAGCCGCCGGGACCTGGCTGCTGGACCTGCTGGGTCTACCCGCTGACTCGGACGTCGGCTTCGTGACCGGCGGGACGATGGCCAACTTCACCTGCTTGCTGGCGGCCAGGCAGCAGGTCCTGTCCGACGCCGGATGGGACGTGAACACCCTCGGCCTCTCGGGCGGGCCCCGGGTGCGTGTTCTCGTCGGCGCGGAACGGCACGACTCCGTCGATCTCGCGCTGCGCTACCTGGGACTCGGCGAACCGACGGCGGTTCCCGCCGACGACCAGGGGCGGATCCAGATCGATGCGCTGTCCGAAGCGTTGGCGGCGGGCAGCGGTCCGACCATCGTCTGCCTGCAGGCCGGCAACGTGCACTCCGGCGCTTTCGATCTGATCGGCGCGGCCGCATCCCTGGCGCATCAGTACGGCGCGTGGGCGCATGTCGACGGGGCCTTCGGACTGTGGGCAGCGGCGTCGCCGGACCTGCACCGCCACCTCGCGGGCTACGAAACTGCCGACTCGTGGGGCACCGACGCGCACAAGACTCTCAACGTTCCGTATGACTGCGGGCTCGCAATCGTCGCCCGGCCGGCCGCACTGCGGAGAGCAGCCCGGATACATGCGAGCTACCTCGTGCAGGCGAGCGAGGGCGAAGCCGACCCGATGGACAAGGTGCCCGAGCTCTCGCGGCGGGCGCGCGGAGTACCAGTCTGGGCGGCGTTGCGTTCTCTTGGTCGCGAGGGCGTCATCGCGCTCGTCGACCGGCTCGCCGGGCATGCCCGGGCGCTCAGTGCCGGCATCGCCGAGATCGAGGGCGCCGAGATCGTCAATGACGTCGTCTTCACACAGGTGTGTGTCTCGTTCGGCACCGACGAGCGCACCCGCGACGTCACCGCCCGGCTGATGAAGGACGGTGTCGCGTGGATGTCGGGCTCGCGCTGGCACGGCCGGGACGTCTTGCGCATCTCGGTGAGCAACTGGTCGACCGACGACGACGACGTCTCGCTCTCCGTCGATGCCGTTCGCCGGGCTGCCGCCGGCTGATTCACCGGCGCTGGCGCGCAGCTATGGGGGAGTGCTCATTTCCGGCACTGGACAAGTCGTGACAGATGCGCCTAGGGTTCCCCGTGGTTGTTAGTTGCAGTTCTCGTCCGTTTTCGAACGCCCGCGAAGTGTGACAGCGGGCGTTCTTTCTTTTGCAGGCATATGCCCGCAGATATGGGGACGACCACCGCACACAGCCCGGGGCCAGCACAGTGCCGGCCTCGTCTTGGTTCTCTCAAGGAGACAGCAACATGGCACAAGGCACAGTGAAGTGGTTCAACGCGGAAAAGGGCTTCGGCTTCATCGCTCAGGATGGTGGCGGCGCGGACGTGTTCGTCCACTACTCCTCGATCGCAGCTGAGGGTTACCGCTCGCTCGAAGAGAACCAGCGCGTTGAGTTCGAGATCACGCAGGGCCAGAAGGGCCCGCAGGCGGACCAGGTTCGCCCGATCTAGGGACACCACTTCCGTACGCACTTCGGACGGGAGGGCACGGCTTCGGCCGCGCCCTCCCGTTTTGCGTTCCCGGGGGAATGTCGGCCCCTCTGCTACCGTTACGACCACGAGCCGACGTTTCGAGTGGGCTCCCTCCCGCGGACGAGTTGTCCGCGTGGTCGCCAGATTCACGTCGTGCCTGCTGCACACGGGTTCACAACCCGTCGCTGTTGTTCGCGCCACAGATCAATACGCGGCCTACGAAACAGCGATGGAGCATTTCTGTGCCCAGCCCCACCCGGCGCCCACGTTCGGCGTCGTCCAACACCTCTTCCCACAATTCCTACAGCTCGTCCCGGCAGGGCGGCAACCGCTCGCGCCAGTCGCGGCCGGCGCCCGTCGACACCACCGCGCTCGAACTCGAGCAGGCCTTCGCGGCGGCCCAAGCGCTGCCGGTTTCCGATGCCACCACCTTCGAGGCACTCGGCCTGTCCGGCCCGATCCTCGCGGCCATGACCCGACGCGGCATCGTTGCCCCGTTCGCGATCCAGACCCGTTCCATTCCCGACGCGCTCGCTGGTCGTGACGTGCTCGGGAAGGCGCAGACCGGCTCGGGCAAGACGCTCGCATTCGGGCTGCCGATGCTGGCCAGGCTCGCCACCGGTGATCGCAAGCAGGTTGCCGGGCAACCCCGCGCGCTGATCCTCGTACCGACCCGCGAGCTCGCCAAGCAGGTCAACGACGCGCTCGCCCCGCTGGCGCAGGCCGTCGGCCTGCGCGTCACCTCGATCTACGGTGGCGCCCCGATGGGCCGCCAGGTCGACGCCCTGCGTCGCGGCGTCGACGTCGTCGTCGCCACGCCCGGACGCCTGATCGACCACCTCGAGCGTGGCACCTGCACGCTGTCCGCGATCGAGGTCACCGTGCTCGACGAGGCCGACTACATGGCCGACCTGGGCTTCTTGCCGGCCGTCACCCAGTTGCTCGATCTCACACCCCGCGACGGACAGCGGATGCTGTTCTCCGCGACCCTCGACCGCGGCGTCGCCAAGCTCTGCAAGCTCTATCTCAACGAGCCCGCCGTGCACGCCGTCGCCAGCGACTTCACGGCCGTCGACAGCATGGAGCACGTCGTGTTCACGCTGCGTTCCGACGACAAGGTCGCGATCGCGACCGAAGTCGCCGCGCGTCCAGGCCGCACGCTCTTCTTCGTCCGTACCAAGCACGGCGCCGACCGGCTCGCCAAGCAGATGCGCGACGGCGGCGTCGACGCCGCCGCGATCCACGGCAACCTGACGCAGAGTGCGCGCCAGCGCGCGCTCGACGGCTTTGCCGCTGGATCGACCCGGGTGCTCGTCGCGACGGACGTCGCTGCTCGCGGCATCCACGTCGACGACGTCGACCTGGTCATCCACTTCGACCCGGCCGGCGACCACAAGGACTACCTGCATCGTTCGGGTCGCACCGCGCGCGCCGGAGCGAGCGGCACGGTCCTCTCGCTCGTCCAGCCGGAGCAGCTTCGCGACGTGACACGCATGCATGAGCTTGCCAAGGTCAGCGCCGTCACCACGCGCGTCGCACCCGGGCACGAAGCAGTCCGCGAACTCGCAATCAGCGGTACGCCGATCGTGGCACCGCCGCCGCGCACCTTCGCCCCGGATCGCCCGGCGCGTGAGGAGCGCTCGTACGCCGGACCCCGCAAGCCCTATCGTGGCCGCCCCAGCGGCGACCGCGCGCAAGCGTCGGGACGCGGCGGGTCACCGGCCGGTCGCGGCACTGTTCACCGCAGGCCACCGGCCGCCGGCTGATCTGCAACAACTGATCCACGGCAACTGGCCCTCGATGCAATCGTCGGGGGTCAGTCGCGTTTTCTGGCGGCCCGTCTGCGGGCGTTCTGCTGCTTGATCTTTGATTCGACCCCGCACGATTCCATGCTGCACCACCGACGGCTGCGGTTCTTGCTGAGGTCAAGGAAGAGTCCGGCGCAGCCTTCGTCCGACGCGCAGACCTTGATGCGTTCGAGCGGTCCGGTCGTGAGCAGTTGGATTGCCGAGACGGCTATCGGCCACCAGGCTCGGCCGAACTCGCCGGCCGGCCAGCTCCATCCCAATCGATCGGCATCCCTCTGCAGGCTGGCGTGAGCAATGGATTCGGCATACGCGCGGTGCAAAGCATCGAGATCTTCAGCAGCGAGGTCTCGCCCGGCCGCGACACCTGAGAATGCCCGGTAGACCGCTTCCCGGAACTTGAGCGCCTGCTCGTGCGCAGCGCTTGCGTCGCTGGTGGCTCTTGCGGCCCTTCGCAGCAGGCGAGCACGCTCCTCGGCGGACAGCACGCCGGCATAGGCGCCCCACCGGACCAGATCGGCGTACCCGTGAAGAGTTTCCTCGTGTTCGTCCATCCCGCGCGCATCGAGCGTGTTGGCGAAGTCGAGGCAGAGCCACCCGCCGTACAACTCGTGCGGCCACGTCACGAGCTCGAATTCTGGCATCGGCGAACCTTCCAGCAAAAACTTGTTTGGTGGTAGCTGTCGGGGTTATGCTACTACCATAAACCGAAACAGTGGTAGGCGCTCGAGCAGCGCCGGTTGGGAGAGGGACATGACGTTGGATCCGCGTATCTACATGCTTGCGATGGACATCAACCACGATCTGGCGTGGTCGGCGCTGCCGAACGCCCCGGTGGTCGAGGCTGCGCCGCAGCGGCACCGGGCCCGACTCCACCTGGCGGCGGGATTGCACCGAATTGCCTCGTTCGTCGAAGGCGCTGCCGCCACCAGCCGGACTCCGATCACCAGCTGAATACCGGTACACCTCTTGTTGTTGTTGTGCCGTTCGTCCACCGCCCTCGTTTTTGTCGGTGCCCGGTGGCACCCTCGTGCCATCGGCGCACCGAGCGCCGCGAGAGAGGTGGACGCAATGACGGAATTCGACAAATACGTGCCCGGTACGCCGTGTTGGATCGACGTCAGCACCACCGATGCCGAGGGCGCCCGCGCCTTCTATTCGAAGCTGTTCGGCTGGGAATACGAGATAGGAAGCGCCGACAGCGGCTTTTACACAAGCTGCCTGGTGCGCGGCCGCCGGGTCGCCGGGCTGATGGAACTGAATTCGGAGATGAGTGCCGCCGGCGCGCGGCCGGCTTGGCAGACCTACATCGCGACCGAGGACGTGGACGACACGGTTGCCCGGGTTCGCGAGGCCGGTGGCCAGGTCATCATGGGGCCGGCCGACGTCCTCGACCAGGGGCGCTGGGCATTCGTGACGGACCCGTCTGGAGCCGCCGTCGGGTTCTGGGAGCCCGGCCTCCACACGGGTGCCCAGCTCGCCAACGAGCCAGGCACCTTCACCTGGAACGAGTTACAGACCTCCGATGTCGAGAGCGCCAAGACGTTCTACGCCGCCGCCGCCGGCTGGCAGACCGAGGTCATGCCATCGGAAGTGGAGGGCCCTCCCTACTTCGTCGCCACCGTCGGTGGCGAGATGGTCGCGGGGATCATGGAGGCGTCCGCGAGCCCAGGTGGGTCGACTCAGTCATTCTGGATGACCTATTTCAAGGTGGCGGACTGTGACAAGTCGGTCGAGCGCGTCCGGGAGAGCGGCGGCGCCGTGATGATGGCCAGGATCGACAGCCCGCAGGGGCCGTTCGGTGTCGTGGCCGATCCCTATGGTGCGGTCTTTGCGGTCATCAGCGACCCGGCCTGACGGCCAAGCCGACCGGCAGCGCTGCCAAAGGTCGGTGACTCTGCACAGGCCGGTGTCAATGCACCTGATTGAAGGCATGATCGGGGCATGGCTGACACCGGTCTGCGCGGGCGCCTGCTGGTAGCGACGCCGGCGCTCATCGACCCCAATTTCGCGCGCTCGGTCATCCTGCTGCTCGAGCACGGCGACAACGGTGCGGTCGGGTTGGTCCTCAACCGTCCCAGTGAGACAGCGGTCGGCGAGGTGCTTCCCGAATGGTCGACGCACGCCGCCGACCCCTCGGTCGTCTACGTCGGTGGACCGGTCAGCCCGGACGGAGCGATCTGCCTGGGCCGCTCGCTCGGCAGAGGCGTTCTCGGTGTCGATCCGTGGACGTTCTTCGACGGCAACGTCGGAACGGTCGACCTCACCGCCGGTCCGGAGGCTGTGCCGGGCGAGGCGGAGGTGCGGATCTTTGCCGGCTACGCGGGCTGGGGCGCCGAGCAACTCGCCGTCGAGATCGAGATCGGCTCCTGGTACGTCGTAGACGGCGGAGTCGACGATGTGTTCTGCGCCGACCCCGACCTGCTGTGGCGCGGGGTGCTCAAGCGCCAGCCGGGTCAGCTCGCGAGGGTGGCCAACTTTCCCAGCGACCCCTCGATGAACTGATCCCGCCGCCCCAGCCGAGATGTGCGCCCGGCAAAGCCATCGGGTAGCCTGACCACGCCTTCGGGCGATGGGGCCTTAGCTCAGCTGGTAGAGCATCACGCTGGCAGCGTGAGGGTCAGGAGTTCGAATCTCCTAGGCTCCACCAAGGTCCACGGCCCTTGCTCCCGCGTAGGGGTCAAGGGCTGGGTGTGGGGACCGGGCCCGTCGAGCCGCGGACGACGAGTTCGGTGGCGAGCTCGATGTGCAGCGCCTCGTGCGCGTGGTGCTCGATGATCCGCATGAACACGGAGACGGCCATCCGGCCCATCTCCTGCAGTGGCTGACGCACCGTCGTCAGCATCGGCGATGTCGCCTCGCTCAGGTCGATGTCGTCGAACCCCGTGATCGACAGGTCGGCCGGCACCCGCAGCCCTCGCTCGGCGGCTGCCCGCAAGGCCCCCACCGCCACCTTGTCGTTGAACGCGACGAGCGCGGTGGGTCGGTCCCTCATGTCGAGGAACTCGCCGGCGGCCGCGTACCCGTCCTCGGATGTCGCGTGCACGTGGCGCACGAGATCGGGCGAGGGCAGCACGCCCGCCGCCGCCAGCGCTGCTGCGTGCCCGGCCAGCCGGTCGCCGCTCGCGAGCCAGGACTCCGGACCACCGATGACACCGATCCGGCGGTGCCCCAATTCGACGAGATGAGAGCTGAGTGCCCGGGCGCCGGCGAAATGAGCGGCCGACACCGATGCGATGTCGCGGGGCAGGGTAGTGCGCGGATCGACGACGACGAGCGGAATTGCCTTGCGCTGCAAGGCGACCAGGTCGGCATCCGGCTCGGGTGGCAGCACCAGGATTGCGCCACTGACATCGGGCGCGGTCCTGATCGCATCGAGGACCGAGGTCCCTTGCGACGCCTCGCCGGCGTCGAGGATGACGCAGCGTCCGCGGCGCGCGAGTGTCTCGGCGATCGACGAAACGATGATGCCGAAGTAGTCGGTGAGGACGTAGGGGCAGCGAACGAAGACTGCTCCTCCACGGGCGTCCCGGGGTGAGCGGCTGCGGGCTGACGGCGCGTGCGCGCCGCGTCGGCGTACCGCGTCATCCACCAGAGCCCTGGTGGCCGGCGCGACATTCGCCCGGTTGTTGAGCACCCGCGACACCGTGGCTATCGATACGCCGGTTTCGTGGGCGATGTCGCGAACCGTTGCCCGCTGGCCGGCGAGCGCCGTTGTTTCAGATTCCTGTTCCACGCACAGCAGCATAGAGCCGAGGCTTGGTACGTCAGCGGATTTCGGATGGACTGTTGACAGGTTGGTGTAGCGACTGGTTGGTTCATGGCAGAGTGTTCCACCATTGTTACATTTGTTTCAGAGGTCGAGAAGGGTTGCCGCATGAGATCTCTCGTTCACCGCTCGATGCTGACAGTCGCTACGGCGGCGCTCGTTCTTGCGTCCGCGCAGGCGCTGCCCGCCGGTGCGGCGTCCACGCCCGCACCGGTCGCGAGCGTGTGGGTGACGACCGTCGACGGCACGGAGAAGTTGCACCAGCGCGAGCCCGTCCCGTTCGGGTCCCGGGCTTCGGACAACCCCACGATCGTCATCGACCCCCAGCAGAAGTTCCAGCGGATGGACGGATTCGGCGCGTCGCTCACCGACTCGTCGGCAGCCGTCCTCTACCGGCTCGACCCGGCCGCGCGCGAGGCCGCGATGCGTCAGCTCTTCGACCGCCGCGACGGGATCGGCGTTGACTTCCTGCGGCAGGTGATCGGCTCGTCCGACTTCACCGCGGCCCCGGCCCACTACACCTACGACGACGTCGCTCTGGGCGAGACCGACTTTGCGCTCGAGCACTTCTCCATCAGCCACGACGAATCGCAGATTCTGCCGCTGCTACGAACCGCCAAGGCGCTGAACCCTTCGCTGCTCGTGATGGCGACGCCGTGGAGCCCGCCGGCCTGGATGAAGACGAATGACTCGCTGGTCGGCGGGCGACTGAAGGACGAGCCCGCCGTGTACGACGCCTACGCCCGCTACCTGGTGAAGTTCGTGGCGGCCTACACGCGTGCGGGCATCCCGATCGACTTCATCTCGGTGCAGAACGAGCCGCAGAACCGCACGCCGAGCGGGTACCCGGGCACCGACATGCCGGTTCGCCAGCAGGTGAAGGTGATCGAGGCGCTCGGCCCGCTGCTGGCGCGTACGAGCCCGCGCACGAAGATCCTGGCCTACGACCACAACTGGACGACCCACCCGAACGACGTGGCGAACACGCCTCCGGGGGAGAACCCGGAGACCGACTACCCGTACGAGGTGCTCGCCAGCCCGGCTGCCCGCTGGGTCGCGGGAACGGCGTACCACTGCTATTCGGGCGACCCGAGCGCGCAGACCGCACTGCACGACGCCTTTCCCGACAAGGGAATCTGGTTCACCGAGTGCTCCGGCTCGCACGGGCCGACCGACCCTGTCCCGCAAATCTTCCGCGACACCCTGAAGTGGCATGCGCGCACGATCACCGTCGGTACGACGCGCAACTGGGCCAAGTCGGTAGTCACCTGGAACCTCGCCCTCGACGAAACCGGCGGCCCGCACAACGGCGGGTGCGGCACCTGCACGGGGCTCATCACGGTGCAGACTGACGGCACGGTGCGGACCGACGCCGAGTACTACACGATCGGTCACCTGTCGAAGTTCGTGCTGCCGGGCGCGGTGCGGATCGCGAGCACGTCGTTCGGTACGACGGGCTGGAACGGCCAGGTGACCGACGTCGCCTTCCGCAACCCGGACGGTTCGATCGTGCTTGTCGCGCACAACGAAAACGACGACCCGCGCACTGTCGCGGTGCAGCAGGGCGACAAGCTCTTCGAGTACACCCTGCCCGGCGGATCTCTGGCGACGTTCACCTGGCCGGACTCGCGCGAACTACGCGCATCCCATCGGGCCGTCCCGATCAACGGCGCGACGGCGACCGCCGACCCGGTCGGCCAAAACCCGGAGTTCGCCGTTGATGGCGACGCGTCGACGCGTTGGTCCAGCGGCACGGGCCAGGCACCCGGCCAGTACCTGCAGGTCGATCTCGGGAAAAGCAAGGAGTTCACCCGCGTCGCGATCGACAGCGGCGGAAACCTGGGTGACTACGCCCGGTCGTGGCAACTCAGCGCTAGTGACGACGGCACGTCCTGGAGGCCACTGGCCGACGGGATCGGGACTGGCCAGTTGACGACTGTCGACGTCGACCCGACCGAGGCACGGTTCCTGCGCATCACCTCGACCGGCTCGTCGGGCAGCTGGTGGAGCATCGCGGACATCCGGCTCTACCGGTAGGACCGCAGCAGTCCGCAGATCCGCATCACGGCAATGGCAGGCCGTGGTGCGGATCTGGCTGCAGTACCGGCCCTCGACAGTGATTGGGTAGTGACCTCATCGACTGATCGGGAATCGGATGCAGGTAGCGGGCTCGCCCAGCTGGCAGATCGCCATCGACCAACCGCAGCATCTGCTCATCGGGCTGTTCATTCGCGACGCTGCCCGCCTCCCGTCGGCGCACACCTGGCTGCCGGCTATCGACCCGGCGGTCCCGCGCGAGGGAACGATCACCGGCTCGGCCGCGGCCGCAGAGCAATGGGATCGATGGTGGGATCGCACCGTTCGTAGCACCACCCCGCTGTGGGGCCCGCCCTTCGAGTCGCTGCAGGAATCCCCTGAACTGCGCGAGGTCGTGGCTACCCTGTTTCAGCAGGCGGTGCTCTGGAGCCACCAACGCGCCCAGGAGCACATCGCGCTGATGATCGACAGCGGTCGCGGGCTCGTTGAAACGAATCTCGTAGCCGGCATGGAACGCGACAGGGGAGAGCCGGCGCGGCCGTTCCACCTACGTATCAGCGAAGTCCCGTGTGCCGGTCCGCATCTCTGGCGGGTCGACGAGGGACACATCCTGATCACGGCGGATCTGTTGCGCGACCACGATGAGTACGTACGCGCCATCGCTCCGATCGTGCAGGCGCTTTTCTAGAGCGCCGCCTGATCGGCGGTCAGCCGCCAACGCTCGCGAATCCCTGCAGGCTGCGCGCCCAGACCCTGCGGGCAGCGAGGAACAGTACGAGACCCACTGCAGGCGAGAGGTGGGCCAGCGTGGACATGAAGATGTTCCTGGGTGCCAGGTCGAGGATGACCGCCACTGGGAAGTAGGCGACGAAGGCCAGCGGCAGCACGAAGGTGAAGACGCCCTGCAGCGCACCCGGCAGGATCGTCAGGGGGTAGTTGCCGAAGGTCCCCAGCAGCTCGTCGATGAAAGACGGCACCGCGCGGGTTCCCGGCGACCGCAGCAGGAAGCATGCCGCGATCATCTGGATGGCCGCCTCGATCAGAGTGCCGCCGATGATTCCGGCGATCAGGAACAGCACCTTGCCGACGGTCCAGTGGATCGCGATTCGTGGCAGTGCGTAGCCGCAGAGCGCGAAGGCAACCAGCAGGTCGCCGATGGCATTCATGCTGAAACTGCTCAGAAGTAGCTGGGTGAAGATCGGGACCGGTCGCAGGAAGTAACCGTCGAAGCGGCCCTCGTCGATGATCTGCGGCAACCGCGAGAAGTTGTCGAACACCAGAACGTAGAAGCCGTGACTCAGCAGCCGCATCCCGGCAATCAGCAGTACGCCGACACTCGGCCAGCCGCCGAGACCGCTGAACCGCGTGATGAGCACCGTCGCAAAGATCAGGGTGCTCGTCTGCCAGCAGATGCCGTAGATGATCCAGATCATCGTGTCGGTCCGGTACTGCAGCACCGCCTGGAAATTGACGGAAGTCACCTTCCGCACGACGCGCCAGGTGTGCCTGCCGCGGCGCAGCCGTACGCCGACGACGCCGCCGAGCGTGCCGCCGATGGTCGTCATCCGCCCTGCACCAGAACACGTGCCGATGCGCGCTTCCACAGGTGCCGCGTCACAAGAAGGAGGACGGCGACCCAGGCCAACTGCTGCAGCAGCTGACCGGGAGCGTCGCGCAGGGGGATGCGGCCGACGTACAGAGAGATCGGCACGTTGATGGCGCTGCCGAACGGCAGGAACCTGGCCGCAGTGAAGAGCCAGCCCGGCAGGAACCAGAGCGGGACGAAAACGCCGGCGAGCAGGTCCTGCGCGAAGTAGTACAGCCGCTCGACGCCCATGTTGGCGACCAGCCAGAACGACACGAGTTCGACGCACTGGCTCATCAGGAAAAGGATGGTCTGGCCGAGCAGCACACTGAGGACGAAGACGGCCGCGGCGGCGGCCGAGTGGGGCAGGTCGATGGCCCCGGTGGCCGCCATCACGACGAACCCGCCGAGTGCCCACATCCCGCCGTAGCCCATCTCGCCGAGCGCCCGGATCATCGCGTAGCGGCGCGCGGTGATCGGCCGCAAGAACAGGTAGACGATGGTGCCCTCCCGTATCCGGTTGGGGATCGAGTCGCGCTGGAAAGTCCTTGCGCTCCAGCGGATCCGGGCGACGAGAAGGGCGATCGTCGAGTAGGTGACCACCTGGCGGACACCGAGCCCGGCAACGGTCGTCGAGTTGGCGAATACCGCGAGCCAGAGCCGGTAGTACAAGAAGATCTGGATGCCCAGCATCATCGGCAGCAGGATCAGCCGGCTGCGATACGCCGTTTCGACCAGCGGCACGATCCTGGCGGCGCGCCAGGATCGGCTGATGTGCCGGCGTGCCGGCGCCTGGGCGCCGACCGCAATTGCGGTCACGCCGGCAGCGGTGCCTGGAACGCGTCGCGCATCAGGTCCTCGAGGCTGATCTGTTCGACCGAGATGTTGACGACCGGCAGCCGGCTGATGACAGCGCGCACCACATCTTCGGGTGTGGATTCGCCGCCGGGCGCCAGTGTCGCCTGGATGCCTTCGTGCGAGACGACGATGGCGCCGGGGATGTCGAGGACCTCGATCGGCTCCTCGAAGGTCACGTGGATCAGGCGATGGTTGCCGTGCTCGCGCGCGCGCAATTCGTCGAGGGTGCCGTCGAACATCAGCCGGCCGTGATTGATGAGCACGACGCGTTCGCACAACCGGGAGACCTCGGTCATGTCGTGTGTCGTCAACACGATCGTGCGGCCGCGTTCGAGGACCTGCCGGCGCAGGAACTCGCGGGTCTGCTCCTTGACCACCACGTCCATGCCGATGGTGGGCTCGTCGAGGAAGACGATCCGCGGGTCGTGCAGCATCGCGGCGGCCATCTCGGCGCGGACCCGTTGGCCGAGCGAGAGGTTGCGAACCGGTGTTTCCCAGAACTCGGACAGTTCGAGGATCTCGTCGAATTCGGCCAGCTGCCGGGCGAAGGCTGCCGGCTCGACGTCGAAGATGTCGCGCAGCAGCAGGAGTGATTTGCGCGCCGGCAGGTCCCACCACATCTGCGTCTTCTGCCCGAAGATCGCGCCGATCGCGCGCGCATTGGCGACCCGGTCATGGTGCGGGACCCGCCCGTCGACGTACACCTCGCCGGATGTCGGCGTCACGATGCCGGTGAGCATTTTGATGGTGGTGGACTTGCCGGCGCCGTTTGGTCCGAGCAGGGCGACGATCTCGCCGTGACCGACGGAGAACGTCAGGTCGTCGACGACGGTCCGCGGGTCGCGCAGCGGGCTGATGAAGGTGCGCAGCCCGGCGAACTTGCCGGTGTGCTTGCGCGGGACGAGGAAGGTCTTCGTGAGCCCCCGAACGACGATCGCAGGGTCGGCTGCGGCCATGCGGACCTCCGGGGAGGAGACGAGGGGATGACCCACCCTACTGCCGCGGCGGCCGCACTTCGGTGCGGGTATCCCCGGGCATCAGGGCTCCGGTCGACGAGGAGGATTCCACCGGCGCCGACCTGTGTGTGGAGAGGATCAGAGCGACGGAGACCACGACCACGGCGGTGGCCAGCAGATCGCGCACGCTCAGACTTTCGTCGCCGAGAAGCCAGCCGAGGAATACGGCCACGATCGGGTTGACGTAGGCGTAGGTAGTCGCCAGTGAGAGCGGCGCGTTGCGCAGCAACCAGACGTACGCCGTGAAGGCGACCATCCCGCCGACAACCGTCAGGTAGGCCAGGGCAGACCAAGCCCCGGCCGACACATCGGCGAGGGAGAAACCGGACAGCTCGCCGCGTACGGCAGACACGACGAAAAACGCGGCGGATGCGACGACCATCTCCATTCCGGTCATGACCAGCGGCCGCCGCGGCAGGGGCGCGGACCTCGAGTAATAGGAACCACCCGCCCACGACAGCGACGCGACTACGACGGTGAGCGCGGCGCCTGTCTTGATGTGCGTGTGCCCGGTGGGCCAGACCAGGGCCGCGACGCCGAACAGCCCGAGGACGATGCCGACGAGGGCGAGGGCGGGCAGCTTCTTGTCGCGCCGCGCGAGGCCGATGACGGCGACCCACAGCGGCGTCAGTGCGACGATAACCGCAGTGATGCCGGAGTCGAGCTGGTGCGTTTCGGCGAGCGTGACCAGGCCGTTGCCCCCGACGAGCAGCGCAATCGCGACGATCCCGGTCGCGCGCCACTGCCGCCACCCCAGCGGATCGGGTAGGCCGTCCGCGGCAGGGCGGCGTACGGCATAGGCAAGAAGCAGGACGCCGGCCACGCCGAAGCGGATTGCCGGCATGAGCATGGGCGGCAGCGGGGTGCCGTGCTTGGGGGCCACCGCGAACTTGATCGCGAGGTAGGTCGACCCCCAGATCACGTAGACGCTGCCCAGCGCCAGGGCGACCCGCCACGTGAGCACGGGGGACTTGGCTCGCGGCGGGGTCAGCATGCCGGTCACACTAGGGGTGCGATGCGAGCGCAGCGCGCGAGTTTCCGGCGAACGGGGTCATCCAGGTGCAGGCAAGCGCGACGATTGCGCCCGAACGGGTCGATCGGCCTGAGCAGGAGGAGGACGTACGCCGCGACCGTCCGTGGGTGACGATCGTGTGGAACGACCCGATCAACCTGATGACCTACGTGACGTACGTCCTCCAGCAGGTGTTCGGCTATTCGAAGGAGAAGGCGACCAAGCTGATGCTCGACGTGCACAACAAGGGCAAGGCCGTTGTGTCCTCCGGCAGCCGCGAACAGATGGAGTTCGATGTGGCCCGGTTGCACGGGCACGGGCTCTGGGCCACCTTGCAGCAGGACTGATGGCTGGCCCGTTCCGCAGACACCGCGGCGACATCGAGATGCGGTTCGACTCCCGCGAAGCCGAGTTGGTCAGATCGCTGGTCGACGACCTGCTGCACCGCCTCGGCGCTGTCGACGACGCCGAACCGGTTGAAGATCCGGTGCTGCGGCGACTGTTCCCCGACGGCTACAACGACGACCCGAAGGCCGCGGCAGAGCTGCGGTCGCTGATCCAGGACGACCTGCGCGACGGCAAGATCGCGTCCGCCCGGGTGGTGCTCGAGACCCTGGCCGACCTCGCCGCCGGCGGCCGGCTGCGGCTCGACGACGCGCAGTCCGGCGCCTGGCTGGGCACCCTCAACGACCTGCGGCTCACCCTCGGTACCGCGCTCGGCGTCACCGAGGACACCGACCTCGAGCCGGACACCGACCTCGAACCGGACACCGAAGACGAGGCGGAGACCTTCGCACTGAGCGTCTACCACTTCCTCGGCTGGCTGCAGGGAAACCTGGTCGAGGCGCTCCCCGTGCAGGGCGACTGACCCGCGGGCCGCCCGCGTCGGCGCGGTGTGACGGTAGCCTCTGCAGCCATGCTCACGATCGACCAATCGACGTACGACGAGATCGTCGCGCATGCCCGTCGCGACCACCCGGACGAGGCCTGCGGGCTGGTCGCCGGCCGCGAAGGGCGGCCGACACGGGTTATACCGATGACCAACGCCGCCAGGTCGCCGACGTTCTACGAGATGGACCCGCTGGAGCAGTTGCGCGTGTTCCGCGACATCGACGACGCCGGCGAGGACCTCATGGTGATCTACCACTCGCATACGGCGACCGAGGCCTATCCGAGCCGCACCGACATCACTATCGCCGGCTACCCGGACGCCCACTACGTGCTCGTTTCGACCCGGTACGCCGACGAGGAGGAGTTCAGAGCGTTCCGCATCGTCGACGGGGTCGTCACCGAGGAACCCGTCACGGTGGTCGCCGGCCGGGAATAGCAGCGCCCGCGGTTGGGCGTTGCAGGTACAGGCACCCACAATGTTCGTGACGCCGACAGCTCGATTGCCCCACCTCGTGAAGGAAGAGTCCCAGATGGCCGTCCAGGTGCGGATCCCCACGATCCTGCGCAGATATACCGGCGAGGCCAGGATCGTCGAGGGCAAAGGCGACACTCTGGGTGACCTGTTCTTCGACCTCGACTCCCGCTTCACCGGCATCCGGGGCGATCTGGTCACCCCTGCGGGCGAGCTGCACCGGTTCGTCAACATCTACGTCAACGACGAGGACGTGCGCTTTCTCGGCGGCCTGGCGACTCCCATCGCCGATGGTGACACCGTCACGATCCTGCCGGCCGTCGCCGGCGGCGCCCGCTAGCGGCAATGCGCTACGACTCGCTGCTCGACTCGGTCGGCCGTACGCCGCTCGTCGGGTTGCCGCGGCTCTCGCCCTCGCCGGACGTCAGGCTGTGGGCCAAGCTGGAGCAGAACAACCCGACCGGCTCGATCAAGGACCGGCCGGCGTTCGCCATGGTCGAGGCCGCCGAGAAAGACGGGCGGCTGACTCCCGGTGCGACGATCCTGGAACCCACGTCGGGCAACACCGGCATCTCGCTGGCGATGGTCGCCAAGCTGCGCGGCTACTCCCTGATCGCCGTGATGCCGGAGAACACTTCCGCCGAACGCCGCCAGCTACTGGAGATGTACGGCGCCTCGATCATCACTACTCCGGCGGTCGGGGGCTCGAACGCCGCGGTGGCCAAGGCCAAGGAACTCGCCGCTGCCAACCCGTCGTACGTCTTCCTCTACCAGTACGGCAATCCCGCAAACTCCCAGTCGCACTACGACACGACCGGGCCAGAGATACTCGAGGACCTGCCGTCGATCACGCACTTCGTCGGAGGCCTCGGCACCACCGGCACGCTGATGGGCGTCGGGCGGTTCCTGAAGGAGAGGGTGCCGGGGATCGTGATCGTCGCCGCCGAGCCCCGCTACGGCGAGCTGGTCTACGGCCTGCGCAACATCGATGAGGGCTTCATCCCCGAGCTGTACGACGGTTCGCTGCTCGACACCCGCTTCAGCGTCGACTCCTACGATGCGCTGCGGCGTACCCGGGAGCTCGTCACGGAGGAAGGCATTTTCGCGGGGATCTCGTCGGGAGCGATTCTGCACGCTGCGCTCGGGGTCGCCGCGAAGGTCGTGCAGTCGGGGAAGCGCGCCGACATCGTGTTCATCGTGTGCGACGGCGGCTGGAAGTACCTCTCGAC
>JBDTYE010000042.1:0-18755 GCA_040005895.1 Actinomycetota bacterium | reverse complement strand
GAGCCCGATCACGATGGGCACGAACACGGCAGACACCGAGTCGGCGAGCCGCTCCACCGGAGCCTTGCCGGTCTGCGCTTCGGTAACCATCCGGGCGATCTGCGCGAGTGCAGTGTCGTTGCCCACGCGCGTCGCGCGCACGAGCAGCCGGCCACCGGAGTTGACCGTGGCCCCAGTCACCGAGTCACCGGGCGCGACCTCGACCGGCACCGACTCGCCCGTCAGCAGCGAAGCGTCAATGGCCGACGTGCCCTCGACGACGACACCGTCCGTCGCGACCTTCTCGCCGGGCCTCACGACGAACACGTCACCGATGGAGAGCTCGCCGATCGGAATGCGTTGCTCGACGTCGCCGCGGATGACCGCGACGTCCTTTGCGCCGAGGTCGAGCAGTGCGCGCAAGGCGGCGCCGGAGAGTCGCTTCGCCCGCGCCTCGAAGTAGCGACCCGCGAGCAGGAAGACCGTGACGACGGAAGCGACCTCGAGGTAGATCTCGTCGGACCCGGCGCCGCGCCGCACGGCGAAGCTCAGCGACATCTTCATGCCGGCCTCGCCCGCCCCGCCCCAGAAGAGGGCGTAGACGCTCCATGCCAGCGCGGACAGCGTTCCGATTGAGATCAGTGTGTCCATGGTGGCGGCACCGTGGCGCGCGTTCAGCCACGCCGCCCGGTGGAACGGCCAGGCGCCCCAAATGACGACCGGCCAGGCCAATGCCAGCGCAAGCCACTGCCAGTTGGTGAACTGCAGCGCTGACACCATCGACAGCACCAGCACCGGTACGCCGAGAGTTGCCGATGCGATAAGGCGAATCCGCAGGTCGCGACTGATCGCGTCCTCGGCATCAGGGGGTGTGCCTGTGTCGCCGGCGAGCGGGACTGAAGGCAGGTGCGCGGTATAGCCGAGCGACTCGACCTGCGAGATCAGCTCGGCGGGCGTCGTACTGCCTGCATAACTGACTCTTGCCTGCTCGGTCGCGAAGTTGACGCTCGCCTCGACACCCTCGAGCTTGTTGAGCCGCTTGGTGATGCGCGCTGCGCAGGACGCGCAGGTCATCCCGCCGATCGCCAGATCCACGGTCGTGGTGCTGCTCTTCCTGGTGTCGGTCGCTTCAGCCATTGCGGTCAGTGCTCCGATGACGAGGCCGGGGCTACCGGGCCCTGGTCGTAGGTGAACGATGCGGTGCGTACGACGTCGCCGTGCTGGAAGTCGAAGAACAGCCGGTAGCGCCCCGCGGTCGGCAGGGTCGCGGCGAACGTGACGGCGCCGCCGGCGTACGCGAGGGGGTGCACGTGAGCGTAGGCGAGGTCACCCAGCCGGATCGCGACGAGGTGCCCGGACGCTCCGAGGTAGGGCCGCAGATCCGTGACAGGGGCGCCACCGCGGCGCACGGTCAACGCAAACGTCGTCTCGCCGGCTGCTGCCGGCGCCGCGCCGATGGAGACGTCGTAGCCATCGACGGAGAAATCAGGTGCAGGCGCGGGGATAGCCGAAGGCTGGCAGGACCCTGCGACGCCGAGGTCTACGCCGAGTGCCAGCGCCGGCCCGCCGGCCACGCGGAAGTCGGCGACGGCGCGGTAGCTGCCGGGCGGCAGCGAGGGCAGCGGGACCGACCAGGTGCCGTCGGCGGCGAGGGTCGGATGCACATGGTGGTAGCTGGTCAGCTCGCGGCTGACGACGATGAGGTGCAGCTGGCGTTCGTGACTGAGGGCGAAGCGGGTGACGGGCGCTTCGTCGCGCCCGCGGATGACAAAGTTGAAATTGCCGCCGCCCGCCTCCAGTGCAGTTGCGGCGGGCACCAGCCGGTAGCCGTCTACCGACGAGACGACACCTTCGCCCCGAGCCGGCGGTCCGTCGGAATCTATACCTGCCATCGCCAGCCCGATGCCGAAACCGGCGACCCTGGTGACGGTGTTCACGGGGCGAGCTCGTAGCCGGCTTCGTCAACCGCAGCAGCGACAGAAACCCGCTGGAGAGGCGCCTCGCTATCAACCGAAACGAGTCCCGTTGCGAGATCGATCTCTACCGCGGAGACGCCAGGAAGCTTGTTCAACTCCGAGGTGACCGCGTGCACACAGTGCGCGCACGTCATGCCCTGAACGGCAAAAGTCTCGGTCGTCATGTCCGCACTCCCATGTCCGTAGTTACCCCCTGGGGGTACCCAACATAGCGCGTGGCGAAGCCTTGGCGCAAGTACCCATGGGGGGTATAGTCGCGAAACTCGGACAGGAGGCTGAAGTGGAAGCTCGCGGATACACCGATCACAAGGACGCCGTTCAAAAGCGGTTGCGCCGCGTCGAGGGCCAGGTCCGCGGCCTGCAACGAATGGTCGACCAGGACACCTACTGCATCGACGTTCTGACCCAGATCTCGGCGGCGACCAAGGCTCTGCAGGCGGTCGCCCTCGAGTTGCTGGAAGACCACCTCGGCCACTGCGTCACCCACGCCATCGCGGCCGGCGGGCCCGAGGGCGAGCAGAAGATCAAGGAGGCGAGCGCGGCGATCGAGCGCCTGGTCAAGTCCTGACAGCAGCCGGCCGCCGCATCACACGGCCGGGTCGCGCTTGATTTGTCCGAACCTCATGCCAGAATGACATGGATGTCATTCGCAGCCGTTGAGGAGTTCGCTATGGACGCGGCACACGTTCTGCAGCCGGTGCACGTGGGCGGCGACCTGACCGAACGCGAGCGCGAGATCCTGTCCTTCGAGCGCCAGTGGTGGAAGTACGCGGGCGCCAAGGAGCAGGCGATTCGCGAGCTCTTCGACATGTCAGCGACGCGCTACTACCAGCTGATCAACGCGCTCATCGACCGCCCCGAATCCCTTCAGCACGACCCGATGCTCGTCAAGCGGCTGCGGCGGCTGCGCTCGACCCGGCAGCGGGCCCGCTCGGCCCGGCGCCTCGGCCTCGAGGGCTAGCACGAGCGAGCACGGTTCGTCCTCGGCGCAGCCTCCCGAGGGCGGATGGCCCCCGCCCGGAGGCGGCTATCCGCCGCCTGCCGGCCCTCCGGCGACGGCGATGACCCCGTCGCAATCCCATGCCGGCTGGGCGCCGCCGATCGACGAAGCCGTGACCGAACAGCTCGTCCATCCGTCGTACGGCAACGGGGCTTCGGAATTGCCCAATGACAGCGGCGCGGTAGACCAGCCGGCGGTAGCCGAAGCGGCCGACGCGGGCGGTGACGCCACAGCCAGCGTTGCCGCGGTGCATCGGTCCGCCGACGGCTCACTGCTCTATCCCAGCCTCGCGACGTCCATCGCGGGCGGCCTCGTCGCCATAGCCGTGATCCTCGCGTCCATCCTCGGCATCAACCTGCTCCTGCGCGACAAGAACAAGACGAGTCCGTTGGCCAAGATCCCGGCGAGCAGGGCTTCCGCCGCCAAGGGCAGTTCGTCGCCCGGCACGGCGGCGAGCAAGACCGGCGCCGGTACGCCGACGCCGACGAAGAGCAGCACGACCTTGCAGAGCGCCAAGCCGGTTCCACAACCGGCGGCGAAACCGGCGACGAAGCCATCGACGAAATCCGCGCCGAGCGCGACGGTCAACCCGACATCCAGCGCCGACCCGAGCGCGACGCAGCAGGCGAGTCCGCCGGCAGTCGTGACCCGCATTCCGATAACAGTGCTCAACAGTTCGCGTATTCACGGGCTGGCAGCGTCCGCGGTCGGGGACTTCAAGGCAGCCGCCTGGCCCGTCGCCGAGATCGGCAACACCAGTTACCGCGTCAAGATCACGACCGTCTACTACTTGCCCGGTCAGGAAACGCTGGCCGAGGAGCTGATGCGCGACGTACCCGGCGTACGCCGGATGCTGCCGCGGCCGCTCGCCCTGCCGGGCAAGGGGCTCACGGTTGTCGTCACCCGGGAGTACGCCGCCTGATCCTGGGCAGCGCGGTGCCGCTAGCTCGACTACGAACGTTGCGCGACCCAGATCGTTTGGTTCAACGCAGAGTCGATCCTGGGTGATGCACCAGCGCGAGCCGGGCAGCCCGCGACGGGATAGTTACTGCACCACGGCGCGGCGGTGGGCGAACGCCTCGAGAGCCGCGACCTGAGCCGGCTGCAGGCTCGGTCGTACGACGCGCAGCGCGGCTGCGAAGTGTGCGGCGGTGACGCTGGGTGAGGCGATGTTTTCTCGCATCGCGGTCATCGCCGCCTCGCGGCACAGGGACTGCAGGTCGGCCGCCGAGAATCCCTCGCAGCCGCGAGCGACGGTCTCCAGGTCGACGCCGGGTTCGACCGGCATCCGGCGCACGGCGGCTCGCAGGATCGCCGCCCGCGCGTCGGCGTCCGGCGGCGGAACGTAGATCATCGTGTCGAGGCGGCCGGGCCGCAGGAGTGCTGCGTCGACGAGTTCGGGCCGGTTGGTCGCGGCGAGTACATAGACGTCGCGCAACTCCTCGATGCCGTCGAGTTCGGTGAGCAACTGCGCGACGACGCGGTCGGTCGTGCCGTTCTGATCCGATCCTCGAGTGGGCGCGAGTGCATCGATCTCGTCGAAGAAGATGATCGAGGGGGCCGCGCTGCGGGCCCGCCGGAACAGTTCCCGCACGCCGCGCTCGGATTCGCCGACCCACTTGGACAGCAGCTCAGCGCCTCGTACCGAGATGAAGTTGGCAGCTGCCTCTGCCACAAGTGCCTTTACCAGAAAGGTCTTCCCGCACCCTGGCGGCCCGTACAGCAGCGCGCCGTGCGGTGCCGGGACGCCGAGCCGCTCGAACGTCTCGGGGTAGGTGAGCGGCCAGATCACCGACTCCGTGAGCATCCGCTTCGTCTCGACCATGTCGCCGACATCCTCGAGAGTGATGCCGCCGAGCTCCACCCGGCCGTCCATCGCACTCGGCCGCACCACTTCCAGGGCCGCATCGAAGTCGGCCCGGAGCACCGTCGAAGCCTCGCTCGCCGGATCCGGAGCGCCGGCGGGACCTGGGGCGGCGACCGGAGTTGCGGACAGTCGCTGCGCCGCCCGCAAGGCGGCCTCGTGGCAGAGCGCCTTGAGATCTGCCGCGACGAAGCCGGGGGTTCGCCGCGCGATCTCGTCGAGGTCGATGTCGGCCGCCAGCGGCAGTGGCCTGGTGTGCACCTCGAGGATTCGCCGGCGGTCCGCGCGATTCGGGAGCGTGATCGAGATCTCGTGATCGAGCAGGCCGGGCAGCCGCAGGTCTGGTGTGGTTGCCTCCGGCCGATCCGTCGAGCAGACAATTCCCGCGAGCCCAGCCGTCACCATCTTCTTCACATACTCGAGTACGACGCTGGTCAGCGGGTTGGCGTCGTCGCGCGGTGCGATCTCGTGCACCTGTTCGATCAACAGCACGCAGGGAGCGGCGGCCTCGGCGCGACGTACCGCATCGGTCAGCGCCTTGACCGCCTCCGCGGGTTCGATCCGGCCCAGCGCCGGACCCCAGAGCCTTAGGACGCTGGCCCCGACTCCAGCAGCAGCCGCCTCGACGACCGCGCGCTTACCGGAGCCGGGCGGCCCCGTGATGAGCACGCCCATCGTCGGCACCGCGCCCATCCGCGCGAGCAGAGGTCGGTGGTTGAAGCCAAGGTCGAGCCACTCGCGCAGCGCCGAGATCTGCTTCTCCAGGCCGGGCAGTGAGTCCGGTGACACCGGCGCCGGGACGGTCTCCGCCACTCCGCCCGCCGGACCGGGGGAGGGCGAGGAGGCGGAGGAGGCGGAGGCGGTGGAGGCGGAACTGCCTGGCGTGCACATCAGGGTGGTCGCCATGGTGACCCGCACGAGCGTGCCGGGCGGGTCGATGGAAGCGACCATCAGCAGGTCCTGCTGCCAGTCCCCGCCGAAGGCGGCGGCCAGCTGACCGAGCACGTTCGCAGCCGTCGCGGGCGGCAGCGCAGATCCGGTGAAGTCCTGCGGCAGCAGCCCGACCCTGTCTCCCGCGGACACGACCTTGCCGAGCAACGCGAACCGTAGCGACGCGTCCTGCGGCTGGCTCTCGAACCCGTCAGGCGCGGACAACTGGATCGAGGTGGCCGGTTGCGGCGACACGAGGCGGACGCCGACGCTGCCGCCGGGCTGCACTCCGCAGTTGGTCAGCGTCAGATCGTCTACATAGATGACATCGACCGGCGCGCCGGGCGCCGAGAATGCCGCGATCGCGCCAGTGGAACGGTCACCGGTCAGCTCGAGAACGTCCCAGGCCCGCGCGCCGAGACTTGCCAGCAGCTGGTAGTGCAGGCGTACGACGCCCCGTCGCGCATCGAGCGATGACTGCGTCAGGGCGGTACGCAACGTGACGGGCGCGGTCGGCATGATGCAGAGCCTCCCAGATCGCCCGCCGGCGTCGCACGCGGCGAATCGACGTGGCCGAGAACCCGGTTGCGCCGTTCGGCCGAACATCGGGCCCGCGAAAGTTGCGTCATTCAGCGGGTGTACGGGTGATGACTCTCTGTGACTATGTGATTACGCGGTGGGGACCGCTCGTCCGGGGAGGGACATCACATGCGGGGAATCACCTGGGAAGACTCGAAGCCGAAGCCGAAGCGGCTGTTCGCAGCGCTCGTAGCGTCCAGCGCGCTGCTACTCGCAGCGGCCGGACCTGCAGCGGCGACGACTGCAGGTCCCGGCGGGCCACCGATGGCGGTGATCGTGCACCGCGCCGCGGGATCCGGCCACGCGGCGGACCGCGCCGTCACTGCCGCGCACGGCCGCATCGGCCGGCAACTGGCTCTCATCGACTCGTTCTCCGCCCGGATTCCGGCCGGCGCTCTGTCTGCCTTGAGCGCGACGCGCGGCATCGACCAGATCATTCCCGACGCACCGATCCGGATGCTGGCTTCGACCTACACGCCCACCACGGACTTCGGGTCGACGTACAACGCGCAACTGCGCAGCGGCGTACAGGATCTGCACCAAATCGGCCTGACTGGCAGCGGCGTCACCATCGCGCTCATCGACACCGGCGTCGTACCGGTCAACGGCCTGCGAACTTCCGGCAAGATCATCTACGGTCCCGACCTGTCGTTCGAGTCGCAGGCGCCCAACCTGCGCAACCTCGACACCTACGGCCACGGCACGCACATGGCGGGCATCATCGCCGGCCGCGACGATGCCGCGGTCGCGCCGTACACCAATCCCGACAACTTCACCGGAGTTGCCCCGGACGCACGCATCCTCAGTCTGAAGATCGGCGACGCGCGGGGCGCGACGGATGTCTCCACGATGATCGCTGCGATCGACTGGGTGGTGACCCACCGCAACGACAACGGCATGAACGTCCGGGTGATGAACCTGTCGTTCGGCACCGACTCGACTCAGAACTACCTCTACGACCCGATCGCGCACGCCGTCGAGAACGCGTGGGCCAAGGGCATCGTGGTCGTCGCCGCCGCGGGCAACAGGGGCAACGGCACCGGCGGCCTCGACAACCCGGCGAAGGACCCGTTCGTCGTAGCCGTCGGTTCGGTTACCTACAGCAGCGATACCAGCAACGGCAAGCAGCTGCAGGTTCTGGACAAATGCCTGGGCAGCCTCAACGGGGCGACGGCCGACTGGACGAAGGTCGTGCTCGCCGACTGCAACCCCGGTTGGAGCAACCAGCGGTGGAACCTCAAGGCCGACGGCAGCGTCGTGCACGTGCCTTCCGGCCAGTGCCTCGATGTCAGCAACGCCTCGGTGGCGAACGGCACGGGCGTCATCCTCTACAAGTGCAACGGCGGCAGCAACCAGAAGTGGACCGGATCGTTCGCCAAGACGTCGCGGCTGACGAGCCAGGCGTCCGGCCGGTGCCTCGACGATCCCAACTGGTCAACAGGAGCCGGAACTCAGCTGCAGATCTGGGACTGCCATTCCGGAACCAATCAGGAGTTCATCTTCCCGCTCAGCGACGACGCGATCTCCAGCTTCAGCCAGGGCGGTGACGGCTGGCGCAACCCGGACGTGCTGGCCCCGGGCCAGAGCATCGCCGGCCTGCGGGCGCCTGGGTCCTACGTCGACCGGACCTACACGACCGCTGTCACGGCCACCCGGTTCTTCCGGGGCAGTGGCACCTCACAGGCCGCAGCCTTCGTGAGCGGGCTGGTCGCGCTGCAGGCGCAACGCCGGCCGGCTGCGACTCCGGACGACCTCAAGGCCGAGCTCAAGCGGATGACCGTCACTCTCACCAACACCGAAGTGCGGGTCCAGGGCAGTGGTGCCATCGACGCTTCGGCGCTGCCCGTCATGGGAACCCCGTCCGCCCCGGCACAGGCGTTCAACCACTCCCAGGGCTACGGGCAGGGGAGCGCGCTCCAGCAGGCCCGCGGCAGCATGGCGCTGTCGATGAACAACGTGGCGCTCACCGGTGAGAAGGACATCTTCGGCAAGCCCTTCAACGCACAGGCGATGGCTACGGCCAGGGCAACCGGCAACAGCTGGTCGGGCGGCACCTGGAACGGCAGCAGCTGGTCCGGCAACTCCTGGTCGGGTAACTCCTGGTCCGGCGCGAACTGGACGGGCAACTCCTGGTCGGGCACGAGCTGGAGCAGCCAGTCGTTTTCGTCCAACACCTGGAACGGCGCCAACTGGACTGGCACGTCGTGGTCAGGCAATTCGTGGTCCGGCGCCTCGTGGTCGGGCGACACCTGGAGCAGCAACTCGTTCTGGGGGTGCTAGGGGGGTCGCGAGAGGGCTGGGTCAGGCGTTCGCCGCCGCGGACACGGCATACCTGACTGCTTCGACCCAGCCCAGACCCATCGCGGCGGTGGTCAGCGTGACGTTGGGCGCTGGTGTGTAGGCGGCCGCGCCGTTGGCCACCATGAACATCCGGCCGACGTACGCCGCCATCTCCAGGTCGCTCGGCGAGTCGCCGATCGCCACCGCGTTAGCGGCTGTCAGACCCCGACGGCGCAGGTCGGTCGCCACCCCGGCCGCCTTCGAGATGCCAGCCGGTAGCAGATGGTAGAAGCGAACGACCTCGGTCTCGAGACCCTCGAACTGCACCCCCGGCCGCAGAACGCCGTTCTCGCAGAGTCGCAGCCAGCCGAAACCGTTGTCTGCCAGGAGTTTCTCGGCCTCAGGGATCGAGACGTCGCCGCGCAGCAGCAGGTCGACCTGATGATCCTCGTGCCACGGGTCATGCAGCTGCAGCCGCCCCGGCCACCGCTCCTGCAACATTTCGAGCACGCCCCCGCGTCGCATGGCCTCGACCGGTGTGCCCTCCATACCGGACGGCATGTCACCGCGCTGCACCTCAACTTCGACTAGGCGGCCGCGCGCGTCGCCTACGATGCCGCCGAGTTCGCCGATGAAGCCTTCGGCACCAAAGATGTCGCAGGCCTCCTGGAGTGCCGTGAGGCTCCGGCCGCTCACCAGGACGAGCGCGATCCCTGCTTGATGCATCTGCACGAGCGCTCGTGCGGGCTCGACCGTGTACTCGTTGTCGGCGGCACGGAAGAAGCAGCCGCGCGGTCCGACCATCGTGCCGTCGAGGTCGGAGTAGACGACGCGGATGTCATCGGCCATCTCTCACCTCCCGGGTGGCGCGAATCGACGCCATCGGTGGGCGTTCGGACAGGTCAGCGGTGAAGTGCGTGACGGCGTAGATCCCGTCCTCCATCGCGAACTGCATCATCGTCTGCTCGGCGGGTTCGGAGAGCACGAGCCGGCCACTGCGCTGCAATCGGGTCAACGCCGTCTGCTGCAGGGTGAACGCCATCCGGCCGAGAGCCGCGTGATCCTGGTGCGCGTGCACGCGGCGTTCCAGGTCCACCTGCGCCATCGCGTCGAGTCCGACGAGGTCCAGCAGATCTATCAGCAGACCGAGTTCGACGCCGTACCCGGAGACGAAGGGCACCTGCTCCAGCACCGCGCGGCGACCGGCGTACTCGCCGGACAGCGGCTGCACGAAGCCCGCGAGTGCCGGCCAATACGTGTTCAGCAGGGGCCGCGCGACGAGTTCCGTGACCCGGCCACCGCCGGTCATCTGCAGGCCGCGGGACACCGAGAGCGGCCGTTCGTAGAAGCCCTTGACGTACGCGAGTGCGGGATCGGTCAGCAGCGGGCCGACCAGCCCCGTGACGAACTCGCAGCGGAAGTCCTCTATGTCGGCGTCCAGCCAGCAGACGATGTCGCCGGTCGTCGCGTACAGCGACTTCCACAGCGCCTCGCCCTTGCCGGCGACCCGGCCGAGCTCGGGCAGGAGGTCGGCTTCGCTGACGACCCGCGCGCCCGCTTCTGCCGCGATCTTCGCGGTCGCATCGATGCTGCCCGGATCGATTACCACGAGTTCGTCGATGAGCGGAATCCGGTCCATCAGCTCACGCCGCAAGGTCCTGATGATCGGCCCGATGGTGCGTTCTTCGTTCAGCGCCGGAAGGACGACACTGATCGTCGTCGTGCGCCGGAGCTTGTCTGCGGCCAGCGTCGCCGCGTCGTAGTCCGCATGGTGGAAGGTGTGTTTGCCGAACCATTCCCACGCGTCCTGGGCCTGCATGCCGGCCCCCTCGTACGTCGTTGCGGCAATCGAGTTTGACCTGACGGCGTTCGCTATTCAGACTTCCACATCACAACTGCATATCGCTCATCCAGAGGGGCAGAGGGAACGGCCCGAAGAAGCCCCGGCAACCATCACGACTTACTCAGTGCGGCACATCGCCGAGTTGAGGCCGACGCGACAGGTGCTAACTCCGGCCCCCGGCGAACACGTCGAGGGGAAAGATGAGGAGAAAGGCCTCCACAGCTGTGACCTCACTACTCGACCAGAGCCCCTCGACCGCCTCCTCCGCCGTGCGCGGACTGAAGTGTCGCGAATGCGCCCGTACCTACCCGATCGCCGCGATCCACGTCTGCGAGTTCTGCTTCGGCCCGCTCGAGGTCGACTACGACCTCGCGATCTGGCGCGACCGCGTCTCCCGGTCATCGATCGAGGCCGGGCCGCAATCCATCTGGCGGTACGCCGACCTCCTCCCTTCCGGCGCCGACCCCACGCAGCGCGTCGATCTCGGGGCCGGCATGACGCAACTAGTGCGCGCCCGCAATCTCGGGCGGGCACTCGGCGTACCGACGCTGTGGGTGAAGGACGACTCGGGAAACCCGACGCACTCGTTCAAGGACCGCGTGGTCTCGGTTGCCCTGACGAAGGCACGCGAGTTCGGCTACACCACGGTCGGCTGCGCATCCACCGGCAATCTGGCCAACTCGGTGGCGGCGCACGCGGCCCGTGCCGGGTTGCGGGCGATCGTGATCATCCCGGACGACCTCGAGGACGGGAAGGTCATCACGACCGCGGTCTACGGCCAGACCCTCATCGCGGTCCGGGGCAACTACGACCAGGTCAACCGGCTCTGCGCCGAGATCGCCGGCGAGCAGAACTGGGGCTTCGTCAACGTCAACGTCCGGCCCTACTACGCCGAGGGTTCGAAGACGATCGCGTTCGAGATCGCCGAGCAGCTCGGCTGGCGGCTGCCGCAACAGGTCGTCGTACCCATCGCGTCCGGGTCGTTGCTCACGAAGATCGAGAAGGGCTTCAAGGAGCTCGTCGCCATCGGCCTGGTCGAGGACACCCCGTTCAAGATCTACGGCGCGCAGGCCGAGGGCTGCAACCCGGTGGCGACGGCGTTCAAGAAAGGCTGGGACATCGTCAAGCCGGTGAAGCCGTCGACGATCGCAAAGTCGCTGGCCATCGGAAATCCGGCCGATGGCCCGTATGCCTTGGAGACCTGCCGGCGTACCGGCGGCGCGATCGACGAGGTCAACGACGACCAGGTGGTCGAGGGCATCCGGCTGCTGGCCGAGACCGAGGGCATCTTCGGCGAGACCGCCGGCGGCGTCACCGTCGCGACGCTTCGCAAGCTGATCTCTACTGGCCAGCTCGACCCATCCTTGGAAACGGTCGTGCTCAACACCGGCGACGGCCTCAAAACTCTCGACGCCGTTGCTGGCATCGTGGGTCCGACACACACCATCTCGCCGTCGCTCGACGATTTCCGCGCGACCGGCCTGTTGAATTCGGAGGCTTGACCCGTGGCCGTGTCCATCCGCATCCCCACGCCGATGCGCAACCTGACCGGCGGCGCGTCCGAGGTGTCGGTCGAGGCCACGAATCTGCGCGAGGCGATCAAGGCACTCGACGCCGCACACCCCGGTGTCTCCGAGCGGATCCTCGACGACGCCGGGGCGCTGCGGCGCTTCGTCAACGTGTACGTCGGTGACGAGGACGTCCGCTTCCTCGACGGTCTCGACACGCTGCTCGTGGACGGTTCGTCGATCTCGATCATCCCGGCCGTTGCCGGCGGCTGAGGCCGCCCCGACGATCACTTTGTCAAAGCCGTCGCCGCCGCACGCGGCCACTCGAGCTAGCACCGTGACAAAGTGATCGTCTAGCGGGGCGGGGAGATTCTCAGGGTTTGTTGATCTCCCCGCCGGGCTTTCGGAAGGCCCGCAGCGATGGCAGCGCGTTGCCGTGGAAGTCGAACATCGACAGGTTGTCGTTCGGCGTCCCGAGCTCGCCGGGAGCCCAGGGAATCCCTGGCAGCAGCCCTGGCTCCCAGTCGAAGAACCCGAGCCCGTGGCCGTCCGGGACTGCAAGGAGGATCGCGCGCAGTGCCTCGAAGAACGCCGCCTGGCCGGCTTGAGTCGCCGGGTAAGTCGCCAGGTCCGGCATGCTCGCCGGATCGCTTGACGGGAAGAAGTTACCCAGCGCATCGCCGTTCTCCGCAGTGAACGGGTACGCGGTTTCCACGAGGGCGATGTCCTTGCCGTAACGGACCGCCAGGTCGTTCAGATTGAACTGCATACTCGCGAGGCTGCCGTGCCAGATCGGGTAGTAGGACAGCCCGATGATGTCGAAGTCGACGCCCCACGCGGCCATGTGGTCGTAGAACCACACACTCCCGCCGTTGTCACCGCCGCGGTCGATGTGGATCACGATCTTCGGGTCGTGCGCTCTCGGTGCACCATCATGGACGCCGGCGATCCCAGCCTTCAGCAACGTCGTGAATCCGGGCCACCCCTGCGGTCCCGAGGGAGGGTAGAGCTGACCGAACGGAAAGAGCATTCCTGAGGTGACCTCGTTGCCGACCTGCACCATGTCGACCGGTGTTCCCTGCTTCGCGAAAGCAGCGACTGTGTCGCGTGTGTAGTCGTGCACGGTCTGCGCGAGCGTCGCGAGATCCTGGCCCGCCCACGCCGCCGGCGTCGGCTGCTTGCTCGGGTCTGCCCAGAAGTCGGAGTAGTGCAGGTCGAGCAGCACCTTCATGCCAACTCGCCTGGCGCGCTTCGCCATCTCGAGTGCCGACTGTAGGTCGCTGTAGCCGTCCGGCGGATCCGTCCAGACGCGGAGGCGTACATGCGTGGCACCGTTGCTCGCAAGGATCGTTTCGATCCGCCGCACGTGGCCGTCGGCGTCCCGGTACTCGAGGCCCATCGACTCGGCGAGCTGGGTAAACGAGATGTCAGCACCGCGGACGCTCAATGCGCCCCGCTTAGCCTCCGCAGTCGCCGATACGGGGAGCGTCAGCGCAGCCCCCAGCGACAGCGCAGTTGCGGCTCCGAGCAGCCGCCACAATCTCGACCTGCGTCCTGCCATCTGTTTGCCTCCATGATCGGATGTGAACTACCTCTGGTGGTCGATCTCGCGAAGCACGGCGACTCCTCCCGCCGGCACCACAACCTCCCCGTCGTGCTGTTGACCCGACAGCAGGTCCGTTCCTGATGCCTCGACCAGAGCCGGAGCGTCCTCGTGATTGATGAGGAAGAGGTACGACGCGTGCTTGCCGGTTCGGCGTACCGCCTCGACGTTGTCCGGCAGGACTCCGGGCCGGGCGTGAGTGGGCTTTCCTCCAGCAGTGGTCGCGCCGCGGTCGAGCACCTCCGCAAGCACGCGGCGGAGCGCGGCTGCGTCGAGCGCCGTTGCCAGGTACCACGCCTCGCCCCGGCCGAGCCGGTGCCGCGTCAACGCCGGGCCGCCCGCATCCGGGCCGTCGGTGAAGCGCCGGACGACATCTGCGGATTCCGTGTTGACCGCCTCGGACCACACCGTGCCGGTGACGCCACCGTCGAGCGCCACTCGCTCGTCCTGCCGCAGCGGATGGAACTCATCGATCCACAGGCCGAGCACTTCGCGGAGCGCGCCCGGGTAGGGACCTGGATAGACGGTGTCCTGCGCGTTGACGATGCCGGAGAAGTAGGAGACGAAGAGTGTGCCGCCACCGTCCACGTAGCGCCGGAGGTTGGCAGCGGCCTCTTCGGTTACCAGGTAGAGGCTGGGTACGACGACGAGTCGGTACTGCGACAGGTCACTCACCGGCGAGACCAGGTCGGTGACGCGATGGTCCCGCCAGAGAGCCTCGTAGAACGCGTGGACGCGCTCGCGGTAGTCGAGATCGGCGCTGGGGCGGAATTCCAATTCCAGCGCCCACCATGATTCCCAGTCCCAGACGAGCGCGACATCCGCAACCACCCGGGTACCGCGCAGCTCTTCGAGGTGCTCGAGGTCCTGGCCCAGTTGCTTCACCTCGGTCCACACGCGCCCCCGCGTGCCGCTCTGCGGCAGCATGGCCGAGTGGAATTTTTCGCCGCCGAAACGGGACGCCCGCCACTGGAAGAACATTGCGCCGTCTGCTCCGCGCGCGACATGTGAGAGGACGTTGCGGCGTAGTTCGCCGGGCGTCTTGGCGATGTTGCGCGGTTGCCAGTTGACCGCCGAGGTCGAAGTTTCCATCAGCAGCCATGGAGCGCCGGCTGCGAGTGATCGGGTCAGATCGGCTGACATGGCGAGGTCGATGTAGTTGGCGGGAGCTTCGGCGGCCAGGTAGTGGTTGTTGGAAATCACGTCGACCTCGGGTGCCCACTGCCAATAGTTGAGGTTGGCGCAGCTGGTCACCATGAAGTTCGTCGTAATAGGCACGTCGGCGCTGATGGCGCGCACCGCGTTGCGCTCAGCGAGAAAGCACCCGAGGTGCGAGTCAGATGAGAAGCGGCGATAGTCGAGTTGCTGGGTCGGATTGACCGGCATGGGAGCCACGAGGGGCGGCGTTATCTGGGACCAGTCCCCGTAACGCTGTCCCCAGAAGCTGGTGCCCCACGCGTCGTTCAGGGAATCCAGGTCGTGATAGCGGGCCTTCAGCCACTCGATGAACGCTGCCGCACAAGCCGCGCAATAGCAGGCCCCTACATGAGAACCGAACTCGTTGCCGATGTGCCACAGCGCAAGGCCGGGATGGCCGCCGTAGCGATGAGCCAACTGCTCGGCGATGTTGACCGCGGCCGACCGGTAGTCGGCGGAGTTCGGACAGAACGATTCGCGGGAGCCGATCCCCAGTCGCACGCCCTCGCGTGTCACGGGCAGGCTTTCGGGATGACTCGTTGCCAGCCACGCCGGCGGCGCCGCGGTCGGCGTCGCGAGGCAGATCAGAATTCCGGCGCGGTGCAGCCCATCGATGACGTCGTCCATCCAGGCGAAGTCATACGTGCCGGCTGACGGTTCGAGCAACGCCCAGGAGAAGACGCCGACAGTCGTGATGTTCACTCCCGCCGCACGCATCAGAGTCAAGTCCTCGGCCCACACTTCGCGCGGCCACTGTTCAGGGTTGTAGTCCCCGCCGAACGCGAGCCGGTGCAGGAGCGCAGGCCACCTGCCCGCGGGCTCGGTCGTCAACCCATGGCTGGGAACCGCAAGAACGTCAATCACGCAGAACTCCTCGGAGACTGGGAGCGGTCACGGTATCCCTACCACCAGAGGTTGGGAAGACGTGAGGGGAATTCAGTCCCAAACGGACCGCAACAATGGATGAAGGAAGCGATGCTGCGACCGGAGCCGCGAAGCCACGAATCTTTGACTCGGCTATTGACAGTGGAAACGGGGACTCCCAAGCTGGGAGCGCTCACGGACGCAGACATCGTCCGCGCTGCCCCACTCACCGGAGGACCAATGCATCTCGACAGACGTACCGCCTGGCGGCCGTTAGCCGCAGCAACCATGGTCGGCATGCTCATGCTGGTCGGCTGCTCGTCCAAGAAGAAGGCATCGGACGCCCCGGTCGCCACGAGCTCGTCCACGTCCGTAAGTGCATCGACGTCGGCCGCGGCGAGCAGCAGCGCGGCGACCTCGGAGTCGGCGTCCGCTTCGAGCGATTCCAGCCCCGCATCGGCGGCCGCGCCGACGGAGAAGGTTTCTCTCACTTTCTGGTCGTGGGTGCCCAAGATCGACGAGATCGTCAAGGTGTGGAACTCCAAGAACCCGGATATCCAGGTCAAGGTCGACACCACCGCGCAGGGCGATGCCCTGGTCACGAAACTGCTGACCGCGGACCGTGCCGGCAAGGGTCCGGACATGTTCCAGGCGGAGTACCAGGCACTGCCTGCGCTCGTCTCGGCCGATGTTGCCGGCGACATCACCAAGGAAGCGGCGAGCGTCAAGGACTCCTTCCCGGAGGGTGCGTGGAATGCCGTTTCCTTCAACGGAGCGACATACGCCGTTCCGCAGGACATCGGGCCGATGGCGTTCTTCTACCGCGAGGACCTGTTCAAGTCGATGGGTCTGAATGTTCCGACGACGTGGGACGAGTACGCAACCTTGGCCGCGGAGGTTCGCAAGAAGGACCCGAAGAAATACCTCGGGTCGTTCTCCTCGACGGACCCGGGCTGGTTCGCCGGCTTGAGCCAGCAGAATGCCGCCAGCTGGTGGGCAGCCGATGGTGACGCATGGCAGGTCTCGGTGAACGACGAGGCTTCCAAGAAGGTTGCGAGCTACTGGGGTGACCTGGTCAAGAAGGGCGACATCCTCGGACAGCCGTTCTTCACCCCTGAGTTCAACAAGGCGCTCAACGACGGCACCCTGCTGAGTTGGCCTGTCGCGGTCTGGGGTTCGCAGGTCATAGGCGGAAATGCACCCGACACGAAGGGCAAATGGCGGATGGCGCCGATGCCCGACTGGACTGCGGGTGCAAAGAGTGCCGGCTACTGGGGCGGTTCCGCCACGGCAGTAAGCGCGAAATCGAAGAACAAGGAGGCGGCCACCAAGTTCGCGAACTGGTTGAACTCCGATCCTGAAGGCATCGGCGCGCTGATCAAGCTGGGAGGCCTGTACCCGGCAGCGACCTCCGGTCAGTCGTCGCCCGAGTTCGCCAAGGCTCCGGAGTTCTTCCCGAACCAGCCCGACTTCTACACACTGGCCTCGGACATCTCGAAGACGGCGAAGGGCTTTACGTTCGGGCCCAACGTCAACGTCACCTACAACTCGTACCGCGACGCGTTCGGAAAGGCGATCAAGAACAAGTCGGACTTCGCTGCGGCGTTGGACGAGATGAACAAAGCCACGATCGCTGACCTCAAGAAAACCGGCTTCACCGTCAAGGAATAGCTCTGTCAGTCGCCTGCGGCCCTCGTGCTCGAGGGCCGCAGGAGGCAACAACGAGGTCCGGTACATGGACGAGGAGCGAAGTGGCGACATACTCGACCGCTTCAGCCGGCAAAACACCGGCTGTGGTCAGCGCAACGAGAGCAACCCGGCCAACCCGTAGACGTGGGAGCGGGCATCGCACCTCGCGGGTAGCGGGCTACGGATTCATCGGGCCGGCTGCCATCCTGTTCATCGGCCTGGTACTGATCCCCATCGGCTACTCGGTGTACCTCAGCACACGGGCGCTCAGAGTGTCCGGCGGGGGCCGAAAGATCGGCGGCGCCGCGCAAGTGCGTCGATCGGAGGTTTCGGTCGGCCTCGGCAATTACCGGGACGCGTTCCACGACTCGGAGCTGGTTCACAGTCTGCTGCGAATGCTCCTGATCGGCCTGATCATCGTGCCGATCATGCTTGCGCTGGCGACGCTTTTCGCGCTCCTCCTTGACGCACCGCGTACCCGCTTCGCGAACTTCTCACGGCTCGCAATCTTTCTTCCGTACGCCGTCCCAGGTGTGATCGCATCGTTGTTGTGGGGCTTCATGTATCTGCCGAGCATGAGCCCGTTCCGTTACGCCGCTGGGAGTGTCGGTCTTCCCAAGCCCAACTTCTTCGGGCCGACGGCAATCTGGGGCTCCGTCGCGAACATTGCGGTCTGGGGAGGCGTCGGCTTCAACATGGTTGTCCTCTACACCAGCCTTCGAGCGATCCCGAACGAGTTGTTCGATGCAGCCCGAATCGACGGGTGCAATGAGTTCCAGGTCGCCCGGCGCGTGAAACTCCCGCTGATGCGTCCAGCGCTGGTGATGACCACTGTCTTCTCGGTGATCGCGACACTGCAGATCTTCAACGAGCCCTTCACTCTGCGTCCCTTGACCAACGTATTGCCGACGACGTGGATGCCGTTGATGAGCATCTACACAACCGCGTTCGTCAAGAACGACATCTATGCCGCCGCTGCGACGTCGGTCGTGCTCGCGGCAGGAACCCTTCTCGTTTCTCTCATCGCGTTGCGACTCGTGCAGTCGCGCGCATTGGGCGACTCGTGACGATGTCGGTAGATGCGCCCGTCGCTCCAGAGGCTGCGCCGCGCGCGCGGCGCTCCGTCATCCGTCGCCCCGCGCTGGTCCCCACCGCCGTGCTCCTCATCGGCGCGCTGTATACGTTGATCCCAGTGCTCTGGGTCGTCATCGCTGCGACCAAATCCCGCGCGAAGCTCTTCACGACGTTCACCCTTGCGCCGAGTTTCGGCAGCGGCCTGGCCGACAACGTCCGCGCGATCTGGAAGTACAACAACGGCGTATACGTGATCTGGGCGCGCAACAGCCTCTTGTACGCGGGCGTGGGATCTCTGCTGGCCGTCGCCGTGTCGGCGATGGCTGGTTACGGATTGGCGAAGTACAAGTTCCGTGGCCGCAACGTCAT
>JBDTYE010000041.1:0-19027 GCA_040005895.1 Actinomycetota bacterium | reverse complement strand
GCTGGAGTACGTCCTCCAGCTCCACCTCGCCGAGCAGCACGTTCGTGAGCCCGACCGCGCCCTCGATGCCCATGTAGTGCCGGACCGACGGCTTGCGAAGGTCCGCCTCGACGAGGATCACGCGCTGGCCGGCCTGCGCCATCGCGAGGGCGAGGTTGCAGGCAACGGTCGACTTGCCTTCGTTGGAAACGGCACTGGTGATCACCAGTGAGCGGACGGTGCTGTCGATGTTGACGAAACGGATGTTCGTCCGCAGCTGCCGATAGGACTCCGCGGTCGGGGAGCGTGAGTCCGTGTGTACGACGAGTGGTCGCTTGGGCGTGCGCGCGTCGTACGCAATGACACCGAGAACCGGGGCGTGTGTCACCGCCGCGAGTTCCTCGGGATTCTTGATCGAGGTGTCCAGCTTGTCTCGGAGCACGGAGATCGCGATGCCGGCGGCCATGCCGAAGAAGCCGCCCATCAGCACCATGAGCTTCTTGCGCGGCGCGATCGGCGAGACCGGCAAGCCGGCCGGCTCGACAACCGCGATCCGAATTGACGAACGCTCCGTTCCGGTCGGCCGCTCCAGCTTGTCGACCAGATCGACGACGACCTCGCCCACCATGTTGGCTGTCACCTGTGCGCGCTTGGGGTCGGTGTCTGTCACGGCCACGTTGATGAGGACGGTTTCGGCCGGTGCGTTCGCGCTGATGTGCGGATAGATCGGCAACGCGGTCGGGTCCTTCAACTGCAGACGCTTTGACACTTCATCGGCCACCCGCGGACCGGAGATGACGATTGCGTAGGACTTGACGCGATCGATCGAGAGCTGGGCGCGCGAGTAGGCGTCGTCAAGAACCAGTTGACCGTTGTCGGACATGCTCCCCGACTGCGCGGTGACGAACATGCTGATGGACGACTGGTAGATCTTCGGCGACGTGTATCCGTAGTAGCTGGCTACGGACACCGAGGCGATGAAGACAGCCAGGATCATCCGAAGGTGCTTGCGGATAACCCGGAGGGCTTCCCGAAGGTCCACCGATCGCCTTCCAAAGGGTCAAGAACTGCTCGGAACGCTCGATAGGTACTTGTGGCGCTGCTCCGTTCGGCTCAGCGCCCTGTTGTTACTGATCGGCCGGACCCGCCCGATCTTGAGCGACTGGAAGCCACGTGACCGAGGTGCAGCAGGCCGCCGCAATCGCGGGTTCCCGCAGGTCGCTGCGTGTCCTGATGGCGGTGGGAGCCGCCGGCGCCGTGGGCGGCCTCGAGGCGAGCTTCGCGCGCATCGGGGAGGAGCTGCGGTGCGCGGGGGTGGACGCCTCCGTACTGGTGGTCGGCCCGCCGGCGGCGGCCGCCAACTCGGCCGACTTCCTGAGCCGTTACCTGCCGACGCACACCGCGAGCGGCTGGCGCGAAATCTGGCGGGCTACGGCGGCGTACGACGTGGTGCACGTCCACGGCGCGACCTCCGCCCTGTGGCCGGCCCGCGCAGTCGCCGCCGCGCGGGCGCACGGCACCCCCATCGTCCTGACAGTGCATCTGCCCTCGCACCCGCCGCGTCAGCCGCGGTGGCGGGGTGAGCTGCGCTCACGGCTGCGGATGGTCTGGCGCGGCGCCTTGCTGTTGCTCAGTGGCGCCGATGTGTACGCCCCCTCGGCCGCGGCGGCGGCGGTCGCGCGCCGCCAGTTGCGCCCGTGGCCGGTGCGCGTGCGCGGGCTCTGGAACGGCGTGGTCGACACCGGCGATGCGCCCGTTTCGACCTCAGGGCCGCTGCGGCTGGTGTTCGTCGGCCGGCTGGCCGACCACAAACGCCCGCTGGAGTTCGTCGCTGCGGTCATCACCGCACTCTCCGCAGGCGCGGACGTGACCGCTGACATCGTCGGCGACGGGCCGCTGCGACCGGCTGTCGAGGACGCTATCGCCGCGTCGTCGTACGCCGATCGCTTCACCCTCCATGGCCAGTGCGACGACCCGAGCGCCATGATGCGCGGCGGCGACTTGCTGGTGCTGACGTCGACGACGGAGGGTTGCCCGCTGGTCGCCATGGAGGCCGCTGCCAGCGGACGCGGCGTGCTGGCGCGGGCCGGGATCGAAGGTCTCGCCGAGGGCTGGCGGGACGCCTACGTCGCCGTCCCCGACTCCGAAGGCAGCGACGGGTTCTCGGCACGCATCATCGAACTCGCCGCGGACCTCGGGTCGGTCGTGCGGCTCGGCACCATGGCAAGGCGGCGCTTCGAGGACAGGTTCTCCGCCGGGCGCGCGGCGCAGGCGCTGCGAGCGGCGTACGACGGCGCGCACGGATGAAGACCAAGGCTGCCCGCACGACGGCGATCGGGCTTCTCATCGGCGGCGTCGTCGGGATGTTCTCCGCACAGGATCCATCTCTGCTCGTGCTCGCCGTCATCGCGTCCTTCGGGCTGACTCTCGGCCGCCGGCCGGCGCTGCTTCTCGGCGTGTTCCTCATGGTGGATCAGACCTACGTCGGCACGCCGTACTTCCAGGACATCGGTCCTCTTGTGACCACCGGGCACCAGTTCTACGAACCCGTGAAGAACCTGCCCCCGTCTCTGCTCATGCTGACGATTGCCTTCATCGTGCAGCTGTACACCGGCCGGGGTATAGCCGCGCGCAAGCTGCGTACGCACGGACTGGACGGCGTCGGGATCGTGCTGGTGGCGCTCCTGGTGTGGACCGCTCTGCTCTCGCTCTCGCAAGAGAAGACGGACTTCTCCGCCGGCTCGATGTTGCGCATCAGCACCAACACTCTCGCCGCCGTCCTCCCGTGGCTGCTGATGCTCCTGACCTACGCCATCACGGTCGGCCTGCTGCGCCAGCCGGGCGGGCGGTCCGAGTTCACCCGCGTCGTCGCAATTGCCCTTGTCGCCAAAGGCGTTCTCGGCCTGGTGGTGTTGCTGACAACGCACGGAGCCGTCATAGACGGTCAGCACAACGTCGTCTACTACGACGCGGCCTTGCCGATGGTCGCCGGTATGGCCATGCTCGGCTTCCTGCTGGCCAGCCCGTATCCGGTGCCCCGACGCAAATTGATCCTGTTCCTCGCCGGCACGATCGTCGTGTTCTCCTTCCGGCGCAGCGTCTGGGTTGCCATGGCAGTCGCCGTGCTGCTGCTGCCGCTGGTCCGGGCCCGGACAGTCGTCATTCAGCGCGTCCTGGTCGGCTCTGCTCTCTCGCTCCTGGTCCTGCTGCTCATGCCGGCCACGATCAAGGACGCGGCGTTCAGCCGGGTCGGTTCGGCGATCAGCGTCGCGCAGGGCACCGGCAGCGAGGACTCCGCCAAGAATCACAAGAAGGACGTCGAGCGCGGCTACCAGATCGCGAAGGACCACATCTGGCTCGGCGTCGGAGTGCGCGCAGCGCAACAGCGTGAGTTCGCCTACCAGGAGATCAACCGGCTCTACGTGCACAACGATCCGCTGCAGGTCTGGCTGCACCTCGGGCTGCCGGGCGGCGTGCTGTACCTGATGCTGATGGCGATCCTGTGCTGGCGCGGCCTCATGACTCTGCGGCGGGGCGATGGGCTGTCGGTCCTGGACGCCGGCTCCGCGACTTTCGCCGCCGCGTGCTTCGTGGCCGTGATGCTGGCGCCGTTCATCAGCGAGACGACCCGCTGGCCAGTCTTCGTCGGTGCCGTCGCGGCAGTCCTGCGCACCAGCGAAACGGCTGCCCGCGAAGCCGCAGTCCGGAGACGGGCAGCAGCCGCGGCCAGGCGCGGCCTCCTCGCACCCGCGGCGCCGGTGCGAGTAGCCGCGTCAGTGTCCGCCCGATGAGCGAATCTCTCCAGATGACCCCGAACGGCCGGCGGCTCGCGGGTGGCACGGCGGTGCTGCTGGGCGTACGGGCAGCAGGGCTTGTGATGGGGCTGGCGGTGTCGATAATGCTGGCGCGCGGCCTCGGTGTCCGCGCGCTCGGCACCTTCGCGACGGCGCTGGCGCTGGTCCACATCGGGTCGACCCTGACCGACTTCGGGCTCAGCGCGCTGCTGGTGCGCGAGGGCGCCGACGCGCCGACGCTGCGCGCCGCGATGCTGCGTTGGGCTACCCGCGCCCGAATCGTTTCAGGGCTCGCGGTGCTCCTTGTGCTGGTCGCAGTCACCTTCGTCCTGATCCCGGACACGCAATCGCGGATATCCGTACTGCTCGTGGTCTCGACAGTCCCGCTCACAGCGCTGACCCTCGGGATGACGTTGCTCCAGCAGCGGCTCATGCTCAGCCGGATGGCGCTGCTACTGCTCATTCAGAGCGCGCTGTGGCTCGCGATGGTGGCCGTGCTCTTCGCTGTGCACTCGGATCTGCGGGCCTACGCCGTCTCCTTCGTCGTCTACAACGCGGCGTACGGACTGTTGGTGCATCGGGTCGCACGCCGGGCTCTCAGTGGTCCCGCCGAGCCGATGACGCTGAGGCAGTTCACGGTGAAGATGCGCGACGTCGTACCCCTGAGCATGACCTTCGTGCTCGTGATTTTGTACTACAAGCTGGACGCGCTGTTCGTCTACCGCTTCGCGGGTGCGGCTGCTGCTGGCAGTTACGCCGTCGCCTACCGGTTCCTGGACCAGCTGGCGATCATCCCGGTCACCCTGGGCAACCTGTTCCTGCCGCTGTTGTCTCGCAGGCACAGGAGCGGGCAGCCGATGCAGCCGATGTTCGAACGCTACCTGCGGATCACACTGGTACTGACGACGCCGGCGGTATGCCTGGGCCTGGTGCTGGCCCGGCCGCTCATCGGACTGTTCCCAGCGGACTACGCGGATGCGGTGCTCCTGCTGCGGCTGTTGCTGCCGGCATTTGTGCCGAGCGCTTGCGGCTACGTCCTCGTGCACACCGCGATCGTGCACCACCGCAGCAAGATGCAGCTGTTCGCGGCGTGCATCGGGCTGTTCGTCAACGTCGCTCTCAACCTGGTGTTCGTGCCGCGGTACGGCGCGCGGGCGGCCGCGGTCATAACGCTGCTGACCGAGCTGGGCGTCGTATTCACTCTCTATCTCTTCCTGCGCGGACCATGCCTGCTGGTCCTGCCCTGGCGCTGGCTGACGCGGCTCGCGGCTGTGCTGGCCGGCAGCGGCGGCGCCGCGCTGCTTCTGCTCGCAAACCCTTACGTGGCAGGCGCTGCGTTCGTTGTCGTCTTCACCTCCGGTGTCGTCCTGCTGTCCGTGGTCGACCTCTCGGAGATCCGGACTCTGTTGCAGCGGACTCCCCCCGAGCCGGCTCTGACGGCCTCAGCCGAGACCGTTGAGGAGCCGGCTGACCTCGTTCCAGAAGTGGTCGGTCCCGAACACTGAAAGTTCCGCAGCCGGTGGGACCACCGAGGCAATCTCGTCGAGTCCGTCGAGGTCGGGATCGTCGAGGTCGACCACGTGGGTCAGCGCCCGAATTGCCGGCGGGAACCCGTCGACGGCAAACCTCGACGCGATCACCGGGCGGCCCGCCAGCAGTGACTCGGCGACCTTGACCTTCATGCCGCCGCCGAGCCTGATCGGTGCAAGTGTCACCGAGATCTCGCGGTAGAACTCGGCGACGTCGTCCACCGGCCCGAGTCGTACGACGCCCGGCAGGGCCGGCAGCAGGTCGGATCCCAGGCCCGCGACGACCACGTCCCAGCCACGTTCCCGCAGTCGCGGCAACCACGAAGTTGCGAGCACCTGCCAGGCGTCGGCATTCGGGCCGAACGCGAAGTTGGCGATGAAACCGGCGCACTTCGGCAGCGGCTCAGGCAGGGGCACCGGGTGCACTTGTAAGGGCGTGGGCAGCCAGCTGACCGAGGTGCCCGCACGTTCGGTCAGGATGGCCGCGTCGGTGTACCCGGCCGCGGTGACGAATGCCGCGGCGGCCACCCGGGCGGTCTCCGTGCGTTCGATCTGCCGCTGCTGCAAGAGCGCCAGCCGGCGCGCGACTCCCCGTCGCGTCATCGCCTCGCGGCGGGCGAACTCACTCCACAGGTCGCTCATGTCCAGCCACAGCCGGGCGGTCGGCACCGCGTCGGCGTACGCCGCCTGGGCCAGTGTGCTGACCGCGACGACATCGGGCCGCTCGGCGATCACGGCATCCGCGAGCGCCCGGCTGCGCGCTCCGATCGCGGTGGGCATCGGCAGCAGGAGGCGCTTCGCCCGCCGAACCGAACCGAGTAGCGGATGCATGCCGATCGGCGCTGTGGCAACGGCCACCGAGCGCCCCGAGCCGGGTTTCGTCGCCGGCAGGCGGGAGGGGAAAACGCAGACGACGTCATGACCGAGCTCGGTGAACGCCTGGAGGAAACCCCGTGTGCGCAAGGTGCCGCCGTGTGCATGCGCCCACGGATCGGCGAGCGACAGCATGGCGATCTTCACTTCGCCGACCCTACTCAGCCACTTCGGCGACGTCGGGACTCGACAGCGCAGCGCCGATCACGCCTTGCAATTCGGTGGCGAAGCGCGCAGATCCGAAGCGTTCCCTGACCCTCGCTGCGCCGGTCATCGCCAGCCGGTCGGCCAGCTCGGGATCGTCGAGCAGCCGCGCGATCGCATCCGCGAGGGCTCCCACGTCGGCGGGCGGGCAGAGCAGACCGGTCTCCCCGTCGTCGATGATCTCGGTGAGACCGCCGACCCCGGTCGCGACCACCGGGCGGCCGAGCGCCATGCCTTCGACGGCGACGTTCCCGAAGGGCTCGGTCCGCGACGGGACGACCAGGATGCCTGCGGAGCGGTAGCTTGCGGTCGGGTCGGCGAGGAAACCGTCGAAGAACACCCGGCTCTCGAGCCCGAGTTCGCGGGCAGCGGAGACCAGCGCCGCCTCGTACCACTCGTAGCCCCTGAAGACGTCGCCGACGAAGTGCAGTTCGACGTCCCTGCCGGCTTCGACGAGACGCGCCACCGCGCGCAACGCGACGTCCTGCCCCTTCCGCGGGCTCAGCCGCCCGACCACGACCAGCCGCCCGCGCTCGGCCGGCGGGTCAGCGCACGCGGCCGGTTCGAACGAGAAACCGTTGTAAAGGACGCGAACGCGGTCAGCGAGGATCGGCTGACTGTTGGCGAGCCAACGTGCCGTGGCGGCGGAGTTGGCGACGACCACCGTGGCAATCCGGACCGGCGCAAGCAGCAGTCGCGCCAGCGTGGGCCGCATGTCGTGCTCGGCCTCGCGGACATGACACACGACCGGTACGCCGGCTAGTCGGGCCGCCACCAGCCAGTGCGGCAGGGTCACGGTGTTGACGTAAACCAGGTCCGGCTTCGCGCGTTTGATGACCAACCACAGCCGCGCGACGTGCCACGGAGCACCAAGGGCCAGCCATAGAAGAGCCCGCGGAGTCAGAACCCCCTTACGCAGCACCGGAAAGGCGAGTAGCCGGGTCCCGATCCCGGCCCGCTCGATCAGCGGCAGCAAAGGACCGGTCTCCGGCACCACGACTGTCACGTCGTGGCCTTCGGCCGCGAGCACCCGCATCGCCGCGAGCATCATGCGGTCGGCCCCGTACAAGCCCGGGACCGGGTGCGCGACGAGGATCCGCCGGGTGCCCACCACTAGCCGCTACCGGCCGCCTCGTAGACCGCTGTCATCGCGGCCGCCATGCCGGCCGGGCTGTAACGCTCGACCCACAGGGCCCGCGCGTTGGCGGCCAACTGCTCGCGCAGGCCGCGGTCTGCCAGCCGGGACAGGCCGTCGGCCAGGTCCGCGACGCCCTCGACGATGACCGCGTGTTCGCCATCGACGGCGCCCAGCCCCTCGATCCCGAGTGCCGTGGAAACAACGGGCAGGCCGAGGCCGAACGCTTCGATGATCTTGACGCGCACGCCGCCGCCGCTGACCACTGGCACTACCAGGACATCTGCCGGCTCCAGTGCGAGGCGAACGTCCGGCACGTCGGAGAGCACCTCGACCGTCTCGTCCGGGCGGAAGTGCGCTGAGGCCTGCCGGCCGACGACTAGCAGCCTTTGCAGTCCGGTTGACTTCCGGATGCCCTGCCATTCGCACAAGAGCAGCCGGCCGGCCTCGACGTTCGGCTCGTAGTCCATCGAACCGACGTAGGCGGCGACCACGCAGTCCTCGCGCTGCTGGGGGCGCGGAGGGCCCGGGTCGTAGCCGATGGGTACGACGTGCAGGCTCCGGGGTGTCGCGAGCCGGCAAAGCCGGGTGCCGTCAAGGTCGGAGAGCACCACGGTCGCGCTTGCGCTTTCGACAGCCGCCCGCTCACTGTCGATGGCCCCGTCAAGCGCACTGCGCGGCAATCCGGCGAACCTGCTCAGCCGGTCACTCTCCACGTTGTGCACCGTCAGGACGTTGGGCCGGCCGGGCTGGAACCACGTGTACGAGTGCTGGAAGTCCACGACGTCGGGTCGAAGCGCGTCCAGTTCGCGGCGCATGGCGGCCTGTGCCGCCGCGTTCTGGTGGAGGGCGAAGGCGTTGGTACGCCGCGCTGCCGCCAGCCGCAGCCGCCACAGCTGCCTGGCCGCACCCGCCGGCCGGCCCGGCACGTAGCGGACGGCATCCCGCGGCGAGGACCTTTCCCCTTCCCATGCGTAAGCGACGACGAAGGCGTCGACCCCGCGTTCGATCAGCGCGCGGCACAACGCGGTGGTCCTGATCCGGTCGCCGCTGTCGGCCGGCGTGATCGGGTGCGGAGAGACGATGGCTACCCGCATCAGTGCCCCTTCACCAGCGACAAGCACAACGCTTCGTACCGGGCCGCGACATCGTCCCAGTCATAGAGTCGCTCGGCCCGGGCCTGCCCATGAACGCCCATGCGCTGTGCGGCCGCGCCGTCCGCTTCCACCGAATGGACGGCCGCGCCCACGTCCTCGGGTCGGCTCCAGAAGCGCCCTGACTCGCCGAGGACCTCGCGGTTGAAGTTGACGTCGTACGCGAGCACCGGCGCTGCCGCGCCCATCGCCCGCAACAGCGAGGGATTGGTGCCGCCGACGGAGTGACCGTGCAGGTAGGACGCCGAGTGCGCGTAGAGCTGGTCCAGCAGCTCGTCGTCGTAGACGGACCCGAGCATCCGGACCCGCGGGTCGAGCGCGGCGGTTCCCTGCAGCGCGCGGACGTACTCGCCCGGGTAGCGCACGCCGCCGACGATCACGAGGGGAAGGGCGGCCGCGCTGCGCGCATAGCCCGCGACGGCGACGTGGACGTTGTTCTCCGGCTCCAGCCTGGCGACAACGAGATGGTAGCCACGTGGCCGCAGGCCGACATCAGCGAGCCGGCCGGACGGGAGGTCGCGCAGGATCGGCGCTCCGTAAGGGATGAAAACACTGTCCGCCTGATAGCGCTCGAGGTAATAGTCCTGGATGCCGACGGCATCGGCGATGAGCGCATTCGCCACCCGTACGCCGATCCGCTCGTTCGCCTTGTAATAGCGCTTGCCCACCGGTCCCCATTTAGCGCGGCGCCACTCGAGCCCGTCGACGTGCAGGGCCACCGGGATGCGCGCCGCCCTGATCATCGGGATGAACGGCGCGTTGGCGGCGTTGAAAACCACCGCGACATCGACGCGATGCGCTACGAGGTGCGCCGCGGACATCGCCGTGTGGCTCAGTGTCTCGAAGTGCTTGTGCCGCCAGGCCGGCAAATTCACCAACCGCATGCCCAGGTAGGACGTCATGGTCTGTTTCGGGTTTCGGCAGTAGACGACGACTTCGTGTCCGAGCCCGACGAGGCGGCGCCCGACCTCCTCGACCGCGGTCTCGAACCCGCCGTAACGCCCGGGCGCACCACGCGTGCCGACGAGTGCGACCTTCACCGTGGTCCCTTCGCAAGGAGGTCGTCGTAGCTCGCGAGGACCTGCGCTGTCATGCTTCCTGAAGTGAAATCGGCAGCTCGTGCCCGCGCTTGAAGCCCGAGCGAGCGAGCGAACGCCGGATCCTCGATCAGCCGTTGCAGCGCATCAGCCAGCGCGACGGCATCGCCCGGCCGGACCAGCAGCCCGTCGACGCCGTCCGTGACGATCTCGGCCGGCCCTCCGGCCGCGCTTGCCACGACGGGCCGCCCGAGCGCCATCGCCTCCACCAGCGCCATGCCGAACGGCTCCGGGCGCGTCGAAGGTACGACGGCTATGTCCGCCCGCGCAACGATCTCCAGGGCGTCCCGTCGTTCGCCGAGAAACGTGACGTGCCCGGCCATGCCGAGTTCCTCCGCCTGATCGCGCAATCGGGACTCGAACTGCCGCTCCTCGCGAAAAACCGACCCGACCAGTTCGATGCGCACCTCGACGCCCCGGGCGCGCACGCGGGCGGCGGCGTCGAGCAGGACGTCCTGTCCCTTCCAGGAGTTGAGCCGCGCGACGCAGACGACGACTGGCACGCCGTCCTCCAGCGGCAACTGCACTGCGATGCCGGCCGGGACCTCGACACCGGTGTGCACGACCTGCCCCAGCCCGGCCGCCACAACGGCGGGGAACTGCTGAAGGGCTGCCTGCGAGCACGCCAGCACCCGGTCGGCCGAGCGTCGCAGTAAGGCGTCGAAGGCCCGCCGTTGGCGTGCCGAGACGAAGATTTCGTGGACGTACCAGAGGTGCCGCGCCTTCGACCATAGGGCTATCAGCGCGCCGCCGAGTGTGGGCGCGCAGTTACTGTGCACGACGTCGTACGCCGCCCGAGTCCTGGTGAATCGCCGTAGGCCCAAGGCGAGCCGTCCCCAACGCAGCGGCAGGGTCAGGGCGTGCAGTCCGGTGAGGTCGGCGCGACGCAGGACGATCGGGTCGAGAACGAAAACGCTGGCACCGGCCCCCCGCAGATCGTCCACGAGCGGGCCCTGCGAGGGAAGCAGCACATCGACCGTCCAGCCCGCGCACACCGCCTCGGCGGCGATTCGCAGGCAAGCCACGTCGGAGCCGTAGCGATCCGAGGAGGAGTGCACCATCAGCAGCCGCGGCACGCGAGCACGCTACCGCGCGAAGACCCCGCCGCTGGGACGCGCTGCGGCACACTTGGTGCATCGACGGAGGAGTAGACGTGGCGGAACTGCGGTTGCGACAAGCCGATCTGCAATGGCGATCCGTGGAAGGCGAGGTTGTCGCACTCGATGTCAGCGGGTCGCAATACCTCGGAGTCAACAGTTCCGGCGCGGCGCTGTGGGATCTGCTCGCGGCGGGCACAACCCGCGTGGCGCTCGTCGACCACCTCGCCGGCAGCAACGGGCTCGATGAGGAAACGGCGCAAGCGCACGTCGACGCCTTCCTCGCCCAGCTCCGGGCGCAAGACCTCATCGAAGAGGGCGAGTGACGGCGACGCGACCCGCGCCACACCCGCTCACGCCTCTCGAGATCGCGTCCGGCGTCGTCGTCGGCGATGATCCATCGACGCCCGCACTTCCCACGTACGACGGCAGATCGCCACGGCAGGCTCTCGAAGCCGCCCTGCTTCCGGCGCTGCTGCGCGCACCCTGCGTCATCTCCTTCAGCGGCGGCAGAGATTCCTCGGCCATGCTCGCGCTCGCGGTCGATCTGGCCCGCCGCGAAGGTTTGCCGACGCCGGTACCCCTGACCCTGCGCTACCACGACGCACCGGACGCGGGCGAGGACGACTGGCAGCAGCTCGTCATAGGCCACCTGCGGCTGCCTGACTGGCAGCGGGTGGAGATCCGCGACGAGCTCGACCTGATCGGTCCCTTCGCCCAGGCAGCCCTGCTGGCGCACGGCCCGCTGTTCCCGTTCAACGCCTACACGTACACACCGCTTTTCCCTTACGCCGCAGGCGGAACACTCGTCACCGGTCTCGATGGCGACGGGCTGCTCGACAGCTGGATGTTCGAGCCGTTCGCCGACGTACTCGCGCGGCGGCGCCGCCCGCAGCCACGCGACGTACTGCGGCTCGGCATGTTCGCGGCAGCGCGTCCGCTGCGCCGGGCGGTGTACGCCCGCCGGCTGAGGAGAGCAGGCAGCTGGCTGACGAGGTCGGCAGAGGCGGACAGCCGGAGGGCCGAGGCGGACGAGCTGGCCGGCGACCCGCGGCGCTGGGACTCGCGAGTCTCGTGGTGGCATGGGCGCAGGCACTTGAGCCTGGCCCTCGACATGCTCGACAGGCCGGCGGCCGCGGCCGACGTCGACATGTCTCATCCCCTCCTCGACCCGGCATTCCTTTCCGCGATCGCGGTGGCCGGCGGCCGGCTCGGCCCGGGCAACCGGACGACCGTGATGCGGACTCTGATGTCCGATCTGCTGCCCGGCGCTCTGCTGGCGCGGGAGAGCAAGGCCACGTTCGACAAGCCGTTCTTCCGCGGGGAGAGCCGCGAGTTCGCGCGCAGCTGGGATGGCGATTCCGTCGATCCGGAGCTGGTGGATCCGGGCAGGCTGCGATCCGCCTGGACAGCCGCCCGGTTTCCCCTCGGCAGCGCGATCCTGCTGCAGGCAACCTGGCTTCGCCAGAACCGGCCGAACTAGGTCATCGCAAGAAGCAGGTCGAGTGTCTCGTCGAGACTCCCGAATCGACGCGGCCGGCGCAGCTCCCGAACGGGCAGGGCGGCGTGGTCGAGCATCCGCTCGGGTGCCGCGGCGCCCAGCTGCATCATCCGCTGGGCACTGACGCGCACCAATGCCTCAGCGGGGCGAACCGGCACGAGCTCGGGCACGTCCGCCCACGCGAGCAGGAGCCAGCCCCGGAGCGGCGCCTGCGCAGGCACCGGTCCCAGAGCGACCCGGTAGCGTTCCCGGCCCTGCGTTTTCAAGGCGGTGCCCATGCCGAGGTAGGCAGCGGACTCCTCGCGCAGGTCGACGCAACGCGGACCCGCGAAGGTCGTGGTGCCGCGCATCACCAAGAGATCGTCGGCGACCACTCCGATGCCGGCCCGGCCAGCAGCCGCAAGCAAAGTGCTCTTGCCCGCGGCGCGGTCGCCCGCTACCCCCCACACGCCGTCGCCGATGACCAGGCCACCTGCATGGAACGCCTCGCGCCCGAGCCAGCGGGCGTAGGCCGAAGCCGCCCAGGCGAGCAACGGATGCACGATCTCATCGTCGGAGATCGGCTCGGGCGCGGTGACCGTGACGGTCCCGGTGGCTCGATCGGCGACCACCGAACCCCGCTCGGAACAAGGGAACGAGGCATGGCGGTCGTCCACCACCATTTCGCCTGCGTCGGTACCGGCCTGGTAGGCAAGGCGAACGCGCGGCCAGTCGGCAGGCACGCCGGCATTGAGGCGTTCGGCGTTCTTCAGGCCCGTGACCTGAAGCTCGTAGGCGCCGCGGGGGACAGTAATGGGCACTCGCACATCGTTGCGCAGGCAATGCCGCAGCAGCCTCAAGTACGCGCCGCTCGCTGCCGATATCGAAACCGGAGGAGGAGTCTGGGCAGTCGCCCCGACCTCAAGGCACCTGAGGGAAACGGTCATGACCTTGTCGAGCAACCTGGCCGCAATGCCGGAACAACACGCCTACGAGCCGCCGACGCTGACCGTTCTCGGGTCGGTCGAAGAGATCACGCGCAGTTCGGTTCAAGGCTCGCTCTCCGACAGCCACGGCCGCATCAACAAGAACGGCCACTAGCCCCTTCCCCCGCACCAGCGCAGCCATCGCTCTCAGCCGGTCGCGCGCGAACCCTTGCCCTGGAAGCCGGCGACCGCCTGCTCGGCGTTACCCGGTTCGTAGGGAATGCCGTGCTGAGCGGCGTACGCCTCAGCTTCCAGCCGGGCACTGGTCCGCCGCTCGAACTTGTAGCCGGCGCCGCGCACGGTCCACAGCCAGTGCGGCAGGCCTGGCGCCTCCAGCTTGTTGCGCAGCCGGCGCATGTGCTCGGTCACCGTTGCCGGGTCCTGCCATTCCGGCGCGGACGACCACACCTTCTGCAGCAGCTGCCGGCGGCTGAAAACCTTCCCGGGCGAACCCGCGAGGTAGGCCAGCACGTCGAATTCCTTGCTGGTGAGCTCGACCAGGCGGCCCTTCACGTAGACCTCGTGCCGGTCCGTGTCGATGATCAGCCAGCCGAAGTCCATTCGCTCGGCCTCTTCGGACCTGCGGGTACGCCGCAGAACGGCTTGCACCCGCGCCACCAGCTCACCGACGGAGAACGGCTTCACCACGTAGTCATCGGCGCCCAGCTGCAGTCCGAGGATGCGATCCTGCTCACCGGCCCGGCCGCTGAGGAGGATGACACCCACGTTGCGCTTGTCCAGGGTGCGCAGCAGATCCAGCCCACTGCGCCCTGGCATCGCCACATCGAGAACGATGAGTGCCGGGCTGTGCTCGACGATCGCGCGCTCGGCCGCTTCGACCTCGGCGGCCTCGACGACGTCGAAGCCCACCTGGGCGAGACACAATGCGACGAGCTCGCGGGTCGGCTGATCGTCGTCTGCGACGAGGACGCACAGCCGCGCAGATCCCTCGGTTCGGTAGGACATCGCTGTCGGCTCCTCCAGGGTCACGCCGTTGTGGCCCTGTTGTTATCGGCAGTGGAGGGCTGAGCGGGAGTCACCCGTTTGGTGTTTGCCGGTTTTCTATCGTTTCGCGGTCACCGTGATGGTGCTGGACCGGTTGGCCGCGTTCGTCTGCGTCGGCGCGACGTACGTCGAAACGCCGGCCTTGCTCGCGCACGGAAGGGTCACCGTGGCCGCGTAACTGCCGGTCACGGTTGTCCGTGCTGTCGCGAGAGTCGACCAGCCGACGAACCTGGTCCCCTGCGTGATTCGGCGCTGGACGACGACGGGCAGACCCTTGCGCACCGGGTAGATGCTGCCTCGAACGGCGATCCGGCAGCTGCCGATCGCCACCACGCTGGTGCCCCGCAGGTTGGTGCGGACCGCGACGCCGAGAGTTCGCGACTTCACGGCCACCCGGTTGAACGCTCCGGCGGCGTACACCGAGGTCTTCGTGGTCGGGGTGAAGCGAACGGAGTAGTTGCCGCCCGTGTCGGTCGTGCGAGTTCCGATGGTCCTGCCGCCGGCCCGAACGGTTACCGCACTACCGCTGACGCCACACTTGTTGTAGGACATCCGGCCACGCACGTATACCGGCTGGCCCGCGGTGGGCGCGGTCGTGCTCAGACCCACGGACAGGACCGGTGTCGACGGCGGGTACATGCACGTGCTGGCGAGGGCGCCGGCGACCGGGGTTCCGAGCGCGATGGTTGCCAGAACCGTCGCGGCTGCTACGGCAATCGATCGCGTGCTGTTCCGCATGTTTTTGCTCCCACTCCCTACCAGGGGCGGCGACAGACCGATCGCGCGCACAGAGGTTCCCCATGTCATATCGACGCCGGGCGGGAGTGACTTGAATCTGTCAGCGCTGGCCGTGGTAGAGCTTGTAGACGACGTAGGCCGCGAACCACCCGATCACGAGGAAGACAGTGACGAGCAGTCCCGTGTAGATCGATTCGATCACTACGTCCGCCTTCGATGCAGCCTGGAAAGTCGTGGTGAAGGTCGGCGCCGAGCCTACCCGAGCCGGGTCCGCCCGGCGCGGCCTACACTGCCCGCCAGCCGATGAAGGGAGTCGCCGTGCCGCGCAGTCTCGTCATCAAGGTGACCGCGGGTGAGGACGCACCCGAACGCTGCGCGCAGGCGTTCACGGTGGCGGCCGTGGCCGTCGCGAGCGGCGTACCCGTGTCCTTGTGGCTGACCGGCGAATCTGCGTGGTTCGCTCTACCCGGGCGCGCTGAACTGTTCGCGCTCGCCGAGTCGGCGCCGCTGCAGGACCTGCTCGCCGCGGTGCTCGGCGGCGGGCAGGTGACGTTGTGCACGCAATGCGCCGCCCGGCGGAACATCGGCGCCGAAGACGTGCTCCCCGGCATCAGGATCGCGGGTGCCCAGGCGTTCGTCGGCGAGGTTCTGGCCGACGACGCGCAGGCGCTCGTCTACTGACTGCGCCGGTCAGCGCGGGCAGGCGCCCCAGAGGCCCCGGCGCCCGGCCTTCGCCCCAGCCTCGACACCGCTGAGGTACGCCGCGTGGTCGACCTGCGGACGCACCCGCAGCGCCCTGGCGTAGCCGCGTTCGACCTCCTGCCCGGCGACGAAGGTGCCGTCAGCGAGCCAGATGTCCCACAGGTCCCGGCCGAACTTGTCGAGGTGGCCCCCACCTTCGTAGGAGGCGGTGATACGGGCGCCGCGAAGGGCCGCGGCGAGGTAGGCCGACGCCTCCGGCCCGTAACACTGCTGCGGCGTCCCAGGCTTGACCGTCTCCGGCGAGTCGATGCCGATCAGGCGCACTCGGACCTTGGCGCCGCCGGGCGTACGCCGCGCGATGACGGTGTCGCCGTCGACGACCCGCTCGATGGTCGCAGCGAACGCGGCAGCCGGTGGCCGCGGCCCGGTCTGGGTGCCGGGCGAGACCGACGGCCGGCCACTTGATTGCCGGGCGCAGGCGGACAGCACCGCGGCGATCAGCAGGGCGGCCGTCGAGACTCTGGTGGCTGACACCCGTCACAGTGTGGTCGCGGGAGCCGACAAGCGGGTCGACCCCGGACCTCTTTCCCCGAGACCGACTGGAAGGAGTCAGTCAGCCGGCCGAGACGACCACGTCGACGTCGTTGATGCCGGGCTCGGCGCTCACACTCGCCTCACCCACAGCACCGCCACGGGCCAGCGCCCGCAACGTCCAGGTTCCGGGCGCCGCGAAGAAGCGGTAACCACCTGTGGCCGAGGTCTGAACCTCCGCGGTGAACTCCGCGCCCGCGTCGAGCAGCCGCACGTAGGCGCCGGCTGCCGGCGCGCCCCCGCGGCTGACCGTGCCTTGAATGACCGTCTCCTTGCTCACGTCGATCCCTTCGGTACTGAGGCCGCCGACAGTCGAACCGCACACGCGATCAGCCCAGCTCGATCGGCGCCCCTACGAGGGAACCCCACTCGGTCCAGCTGCCGTCGTAATTGCGGACATTCGGCTGGCCGAGCAGCTCGTGCAGGACGAACCACGTGTGCGCGCTGCGCTCGCCGATCCGGCAATAGGCGATCGTGTCAGTCGCCAGGTTGATGCCCGCACCCTCGTAGAGGGACTTCAGCTCGTCGTCGGACCTGAAGGTGCCGTCGTCGTTCGCCGCCTTCGACCACGGGATGTTCTTGGCGCCTGGGATGTGCCCCGGACGCTGCGACTGCTCCTGCGGCAGGTGCGCCGGCGCGAGAAGCTTGCCGCTGAACTCGTCGGGCGAACGTACGTCGACGAGGTTAACGGTGCCGATGGCGTCCTTGACCTGGTCGCGGAACGCCCTGATCGAGGTGTCCTGCTCCTTCGCGGTGTACGACGTCGGCTGCCGGTCGAGGACCTCTTGGGTCTGCTTGCGGTTGTCGAGCTCCCACTTCTTGCGGCCGCCGTCGAGCAGCAACACGTCGTCGTGCCCGTAGAGCTTGAAGTACCAGTAGGCGTACGACGCGAACCAGTTGTTGTTGCCGCCGTAGAGCACCACGGTGTCGTCGTTCGAGATTCCCTTGGCGGACAGCAGTTTTTCGAACTGCGCCTTGTCGACGAAGTCACGGATCACCGGATCCTGCAGCTCCGACTTCCAGTCGAGGCGGACAGCTCCTGGGATGTGGCCCGTGTCGTACGCCGAGACGTCCTCATCTACCTCGACAAAAACAACTTTCGAGTCATCGAGGTGCGACTCGGCCCAATCGGCGTCCACCAGGACGTCTGTGCGGCTCATGCGGAACTCCCTTCAGCGATGGTGCGGGAAGGGACGAAGCGCGGCAGTGCGCTCCGTCCGGTGATGCGGCGCAGGATCAGGTAGAGCTCGCAGCCCAGGCAGACGCCGAAGGCTGCGTTGAGAAAAGCCGCGGCTAATGCGAAAGCGGCTGCGACGATGCCGACGAGCGGGGCGCCGGCCGCGAAGGCGGCAACGCCGGTGATCGCGAACACGGCACCGAGGGCCTGCGCGAAACGCAGGGGTGCTTCAGACTCCAGCTCAGACGGGGGAGAAAGCCTGGCGGCCTTGCGCACCAAGCGGAACACCGCGGCGTACGGCGCCCGCCGCAGGCCGAAGATCGCGCCGATCAGGAAGACCACGGTCTGCGCTGCGAGAAGTGCGCCAGAACCGCTGAGAACGACAGCGGCAAGGACGAAGGTTGTTATCCACGCGGCGAATCTGCTGCCGCGCGGGTCGACATACGGAACGGGTCGTGCGGTCATGACAGCTCCGGACGGAGTGCTGGACGGGTGGCTTAGACGCGACCCGGTCGACAGCGGCAGGCGCCCATGCGGCCGTGGTCGACGACGCGACGCCTGACCAGCACGAGTTCGGAGTTCATACCGTGACCTTACGGAGTCGCCGACGGCGTTGTCGACAGTTGGAGGGCGCGGCCCACGGCTGCGATCACGTCGGCCTTGCGCGGCTGGCCGCTCGCCCGCACGACGACCGAGCCGGCGTGGTCGAGAACCAGCGTCGTCGGCGTACGCAGGATGTTGTGCCGTTGGACGACGTCGAGATGCGACTCGGCGTCGATCTCGACATAGGTGACGCCCTCGATCATGTCCGCGACTTCGCGCAGTATCTGCCGGGTCGCACGGCAGGGGGAGCAGAACGAGGAGGAGAACTGGACGAGTGTCGCCCGCGTCCCGGCGTCGGCGCCGACGGCGGCGAAGTCGGCCGCCGACAGGTGCTGGCCGGACGGGGCGGCGGTGCGAAGCCGGCCGTTGTGGCGGCGCCACAACAGACCCAGCCCAGTCGCGGCGGCCAGGGTGACGGTCAGGATGGCAACAGGCATGTCGCCACCTGCAACGGCCGCTCGGGCTCCGGCCATTCCCGCGGCGAGTCAGCCAGTCAGCTCAACCGGCGTGAGCGTCGCGGTGAAGACTGCTCGGCCGCCAGTGGCCCAGACCTCGATGAGGATCAGTACCTGCACCTCGGAGCCGTCGCGGCGCAGCGCGCTGACGAGGGTCGTCTTCCCCAGGATCCGGCTCTCGCCGCTGACGAGGTAGCGGACGAAGCCGGCGATGTGAGCCTCACGAAGGCCCTCGGGCACGATCGAGACGATCCGACGGCCGATGAGTTCCTCGATCTCCCAGCCCAGCAGTTCGGCGGCCGGCCGGCTGACTGCGATGAGGCGATTGGCGTCATCGGCCGCGAGCATCGCCAGTTCGGATTCGGTGACGCTCGCCGCGTCCCATTGCACCGGCATGGCCAGCGGTACGTCGGCGGCGCTGCCAGGGC
>JBDTYE010000040.1:0-19073 GCA_040005895.1 Actinomycetota bacterium | reverse complement strand
CCTTGAACCTCTCCATACGCGTTCAGAGTAGATTCCGGCACCCCGCAGTACAAGCGATTCGGCCGGATCACCGGGACTGGATTCCCCCCGGTGCCGCGGCGGCAATCCACTCGTGCCAGAGCGCGACCATGGCAACGCGGAAAAGGGGGAAGGTATCGCCCGCTTTCGCACTCTCTGCGTACTTTGTCCAGTCGACGGCGTCGAAAGTGCCACTCCGGTCACGTCGCGCGAGTGCCAGTCCTTCGTCGAGCCAGGATCGTTGGCTGCCCGTCACCATCCGCTCGAACGGGGCTGACAGCCGGGCTTTGCCGCTTCGATTGCGAATCGATTCCGGCAGGCGGCCGCGCATCGCATTCCGCAGCACGATCTTCGACTTGCCGCCTTTGACGATGTGATCCCACGACAACGCCAACGCGTACTCGACGACCCGACGGTCGAGGAACGGATGTGCCATCCCGCCTGCGACGGCAGTCGATTCGTCGTAGGTGCACTCCATCAGGCGGGTGAGATAGCCGCCGCTGCTGACGTAGCCGCGACGGCCCGTCGCAAACCTCGCGGTGGGGCCTCCGATTCCGCCGGCCCGTCCGACCCGGCGAAGCGAAACCCGGGATCTGCGGTACAGCACCTCGAGCCGCACGTCGTGGACCCGGCGCAGCGCCAGCGCCTCCCTGGTCCACGTGATCCATTGTCCGCGCGCGACCAGATCGGCTAGGAATCCGAGGTTTCCCGACAGCACGCCGTCAGCGTCCTCGCCGTCGAGAATCTGCAGGACGCCGGCCTCGAGTGCGGCCTGTTCGATGCTGCTGAAGAAGAACCAGTTCGGGGCGAGCGGGGGAGCGCCGAAGCGCCCGAAGACTTCATCAGGTCCGGAGCCGAACGGACCGCGCTCGGAGATGTCGACCCAGTGCAGCCGGGCGCCGGCCTTTGCAGCTGCCTCGACCTGAAGGTGCCGTTCGTCGCCCTCCGGATCCGTGAAGGGAATAGCGAGGGCAACCAGGTCGGCGTCCGGCCGGATGGCGCGAGCCGTCACGAGCGCGCTGGTGGAGTCCAACCCGCCGGATGTCGCGACGGCAACTGGACCGTCGACGTCGCCGATGCGCGCGAGCACAGCGGCGTCGAAGCGATCGCGGAACCCGTCGGATGCTGCCTCGACAGACAGTTTCGACGGCTCTTCGATCTGCCATTCGCATACTCGAGACTGCTCCCAGCCAAGGCCGTAGGGCACGGCGATGTGTCCTGGCAGCAACGCGCTGACCCCGTGGTATGGCGTCAATATTGCGTCCGGCCAGTCCCCGCGCAGGTAGCTCGCTGTCCAATTGTGATCGGGTACAAGGTCGAAACCGCGCTTTTCGGCGACGCCGGCAAGGTGGGTGAAGACGAGATGTTCCCCGCGCGACGTCGAGACGAATCCCGGTCGTGCACCGACGATGTCGCGGCCGGCGGTCACCCGGCGCGTAGCCCGGTCGTAGACGACGATCAAGAAATCGCCGAGGAGCTCGTCCAGCACAGCGGCACCTGAGCGACGCCACTGCGCGGTGACGGCGTCGGCGGCGCCCAGCGATGCGGAGGGTCCTCCACCGGCGTCGTCGAGACGTCCCTCGACCGCGACGACAAGGTCCTCGTCCACGGCGAGCGAAATGCGGCCACCACTCATTGCAACCGCGAAGTGTTGGTCGGACCAGCGCTTGAGAACGGGACCGACGAGGAGATCGTCCGCGGCCGTGACAACCGCCGGGGCAGGACTCCAGCGCGCGGCGAGCGGGCTCACCCTGCCAGCCGGAAACGACCAGCGGGCTGGTATACGCCGTCCGGATACCCGCTCGGGTCGATGCGCTGTCCGCCCGCTTCGACCCACGCGTGCGCGGCGAATCCCTCCACCTGCGTGACGCCGAGCACGATGTCCGCGCGCGCTCCCCGGCTCGCGACGACCCGGGCGATCGCGATCGACCGCGGCAGACAGGTGGCGCCCAGCACACGCATCTGTACGACGCGCGCCGCGACTCGAGCGGCGCGGCGGACAGCCGGTGTCAGCGGCTCGGCCGGCCGGGCCGGAGCCGCTTCCGGCTGGAGCGTGTAGCGCTTGATGGCACCGGGAAAGCCGCCGCGCGCCAGAACGACGCGAGCGCTGAGCACCCAAACGGCCGTGACGACGACGGTCGGCAGATCCGAGAGGCGTGGGTTCTTCAACTCGCCACGACGAGTTGCTGTTGCTCCAGGGATTCGAGCAGCTCCGCGAGATCGCCGCGGAGTATGTCTGGATCGACCTCGGTGTGCGCGTGCACCTGCCGCGCCAACTCGTCGACCGACGATGCGTGTTCGAGGAGCGACCACACGAGCGTGGCGGTCGTGTTCAGTCGGAAGTACTGGCCCGAGAGCGTGTCGAGCAGCACTGTGTCGCCTTCGAGTTCGACGGACATGACGCCTTCGCGGCGGGCATACTGCGACACCCGTGTCTCCTCTCGGCCGAAAATCAGGATAACGACGTACCGGACACGGTGTACGCCGTTCCGAGCGGAAGGCGGACAGTGCGAATGCAGTCCGGCGAGCAGCTGCGCATGCACGGCCTCGTCATCAGTTCCGACTTCGTGCTGAACCATGCACGGACGACGTCGGCGCCGGCAGAGTTCTTTGTCCGGAGGGGCCCGGACCGGGTCGCGTCCGCCGATGTGCCCGCGGGCGAGGTACTCGCGCAGCTGAACCGGCCGGACGGGGGCGGCTTCTACACCCTCGTTCAGAACGACGGAGGATTCGTCCTGCGGTTCCACGAGATCTGCGATATCGAGCTGGATCGCGATGTCACGACGGCAGTCTGTTTCGTCGATCCGAACGGCCCGGTGGGCATCATGCCGGTGATCGTTTCCGGAATCCTCATCTCGATCGTTCTGTGCCTGCGCGATGCGCTCGTGCTGCACGCGAGTGCCGTCGAGATCGACGGCAGCGCCGTTGCCTTCGTGGGCGAGAGCGGCATGGGCAAGTCGACGTTGGCGACCTGGATGTGCATCGCCGGCGGCAGGCTGATCACCGATGACGTGCTCCGCGTCCAGCCGGCGCAGCCCACGGTGTGCTGGCTGGGCGCGACGGAGAGTCGATTGCGCCCGGCTGCGTCGAGTCTGGCGACGGACTTCGGGGCGGATCTGACCCGGCAGACGGCGGACGAGCGGCTCGCCCTGTCGGTGCCGCTAGCGACGCTGGATCCGGTGCCGCTGCGCGCAGTCTTGGTGCCGCAGCCAGACCGGGAGGCGATCGTGCCGTCGATCTCGTGGCTCGGTCGAGGCGACGCCTTGATCGTGCTGAGCGCGTTTCCCAGGGTTCTGGGCTGGGCATCGCCGCGGGTGCTCGGCCAGCAGTTCGGCGCGCTCGGCGAATTGGTACGCCGGGTGCCCGTCGGTATCGCCCGGGTGCCATGGGGGCCGCCGTTCGATCCGCAGGTGCCCGCGCAGTTGCTCGCGCAGCTTGCCGAGCTCGGCTCCGCCGACCGGCCTGTCGGCTAGGCGGGTTATCCTCGTTCCTTCCCCCGGTGCGGCGGTATCGGGGGCTGGTTGGCGTTCGCTCCCGGACAGGAATCCATGTCGCTAGCTCCACTGCTCGACGTTTTTTCCGCTGACCCCGCGCTCGTCACCGCGCTCCGCTCGGTGGGCCAGGCCGAGCTGGATCTGACGGCGGCGGCGCCTCTGCGCCCGTTCGCGATTGCTGCCTTCGTCCGCGGCAGCGGTCGAACCGTGCTTGCCGTAACCGCCACCGGCCGCGAAGCCGAGGACCTGGCGTCCGCTCTGCGCAGTCTGCTGCCGCCCGACACCGTCGCCGAGTTCCCGGCCTGGGAGACTCTGCCGCACGAGCGCCTGAGTCCGCGCGCGGACACAGTCGGCCGTCGGATCGGCGTACTCCGCCGCCTCGCTCATGCGGGCGACCAGCCGATCTCCGTCGTCGTCGCCCCGATCCGCTCCCTGCTGCAGCCGATGGTGGCCGGCCTCGGCCAGCTGGAGCCGATCCAGGTCAAGCAGGGCGAGGCGCACGACCTCGAGGGCCTGGTACGCCGCCTGGTCGACTACGCCTACTCGCGGGTCGAGCTGGTCGAAAAGCGCGGCGAGTTCGCGGTGCGCGGCGGCATCCTCGATGTCTTCCCGCCGACCGACGAACATCCGGTGCGCATCGAGTTCTGGGGCGACGAGGTCGAGGAGATCCGCAGCTTCGCGGCCGGTTCGCAGCGCTCCCTCGGCGCGGCCGAATATGGATTGTGGGCGCCGCCTTGCCGCGAGCTGCTGCTCACCGGCGAGGTGCGCGCGAAGGCACGCGCACTGGCCAACGACTACCCGGAGCTCGCCGATGTCCTGGACAAACTTGCCGACGGCACACCGACCGAGGGCATGGAGGCATTCGCTCCGGTTCTCGTCGAACGACTGAGCCTGCTGGTCGACGAGTTGCCGGCCGGCGCCCACGTGCTCGTCTGCGACCCGGAGAGGGTCCGGACCAGAGCCCACGAACTCGTCCGCACGAGCCAGGAGTTCCTGGAGGCGAGCTGGTCGACGGCCGCGATCGGCGGCAAGGCTCCTGTGGATCTGGGCGCGGCGGCGTACCGCACCGTGGGTGAGGTCCGTGAATCCGCACTGACCGCTGGTCTGCCGTGGTGGACGATTTCGCCTTTCGCAGCAGAGGAAATCGGGGCATACGACGACGAGGTGACCATAGAGGCCGCGACCCACGAGGGCTATCGCGGCGACACGGAAAAGGTGCTCGACGACGTACGCCGTTGGTTGCACGACGGGTGGCGGGTGGTGCTGCTGACCGAGGGGCACGGCCCGGCCGAGCGACTGCACGAGGTTCTGCAGCAGGCGGAAATCGGCTCGCGACTCGAGTTCGACCTGGTCGAAGCGCCGCCGCCGTCGGTCGCCGTCATCAGTTGCGGCTCGATCGAACGGGGGTTCGCCAGCGCGCACCTGCAGTTCGCGGTGCTGACCGAGACCGACCTGTCGGGCCAGCGCGGCTCCACCAAGGACATGCGCAAGATGCCGAGCAAGCGGCGCAAGACGCTCGACATCGAGACTCTCAAGCCGGGTGACTTCGTCGTACACGAGCAGCACGGCGTCGGGAAGTACGTCGAGATGGTCCGGCGCACGATCAACGGCGCCGAACGGGAATACCTCATTCTCGAATACGCCCGCGGTGACCGGCTGTTCGTGCCGACCGATCAGCTCGAACAGGTCACGCGCTACGTCGGCGGTGAGCAGCCGAGCATGCACCGGCTGGGCGGCGCCGACTGGCAGAAGGCGAAGGGCCGCGCGAAGAAGGCGATCAAGGAGATCGCGGCAGAACTGATCAGGCTCTACAGCGCGCGGATGGCCAGCCCCGGTTACGCGTTCGGCGTCGACACTCCGTGGCAGCACGAACTCGAGGACGCCTTTCCCTACACGGAAACCCCGGACCAGCTCGCCGCCATCAACGACGTCAAGGCCGACATGCAGTCGCCGGTTCCGATGGACCGCGTCATCTGCGGCGACGTCGGCTACGGCAAGACCGAGATCGCTGTCCGAGCCGCCTTCAAGGCGGTCATGGACGGCAAGCAGGCGGCGATCCTCGTACCGACGACTCTCCTTGCGCAGCAGCACTTCGGGACGTTCTCGGAGCGGTTCGCGCAGTTCCCCGTCAGCGTGCGGATGATCTCGCGTTTCAACTCCGCCAAGGAGCAGGCCGCGGTACTCGCGGGGGTCGCCGGCGGGAGCGTCGACGTCGTCATCGGCACCCACCGGCTGCTGAGCAAGGGCACCAAGTTCCACGACCTCGGCCTCGTCATCGTCGACGAGGAGCAGCGTTTCGGCGTCGAACACAAGGAATACCTGAAATCGCTGCGGGTCGCGGTCGACGTCCTCACGATGAGCGCGACGCCGATCCCGCGCACCCTGGAGATGGCGATCACGGGCATCCGCGAGCTGTCGACCATCGACACTCCGCCGGAGGAACGCCATCCGGTGCTCACCTTCGTCGGCCCTTACGACGACAAGCAGATCGGAGCGGCGATCCGGCGCGAGCTGCTTCGCGAAGGCCAGGTCTTCTTCATCCACAACCGGGTCGAGTCGATCGACCGGGTCGCCCGGCGTATCAGCGAGCTGGTTCCGGAGGCGCGTGTCACAACGGCACACGGGCAGATGAACGAGGACGCCCTCGAGCATGTGATGCTCAACTTCTGGGACAAGCAGATCGACGTGCTCGTCTGTACGACGATCGTCGAGTCGGGCATCGACATCGCCAACGCCAACACCCTCATCGTCGAACGCGCCGACGTCATGGGTCTCTCGCAGCTGCACCAGCTGCGCGGCCGGGTCGGTCGCGGCCGCGAGCGCGCCTATGCCTACTTCCTCTACTCGCCGGAGAAGCCCCTCACCGAGCTGGCCTACGACCGGCTTGCGACCATCGCGCAGAACAACGAACTCGGCGCGGGCATCGCCGTTGCGATGAAAGACCTGGAGATCCGCGGCGCCGGCAATCTACTCGGCGGCGAGCAGTCGGGACACATCGCCGCGGTCGGCTTCGATCTCTATGTCCGGCTGGTCGGCGAGGCGGTTGCCGACTTCAAGGGCGAGAGCGCCGAGGATGTCGCCGAGGTCAAGATCGACCTGCCGGTCGCGGCGCACCTGCCGCACGACTACATCCCCGAGGAACGGCTGCGACTCGAGGCATATCGCCGGATCGCCGGCACGACAGACCTGGCGAGTCTGACCGAAGTGCGCGCGGAACTCGTCGACCGCTACGGACCGTTCCCGGTAGAAGTGCAGAACCTGCTGGCGGTCGCGGAGTTCAGGCTCGTCGCCCGGGCGCGGGGCCTCACCGAGATCTCGACGCAGGGCAAGTTCGTGCGGTTCGCGCCGCTGGAGCTGCGGGACAGCCAGCAGCTTAGGCTGGAGCGTCTCTACCGTGGTTCCATCGTCAAGTCCGCGGTCAGAACTGTGCTGGTTCCCAAGCCCGACCTCAAGGACATGGAAGCCCTCTCCTGGGCGCGCGACCTGCTCGACGCCGTACTGCAGACACCCGTTCAGGCCACCGCCTGAGCGTCACGACCGGAGGAACTGTGCACGTCTTGGACTCGACCAGGCGGCGTACGACGATGGGCATCGTCGCGCTCGCGGCGGTCGTGATGACGTCGGCCTGCGGCATCGACCGCGTCGGCGGCGGCACGGCGGCGCAGATCGGCAGCGTCCGGCTGTCGCGCAGCTCCGTGGTGGAAGCTGTCGACCGCGTGCTCGCCACAGCCAACCCCAAGCCGCAGAGGCAGGACGTATCGGATGCGTTGCTGACGAGACGGGTTCAGCTGGCCTTGTTCCGCGACGAGGCGCGCAAGCTCGGGGCCGCCCTGACCGATGAAGACCGCACGGCGACCCGGACCAGTTTGGACACGCAGCATTCGGCCGAAGGCGGGCTGACGCGGTGGGCGCAGACACTGGGGATGTCGCAGGCGGACGTGAGCGAGCTCATCGAATTGGGCGCCTACCAGCGGGTGCTCTCGGCGAAGCTCATCAAGGACCGGCCGGTCACCGATGCCGAACTCGAGGCCGTCAAGAAGTCCAAGCCGAGGGTGTTCGCCGACCAGGCACATGTGGCGATCATCCTTTTCAACGATGAAGCGACGGCTACCAAGGTTCTCGCGGAACTCAAGGCGGGCGGCGATTTCGCTGCGCTGGCGGCGAAGTACTCGGGGGACCAGCAGTCGGCCGCCAACGGCGGCGACGTCGGGCTCGTGGCGAAGGGCGCGCTTCCTGCCTGGGACGGCGCCCTGTTCAGCGCGAAGAACGGCGACACGATCGGGCCCGTCGATATCGGGGGCGGCATCGTGATCGCCAAACTCATCGAGCTGCGGAGGTACGCGGATCACAAGGACGAGATCCGCGACCAGGCCGGATCGGTGCTGATCGGACCGGCCCGCCTGGTGGACGAGATCAACAGGGGTCCGGCGGTGACCGTCAATCCGCGCTTCGGCCGTTGGGACAAGGCCAGCCTGTCCGTGCTGCCTTCCGACAACAGCAAGGATGATCCGTCGGCACCGCGGTCGACAACGTCTGCACCCGTGTCATCCGCGCCGCCGCAGTGACAGACCCGTTCGGCGCTGCGATGGACCGGCTGGTGCTGATCGCCAACACCCATCGTGTCGCGCCCGGGCTGCTGTCCTTCGACGCGTGGCAGGAACTGCGCGAAGGCGACGTCTTCTGTGCCGACCCGGTCCATCCGCAATTGCCGTTCCTGCAGGCCGCGGGGATCGTCGTACAGATCCTGTCCGCGGGCGACGACCTCACCGGACTCCGGGTCGGCTACCTGCTGGGCGGCGGGGACCCTTCGGCGGTCTCAGTCGCGCAGCAGTTCCGGGAAAAGGCCAGGGCCGGCCGTACGGCGGTCTGGCTCGCTTCCGCCGGCGGCGACCCCGATTTCGTCAGGGCACTCGGCGATCTTGCCTCCCGTGAGGGCGGCATCGAACTCGAAGTCGTCTACGGCTCATACGACATGCCCGGCGCGCGGTTGCTCGACCTCGTCGCGACCATGGACCGGCTGCGCTCGCCGGGCGGCTGCCCCTGGGACGCCCAGCAGACCCACCAGTCGCTGGGGCACTACCTGGTCGAGGAGACGTACGAGGCGCTGGAGGCGATCGAGTCGGGCGACCTGTTCGACCTCCGGGAAGAGCTGGGCGACGTACTCCTGCAGGTGGTCTTCCATGCGCGGATCGCGCAGGAGCGGGAGGACGGCACCGGCTGGACGATAGACGACGTGGCAGGCGGCATCGTCGAGAAGCTGGTGAGCCGGCACCCGCATGTCTTCGGCGGCGTCGAGGTGTCCGGGGCGGACGAGGTCGTCGACAACTGGGAGCAGCTCAAGGCCGTCGAGAAGGGCCGCTCGTCCGTCACCGAAGGCGTGCCGCTCGGCCAGCCCGCGCTCGCGCTCGCGGCCAAGCTGCAGAAGCGCGCCCTGCGGGCTGGGCTGCCGTCGCCACTGCTCGGGGAACACGCGGCGGCCGCCGAGACTCTCGTTCAGGCGGTTTCGGCTGCCGCGGCCGCGGTCGCCGACGCCGAGGACCCCGATCGGATCGACGCGGTCGGTGATCTGCTGTTCACGGTCACCGCTCTGGCACAGTCCGTCGGCGCCGACCCGGAGGCAGCCCTGCGCGGGACGGCCAAGCGGTTCCGTGACCGGCTCGCGACGCTCGAACGTTCCGCGCTGCAGGACGACATCGCACCGGGCGACCTCGACGAGACGCAGTGGCGGTCGCGGTGGGAAGCCGCCGCAGTGCCGCTCTTCGCCGGCGAAGCCGACGACGGTGACGACGGTGACGACGGTGACGACGGTGACGACGGTGACGACTAAAGCGTGGTGATCCACGGCACGTGATCATGGTCCTGACCATGATCAGCCGCCGTGGATCACTCGAACGAGGGCCCAGCGGGTGGGGTGGGACCGGGCCGGATTGCTGTGAAGATCACCCAGGTGCGGCCCCGCTGCTGCGGGGGTGGGCCGGTGTCCGGGGATAGGCTGGCGCTGCCAATCCGCGGATCCAGAGCAGCCATTTCAGGAGTGAGTCGTGTCGTCGATCGAAGCAATTGCAGCAAGGGAAATTCTCGACTCCCGCGGCAACCCCACCATCGAGGTTGAGGTGGCGCTCGAAGACGGCACCATGGCCCGGGCGGGCGTGCCGAGCGGTGCTTCCACCGGAGCGTACGAAGCCCTCGAGCTGCGCGACGGCGACAAGGCGCGGTACGGCGGCAAGGGAGTCCGCAAGGCCGTCGAGGCCGTCGACGAGCGGATCGCCCCCGAACTGCTCGGCTACGACGCGACAGACCAGCGCCTGATCGACCAGGCGATGCTCGACCTCGACGGCACACCGGACAAGAGCTCGTTGGGTGCCAATGCGATCCTCGGCGTCTCCCTGGCGGTCGCCAAGGCCGCGGCAGAGTCCGCAGGCCTGCCGCTGTTCCGCTACCTCGGTGGCCCCAGCGCCCATACGCTGCCCGTGCCGATGCTCAACATCCTCAACGGCGGCGCGCACGCCGACACCAACGTCGACGTCCAGGAATTCATGATCGCGCCGATCGGTGCGGCGACGTTCTCCGAGGCGCTGCGCTGGGGCGCCGAGACCTACCACTCGCTCAAGGCCGTCCTCAAGGCCCGCGGGCTGGTCACGGCTGTCGGCGACGAGGGCGGCTTCGCCCCCGACCTGCCCAGCAACAGGGACGCGATCGACCTGATCCTGGAAGCCATCACGGCCGCCGGATTCACCCCTGGCCGCGACATCGCCATCGCGCTCGACGTCGCGGCGACGGAGTTCCACGGCGACGGCGGCTACCGGTTCGAAGGCGCCGAGCAGACCTCTGCGTTCATGGAGAACTACTACGCGCAGCTCGTCGCCGACTACCCGATCGTCTCGATCGAGGACCCGCTGTCGGAGGATGACTGGGCCGGCTGGGCGTCGATGACCGCGACCCTGGGTCGCACGGTGCAGATCGTCGGTGACGACCTGTTTGTCACCAACCCGACCCGGATCACGCGCGGCATCGCCGAAAACAGCGCCAACGCGCTACTCGTCAAGGTCAACCAGATCGGTTCGCTGACCGAGACGTTCGACGCCGTCTCGATGGCACACCGCGCCGGCTACGCCTGCATGATGAGCCACCGTTCAGGCGAGACCGAGGACACCACGATCGCCGACCTCGCCGTTGCGACCGACTGCGGTCAGATCAAGACCGGCGCGCCGGCCCGCAGTGAGCGGGTGGCGAAGTACAACCAGCTGCTGCGCATCGAAGAAGAACTCGACGACGCGGCGCGGTACGCCGGTCGGGCCGCCTTCCCGAGGTTCGCCGCCGCCGCGCAGGCCTGAGCAGATGATCCACCGGCCGGGCAGGCGACCGCGCGGTGCGCCGCGCGGTGGCCGCGCGGCCACCAGGCGATTCTCGGGCCGGGAAGCGGCGACCAGGGGATCGGCCGCCAGGCCGCCGAGGCAGCGGCGTACGACGGGGGCTCTCGTCGGCCGCACGACCAGGCCGGCCGGGCGGCGTACCGGCGCAATGACCACGAGGGCAGCTGTCCTGGCGGTCATCGTGTGTGCCCTCGTGCTCGCCCTGACCTACCCGATCCGGGCCTACGTCGGGCAGCGCGGCGGCATCCGCAAGCTCGAAGCGGAACGGACCGCGGCCGGCCTGCGGGTCGCCGCGCTCGAACGCGAGCGCGCACAATGGGACGACCCGGCGTACGTCGAAGCTCAAGCCAGAGAGCGCCTGCGCTATGTCAAGCCCGGCGAGAAGTCGCTCGTCGTGGTCGATCCGGTCCCGTCGGCGGCAACAGCGCACCCCGTGCCTACCGACTCGCGCGCCGCCGCGTCGGACGACCCGTGGTACCAGCGGCTCTGGTCCACCGTCGAGATCGCCGGCACCCGGCCGCCGGTCGCCCCCGTCACGAGGCACCTGCCGGCGAAGACCACGGTTCCTGCGCCCCCGGAATGACGCCGCTCAGCGCTGATGACATCGCCGCGGTCGAAGGCCAGCTCGGACGCCCACCGCGCGGCCTGCGAGCCGTTGCGCATCGCTGCGGCTGCGGCCTGCCGGACGTGGTCGAGACCCAGCCGCGGCTTGACGATGGCACTCCGTTCCCGACGCTGTATTACCTGACCTGTCCGCGCGCTGCCTCAGCGATCGGCAGGCTGGAGGCCGGCGGGGTCATGCGCGAGATGACCGAGAGGCTCGGCGCCGATGCCGAGCTCGCGGCGGCGTACCGGGGCGCTCACAAGGACTATCTGAAATGTCGCGATGCGATCGAGTCGTTGGGTACGGACATCTCGGCCGGAGGTATGCCGAGCCGGGTGAAGTGCCTGCACGTGCTGGTCGCGCACGAACTTGCCCGTCCCGGGGTCAACCCGCTGGGCCGCGAAGCTCTCGACCGGCTCGCCGACTGGTCGGCGGACGGCCCCTGCGTGCAGGTGGGTCCGTGACCCGGGTCGCCGCCATCGACTGCGGCACCAATTCGCTCCGGCTGCTGGTAGCCGATGTCGAAGGCGGCCACCTGACCGACGTCGTGCGGGAGATGCGCATCGTCCGGCTCGGCCAGGACGTCGACCGCACCGGCCGCATCGCCGACGAAGCGCTGGCCCGTACGTTGTCGGCGCTGGCTGAGTACGCGGTCCTGATCCGCCGACTCGGCGCCGAACGCATCCGGATGTGCGCCACATCGGCCACTCGCGACGCCGAGAACCGGGACGAGTTCGTACACGGCGTGGTGGACATCCTCGGCGTGGAACCCGACGTGATCAGCGGGGCGGTGGAAGCCGCAACGTCGTTCAGAGGCGCCACGGCGACGCTGGCGACGGACGCGTTTCCGGCGCCCTATCTGGTGGTCGACATCGGCGGCGGCTCCACCGAATTCGTGCTGGGCGAGACGTCGGTGCTGCAGTCGATCAGCGTCGACCTCGGCTGTGTCCGGCTGACCGAGCGGTGCCTGCAGTCGCATCCGCCGACTGAGCCCGAGATCGCCCGGGCCACCGCACAGATCGACGAGCGTCTCGATGAGGCACTGTCGGTCGTCGACGCATCGCCGGCCCGCACGCTCGTCGGCCTCGCCGGCTCTGTCACGACGGTTGCGGCGCTCGCACTCGGCCTGGCGGCGTACGACCCGCTGCGCATCCACCACCACCGGATGCGGTACGCCGACGTCGACCGCGTGACGCGTGACCTGCTCGGCCGGACGCCGGCGCAGCGGCTCGAATACCCGGTCATGCACCCGGGTCGCGCCGACGTCATCGGTGCCGGCGCGCTGATCCTTCGCCGCATCATGGAACGGACCGAAAGCACAGAGGTCGTCGCCAGTGAGAGTGACATCTTGGACGGGATAGCGCTCTCATTACAGTGAGATCCTGCGCGAAATCCTCGAAGTGAGTTTGTCCTCGTAGGGAGTGGATTCATGGGCGAGATGGTGACCTTCGCGAGCAACGGCAGCACGGCCCCCGGCTACCTGGCGGTGCCAGAGAGCGGATCCGGACCCGCCGTCGTACTCATCCAGGAGTGGTGGGGACTGGTGCCGCACATCACCGATCTCGCGGATCGCCTTGCGGCAGAAGGGTTTGTGACGCTCGCGCCGGACCTCTTCCGCGGCGAGAAGACCAGCGAACCGGACGAGGCGGCGAAGAAGCTGATGACACTCGACCGCGATCGCGCCGCCAAGGACATCGCGGGCGCCGCCGCCTACCTTGTCGGCTGGGCTGACGTCACGTCCGAACACGCCGCCGCGGTCGGCTTCTGTATGGGCGGCTCGCTGGCGGTGTGGTCGGCCGACGCGTCCGACCGGATCAATACGATCGTCGGGTTCTACCCGGCGATGCCGTTAGAGGGCTTCACGCCCGAACCCAGCGCGTACGCCGGCCGGCACGTTCAGCTGCACCTGGACGAGCACGATGGCGGAGCCGAAGACCCCGGGATCGCCGCGGCTGTCGAGGCTCTGCGCGCCGCGGGGGCGCAGGTCGAGGTGTTCGACTACGCCGGCACCGGCCACGCCTTCTTCAACGACGCGCGGCCTGAGGTCTACGACCGGGAGGCTGCCGCGCTGGCCTGGTCGCGAACGCTCGACTTCCTGCGCGCGCATCTCGACTAATCGCTTACCGATCTTGGGTCTTTCCCGCCCAGCCGGCGCCCACCTTGGCAATGACTCGTCAGGAACGCCTTCGGACGACAGCCAGCGCCACGACGTACGACAGACCGCCGACACCGCAGACCAGGGCGTAGGGGTAGGCGTCCGCTCCACGGGCGGTCTGCACGACCGTGGCGATCAGGGCGAACATTGTGGCGGCCAGACCGGCGTAAGCCGTCGCCTGCAGGTCGAGGTGCTTCTGGCGCTCGTCGCCGCCCACCCGCATGATCGCCGCGACGTCGCCGGACCCGCCCGACCAGATCCACGCAATGACCGACGCGATCGCGTAGAACACGACCAGGGCGATCGCGAAGCCGTGATCGCCGTTGGCCCAAGTCGCCGCCGCCAGGGCGCCTCCGAAGATGGCCAGAACGGCGGTGCTCGCCGACCGGTGGCCTCGTCCCGTTGTTGCCGTCATTACTGCCCCTCCTCGACGTCGAAGAGCTCTTCGACGGTGGTGACGAAATGCCGCGCCATGGCGATTGCCAGCGGCAGTGAGGGCAGGTAGCGCCCGGTTTCTATCGAGTTGATCGTCTGCCGGGAAACCCCGAGCGCCTCGCCGAGATCGGCTTGTGACAGACCCGTCGCCGCACGCAGTTCCCTGACCCGGTTCTTCATGATGACAAGGATGCTTGACACCGCCGGCAGTGTCAAGTTTCTTTTACATACGGGTTTCCGCTGATGTGTATCGGTACGCTGCGGCCGACCAGCGGCGCCAGGTCGCTCGTGGACTCCGGGGGGTGCGATGGCCGTCATCGAAGTGGCTGGGTTGCGCAAGACCTACAAGCGCTTTCGCCGGCCACCGCAGAACGCCGTCAACGGCCTCGATCTCACCGTTGAAGAGGGCGGAGTCTTCGGCTTCCTCGGCCCGAACGGATCCGGCAAGACAACGACGATCCGGTTGCTCCTCGGGCTGGTCTCCTCCGACGGCGGAACCATGCGCCTGCTCGGCGAACCGGTGCCGAGCGGACTGCCGCACACCATCCAGCACGTCGGCGCGCTGGTCGAGTCGCCGGTGTTCTTCCCCGGTTTCTCCGGCCGCCGCAACCTGGAACTGCTGGCCGGGGTCGCCGGCCTGCAGCGGAAACGGGTCGACGAGGTGCTGGACATCGTCGAGCTGCGCGACCGGGCCCGGGACCGGGTGAAGGGCTACTCCCTCGGTATGCGACAGCGGCTGGGTATCGCCGCCGCCCTGCTGAAGGATCCCAAGCTGCTGATCCTCGATGAGCCGAGCAACGGCCTCGACCCCGCGGGGATCCGCGAAGTGCGCGAACTGCTACTCAGGCTCGGCTCGAGTGGCACCACGGTCTTCGTTTCCTCGCACCTGCTGGCCGAGGTCGAGCAGGTGTGCGACCGGGTCGCGATACTCAACCGCGGACAGCTGGTCACGTCGGGGAGCGTGCGCGAGATCGTCGACAGCACACGAACCGCGACTACCGATGTGCGCGTTCGCGTCGCCGACCTACCCGCGGGAGATGCAGTGTTGCGAGCGGCCGGTTGGCAGGTAACAGCCGCCGGAGACCACATGATCGTCGCAGGGGTCGACGATCCAGGGCGGATCACCTACGCGCTTGCGTCCGCCGGCCATTACGTCACCGAACTCACGCCCCTCTCACCCGACCTCGAGTCGGTCTTCCTGACGCTGACCGAGGGAGCGCGCCCGTGATTCGCCTGGTACGCATGGAGATGTTGCGGCTGTTCTCCCGCCGCCTGTTCAAGATCGCGGCAGTCGGCGTCCTGCTGCTGATCACCGTGATCGTGGTCGTCGACGGCGTGCATCACAGCAAACGCGACGCTGCTGCGTACGAGAAATTCAAGAATGAGCGGCTCGCGAGCTACGACGCATTCGTTGCAGCAAACCCGCAGCCGGACATGCACCCCACGCGTGAGGAGGTTGCCAAGGATCCCCAGAGCTACTGCTTTGCGCAGCAGCAGGCTCCGGCGTCAGGGACCGAGCAGCCGGCGCAGCCGGGGAATCCGTGCGGCGGCGCGCCCAAGGCGCCGTACGAAACGAGCGTCGCCTTGTTCGACTTCGGCAAGGCGGTTGCGGTGATCTGCGCCTTTGCGGGGTTCCTCATCGGTGCGAGCGCCGCCGGCGCCGAGTGGTCCGCGGGAACGATGCAGTCGCTGCTCTTCTGGGAGCCGCGGCGGGTGCGGGTCGTGTTGGCCAAGGTGGTGGGCTTGTCCGCGGTCATCGTTCTGCTGTTCCTGGCGGCAACAGCGCTGTTCACTGCGGAGTCGTACGCCGCCGGGCAGCTGCGCGGCACCACCGCCGGACTGACATCGGGGCTGTGGAACAGCTACCTGCTGCTGATGCTCCGAGGTGTTTCGTTCGCGGGCTTTGCCGCGGTTCTGGGGTTCTCCGTCGCGTTCGGCAGCCGGGTCACCGCTGCTGCGGTCGGCATCGCGTTCGTCTACTTCGCCGTGCTGGAGAACCTGCTGGTGGCGTGGAAGATCTGGCTGGCCCGCTACATGATCGGGCCGCTGCTCGCAGCGTGGCTGAACAACGGGATTGCCGACAACGGCGATTCGGGCCGGGCGCTTCGCCTGACGGGTGTGCGCGCGGGCGTCACCCTGTCGGTCTACGCGGTGGTGATGCTTGCTGGTGCCACCGTCTGGTTCAGGCAGCGGGACGTTACCTGAGCACTCGTGTCCCGCTGGGAAGCGGGCATCCGGCGGAGGTGGCGACGGCAGCGACACCGGTTGCGTACGACGCCGCTCGGGTCCGCGCGCTTGCTGCGGAAAGTCGTGATGCCGCCGAGATGGATGCCCGGGTCAGCGTCTGCCGGGCCTGCCCGCGGCTGGTCGCGTGGCGCGAGGCGGTCGCTTCGGAGAAGCGCGCGTCGTTCCGCAACGAGAACTACTGGGGACGGCCGGTGCCGTCGTGGGGCCCGGCCGATGCCCGGATTCTCCTGCTGGGACTGGCTCCTGCGGCCAATGGTGGCAACCGGACCGGTCGCATCTTCACGGGGGACCGGTCCGGCGACTGGCTCTTCGCCGCGCTGCACCGCGCCGGGTTGGCGTCGCAACCGACGTCCACCCACGCAGGGGACGGCTTGCGTCTCTTCGACACCCGGATCGCGGCAGCCGTCCACTGTGCGCCGCCGGCCAACAAACCGACCCCGCTCGAACGCGACACGTGCCGGCCGTGGCTGACCCGCGATCTGGAGTTGCTGCGCCCGAGTCTGCGCAGCATCGTCGTACTCGGCGGCTTTGCCTGGCAGGCACTGTGGCCGGCCCTCGCCGCGGCCGGCTTCGACGTGCCTGCCCGGCGCCCGAGCTTCGGCCACGGAGTCGAGGTGCCCCTCGGCGCTGACGCACCCACGGTCATCGGCTGTTTCCACCCGAGCCAGCAGAACACGTTCACCCGGAAACTGACCGTTGCGATGACGGACACACTCCTTGCGCGGGCGGCCGAAATCGCTCGCAGCGCTGGATAGGGTCGGGGTGTGAGCAGGCGAATACTGATAGCGGGCGGCGGCTATGTCGGGCTGTACGCCGCTCTGGTGCTTCAGGACAAGGTGAAGCGCGACGTCGAGATCACATTGGTGAGTCCCGAGAGCTACATGACCTACCAGCCGTTCCTGCCGGAGGCGGCGGCCGGCTCGCTCGAACCGCGGCATGTCGTGGTGCCGCTGCGCCGGGTGCTGCCAAAGGTTCGCGTGGTCAACGGCAGCGTCGCCCGAGTCGACCACCAGAGCAGAGTCGCCACCATCGAGCCGCTGCAAGGGCCGGCGTACGAGGTCGGCTACGACGAGATCGTGGTGTCCGTGGGCTCGGTCGCGCGTACCCTGCCGATCCCTGGGTTGGCCGACGGCGCAGTGGGTTTCAAGACGATCGAGGAGGCGATCTTCCTTCGCAACCAGGTGCTTGAATGCCTCGACGTCGCGGCTTCCGCCGACGAAGCGACCCGGCGCGAGCAACTGACTTTCGTCTTCGTCGGCGCCGGTTACGCGGGCATCGAGGCGATGGCCGAACTCGAGGACCTGGCGCGCTACGCCTGCCGCTACTACCCGACGGTCGAGCCCGCGGACATGCGCTGGGTCATGGTCGACGCCGCCGACCGCATCCTGCCCGAGCTCTCACCTGGCCTGGCGGCGTACACCGTGCGGCAGTTGGAATCGCGCGGCATCGAGGTGTTCACCTCCACCCGGCTGGAGTCGGCGGTCGACAACCGGATCGTTCTGAGCAACGGCCAGAGTTTCCCGGCGGCGACGTTGGTGTGGACCGCGGGGGTCAAAGCCAACCCGGTAGTCAACGCCCTCGGTATGCCACTCGACGAACGTGGCCGGATCGACGCGGACGAGTTCCTGCGGGTACGCGGCGTTGACGGCGCGTGGACGGCAGGCGACTGCGCCGGGGTGCCTGACCTGGCCAACGGCGGGTTCTGTGCGCCGACGGCGCAACATGCGGTCCGGCAGGCCCGACGGCTCGGCAACAACCTGGCGGCTCATCTCGACGGGCAGCCGCCGACGGCGTACCGGCACAAGAACGTCGGGTCGGTCGCGAGTCTCGGCCTCTACAAGGGTGTGGCCGAGGTATACGGCATCCGGTTGCGGGGCTTTCCGGCCTGGTTCATGCACCGGACCTATCACGTGAGCCGGGTCCCGACCTTCAACCGCAAGGTGCGGGTGCTGCTCGACTGGACGACGGCGCTGTTCTTCCGCCGCGAGGTCGTTTCGCTCGGTGCGCTGCACCGGCCGCGCGCCGCGTTCGAGAAGTCCAACGTCCGGTTACCCTGAGCCCAGTCCAGGCCCCCGTAGCCCAACTGGCTAGAGGCAGCCGACTTAAGATCGGCACAGTGAGAGTTCGAATCTCTCCGGGGGTACGCAGCGCGCGCCGAGTCCGCGCCGCCAGGCCGGCATGACACCGCTCGAGCTCGGCCTCTTGGCTGCCGCCGGCTTCGTCGCGGGCGCCATCAACGCGGCGGCTGGTGGCGGATCGCTGATCACCTATCCCGCGCTGCTCGCGGTCGGCCTGAACCCGCTCGCGGCGAACGTGACCAACACAGTCGGGCTGGCACCGGGATATCTCGGCGGTGTCTTCGGTCACCGTTCGCGTACGCCGTTGCCCGAGCTGTCGCTCGCGCGATCGGTGGCGGCTTCGGTCGCCGGTGCCTTCGTCGGGGTCGCGGTGCTGCTGAACACCTCCGAGCGGGTCTTCCGGTGGGTGGTGCCGGTGCTCGTCCTGGTCGCGACGGTTCTCATACTTGTGCAACCCTGGCTGCTGAAAGCCATACGCAGCAAGGGATATCGCGGATCGTCGGAGCGAGCAGTCCTGCTCTGCTGCTTTGCCGGTGGTGTCTACGGCGCTTACTTCGGGGCGGCGTACGGCGTCGTTCTACTCGCCCTGTTCGCGGTCACCAGTGCGGCGACTTGGCCGGTCGCCAACGCGGTCAAGACCCTGCTGTCGCTCGCGATCAATGTCATCGC
>JBDTYE010000039.1:0-19460 GCA_040005895.1 Actinomycetota bacterium | reverse complement strand
CTTGCGAGATCTCCGGCTGGTACGGCGTGTAGGCCGTGTACCAGGCCGGGTTCTCCATGACGTTTCGCAGGATCACCGGCGGCGTCACGGTGTCGTAGTAGCCGGCGCCGATCATGGTTGTGAGCAGCTGGTTCTGGGCCGCGAGGCCCCGCAATTCGGCGATCACTTCCTGCTCGCTGGCCGCCGCGGGCAGTCTCAGCCGCTCGGTTGCGGTGATCGACTCGGGAACCGCTGCGTCGACAAGCTCCGCCAGCGAGCCGTAGCCCACCACCGCGAGCATCTTGGCCTGCTCGTCGGCGTTCGGTCCGATGTGCCGGTCGGCGAACGGGACTCCGCGCTCGAGGTCGACAAGGGTCGGACGTTGAGTCACGTGGTCTCCTGGGGCGTGGACGGCGCGTCCATTGTCACTCAACCTGTTCTTGTGCCGTTCATTCCGCCTGTCTTGACGTAACCGGGCCGTAAGGTTCGCCCGGAACGCGACGGCGCGCAATGCTGTTGTCCCAGGTAGAACCTCCCGACGAAAGGGTCTGCCGTGCTGTTCACGAGCTCGAAGACGACGATGGTCACCCCCGAACGCGCCCTATCCGGCCGCACCGAGCCGCTGCGCCTGACGGACAAGCACTACGTGCTGGGCACGCCACTGCGCCCTCCCTACCCAGCCGGACTCGAGGTCGCCGTCTTCGGACTGGGCTGCTTCTGGGGGGCGGAGCGGCTGTTCTGGAATCTCGACGGCGTCTACACCACGGCGGCCGGCTACGCCGGCGGCTACACAGCCAATCCGACGTACGAAGAGGTCTGCTCCGGCAAGACCGGCCACGCGGAGGCTGTGCAGGTGGTCTACGACCCTGCCAAGACGTCGTACGCCGACCTGCTCAAGATCTTCTGGGAGGCGCATGACCCGACGCAGGAGATGCGACAGGGCAACGACGTCGGCACCCAGTACCGGTCCGCGATCTTCGTCACGTCCGATGCGCAGAGAGCGTTGGCGGACGCGACTGCGGCGTCGTTCGGCTCCGTCCTGCGCTCGGCCGGCTACGGAGCGGTGGCGACCGAGATCGCGCCGCTCGGGGAGTTCTACTTCGCCGAGGAGTACCACCAGCAGTACCTCGCCAAGGTTCCGCACGGCTACTGCGGCCTTGCCGGCACGGGCCAGACCTGCAGCGTGGGCGTAGCCAAGACCGAGTGAGCCGCGCAAAGCAGCCGCGGGTCGCCATGATGGGCCGGGTGGATGGTGCTGACGGGGAGGTCGCTGAGTCCTACCGGTTGTTTGCGCATGACGCGAAGGGGTCGTCGCCGACCTATGAGCGGCTCGCGCTGGCGGTAGCTGCCGACGCGCAGGCGCTGCAGTTCCTCGCGGGCTGGGAAGCCGCCAAGCAGAACCCGATGCTGCTTTTCGGTGCCCTGCGCTGGTACGACGCACCGGTCGTGGATCCGGCGGCGGCTCTGCGCTGGCTGGCCGACAACCAGGATCGGGTTCGCGCGGTCATGACGGCGCGGCGTACGCAGACGAACGAGGCGGCCCGGTGCGCGACCCTGCTGCCGGCTCTAGGGCTGCTGCCGCAGCCGCTCGCGCTGATCGAGCTCGGGGCGAGCGCCGGCCTGTGCATGCTGTACGACGAGTGGCGCTACCACTACACCGGCGCGGATGTCGACCACTGGGTCGGAGCCGAGGACAGCCCGGTGACGCTGCATTGCGCCGTTGACGGGCCCGTGCCGTTGCCGGACGCCGTACCGACGATCCTCTGGCGGGCCGGCCTCGATCTCAATCCGATCGATGCGGCCGATCCGGACGCCCGGCGATGGCTGGAAGCGCTCGTCTGGCCCGAACACCACGATCGGGCCGAGAGGCTGCGCACCGCACTGGATGTCGCTGCCCGAAAGCGGCCGCGGATCGACAAGGGTGACATCGCGCGGGATCTGCCGCGCCTGCTCGAGCAATGCCCATCCGGCGCAACGGTCGTGGTCACGCACAGCGCCGTTCTCACCTACCTCGATCCGCCGGCGCGGGAGGCTGTGATAGGGCAGCTGAGTACCGCTGGTGTCCACCGGCTGGGAGCCGAGGCGCTCGACGTACTGCCTGACGTGACGCGGCAGCTGCCGCGGGGAGTCGATACGCAGGGGCAGTTCGTGATGTCGCTGGACGGGAAGGCCATAGCCCTGGCGCAAGGCCACGGTCGGACGCTGCACTGGCTCTGAGCTGGGGAACTACTTGCCGGACTGGGGCTCCGGGTGCGTCGTCGGCACGGCATCTGGTGCGTGCGACTTGTCGTGGCCCTTGCCGTTGGAGCCTGGGTCGGTCGGGCGACCCGCGGCCGACGGCCGGCCCGGGTCGTGCGACGGCTCGGGGGACTCGCTCGGCTTGGAAGCATTCCCCGAATGGTCGGAGTGGCTCGGCTTCGCCGACTCCGATTCCGGTGCCTCGGATTCGGGTGCCTCGGATTCGGGCGTCTCCGACTCGTCGTGGCCGGAGTTCGCCTTCTTCGAGTGATCGGAGTTGCCGGGGTTGTCGGGCTTGCCGCTCTGGCCTGGCGGTACGACGGCCGGCGGCGTACTGGAATCGTCCTTGTTCTTGTCCTTGTCCTGCCCGTGGTGCCGTGCCTTCTCGCGCACCAGTTCGCCGATGCCGTGGCCGGCCGGGTGCGGAATGTGCCAGGGGGTCACGGTCTCGACACCGGTTGACACCTTCTGCTGCACCGCGGCGGGTAGTACACCTGCGGTTGCCGCCGAAGCGACGCCGAGCACGGCGATTCCGGCGAGTACACCAGCCTTGGCGGCTGTACGCAGCGAGGTCGCCCAGCGCACTGCGGCGGCGGTCCGGCGCCGGCGCGGTGCCGGTGCAACGGTTACGGCGGCTGTAGCAGGCAGGCCAGCGGCAAGCAGAGCCGCGAGAGCGGTGCTGGGGCGAGCCGGCAGGGACGTGGCGAGGCGAAGGTCGTCGACGAGCTGCGCCAGCGGCTCCAGGTCGGGCCGCTGCGTCGGCCGCCGGCCGCGCAGCACAGAATCGAAGTCGCGCTCGTCTGGTTCCTGGTTGTGTGTCATCTCAGTCATGTCATCGCCGTGGAGGGTCATAGGGGTACGCCCTCCCGCTCGATGCGCTTACGCAGCGCGAGGAGCGCTCGCCGTTGGAGCGCTTTGACCGCCCCTTCGCTCTTGCCGAGGGCTTCGGCGATCTGTTCGATGGTGAGGTCTCCGATGATCCGCAGCAGCAGTACGTCGCGCTGGTCGGGAGGGAGATCGGCGATGCGGTCCCGAACCCGCTCGGTCGACAGCGCCAGGAGCGCGTCGTCTTCACTGCTCGCCACCAACCGGCCGTCGGTCTCGGGCCTGTACGCCGTGGTGACCGGCCGGCGGGAATCGCGCCGGTAGGAGTCGACGATCCGCCGGTGGGCAATCGTGAACACCCAGGACCTGAACTGCGGCTCGTCGCCGGTGAAATCCCGCAGCGACGTGAAGGTCGCGAGGAAGACCTCGCTCGTGACGTCCTCGGGCTCAGCCGCACCACGGACCCGGCAGAAGCCCAGAACCGGACCGCTGAGGGCGTCGTACATGACCTGAAGTGCCCACGGCGAACCCGCTTGTGCGGCGGAGAGAACTTCGGGAAACGAAACGATGGCGGACAGTGCGACTCCTGATGGCCTGGCGACGCCTTCTTCGGGTCATCGGCTCAAAGTCGCGTTGAGGTTAGCCGCCTCTTGGCGGTTCGTGTTGGCAACTCAGGGGTTGGCGACCACCCGCGTCAGCACCTTGAACTGGCACTGCGAGTAGAAGGCCCCGGCCGGGTGGTAGAGCTTCACCGCCATCTTGTGCGCCTGGCAGTAGCCGTAATTCAGGCCGGCGGGGGCCGGCTCGAACATCGCACAGCCGCGGCAGTCGCGCATACGCTCGGAGGTACGCTCGGCCCGTTCGGCGAGTGTGAGCCGCGCGGGTTCGGGCGATGTCTCCTCGATCAATTCCGCGCTCACGCCGATACACCCTCTCGCTGCGGTTGCCCGACAGACCTCGGATGGGGGAGCGCGACGACCGCCGATTCGTGATCGGCCAGATCGGGCAGCGCGAGACAGACGCCGGCGGCCAGCACGGCCACCGCAGCCATCGAGCCGAAGAACCACATGGGGCCCCACAGAGCGAGAATCGTCAGGTAGCACAGGGACCCGAGATTTCCGTAGGCCCCGACGATCCCCGAGATCTGGCCGGTCGACCGCGCGTTGATCAGCGGTACCACGGCGAAGGTCGCTCCGGCGCCCGCCTCCACCAGGATCGCCGCGACGACGAGGACTACGGCGACGGCCGGCAGTGGCCAGTGGCTGCGCAGAGACAGCAGGAGTACGCCGTAGCCGCAGGCCAGCGCGACGAGCAGCACCAGAAGGGCGTTGCGTCGGCTGCCGACCCGGTCGCTGGCAATGCCACCAGCGGGTCGCGACGTGAGATTCATGAACGGATACAGCCCCGCGAGCAGTCCGGCTGCCACCGGGGCGAGGTGGAAGCGCCCGGCGACGTACAGCGGGAGCATCGAGACGACGGCGACCTCTGATCCGAACGTCGCGAAGTAGCACAAGGACAAAATCGGCACAGACCGGAAGGCGTAGCGCCCCTCGACCGGCGCGACCACGTGCAGTACCGACCTGTTGACGCGACGGATCAGCAGCAACTGCCACACGGTCAGCACTGCTATGACCGCGACGACGGCGACGAGCCCATAGCCGCGCAGCAGGTGAGCCTTCGACAGGCGCCAGCTGACCAGCAGCAGGCCGGCCGCCAGCGGTGCGGTCCAGACGGCGAGCCCGGCCACCGCTCGCCGGCTCGAGACCATCAGGGCACCGGCCCGCTTCGGCTTGAGATAGACGCGACCGTCCGGAGTGTCCTCGACTGTCCGCAGATAGACGACGCCGTACGCTGCCGCGATCAGTCCAGACGAAGCCATCGCCCAGCGCCATCCCTCGGCGCCACCGAAGGCCCAGGCGGCGGCGGGCAACGCAAGTGCGGCGCCGGCTGCACCGAAGTTGCCCCAGCCGCCGTAGATGCCCTCCGCGGTGCCCATCTCGCTCTTGGGGAACCACTCGGCGACCATGCGTACACCGACGACGAAGCCGGCGCCCACGATGCTGGCGCCGAGCCGACCGACCACCATGGAGCCGAAGGACGTTGCGGTCGCGCAGATCAGGCAGGGGACGGCGGCGTACATCAGCATGCCCGCGAATACCCGCCGCGGCCCGAACCGGTCGAGCGCGACGCCGATGACGATGCGCGCGGGGACCGTCAGCGCGACGTTGCACAGCGCCAGCGTGGCCAACTGTGCCTTCGTCAGCCCGAGGTCCGCAGCGACGGCACCAGCCAGCGGCGGCAGGTTGAACCACACGACGAATGTGAGGAAGAAGGCGAACCAGGTCAGGTGCAGGACGCGGTAGCGGCCGGTGAAGCTCCACACCTGCCGAAGGCCTGCTGGCGCAGCAGTATTTGTCATGTAGGCGAGCCTGGTCGGAGTCTGTTTCTCCGGCCGCTTCGCCAGATTTCGCCGGTGTGAACTCTGCGTCACCGCGATCGGGTGGAGGAAGTCAGCCCGCGAGTGTTTCCTCGGCGATTTCAGCGGCGTTGGTGTGAACCTCGATGACGCCGTCGCGAACGCGTGGGGTGTAGACGGCCAGCGGTGCCTCCTCGTCATCGAGGCAGCGGCCCGTGTGTACGTCGAACCGTTGCTTGTACATCGGCGACGCGACATAGGTGATGTCACCCTTCGTGCCGACCAGGCCGCGGGACATGACGTTGACGCCACTGAGCGGGTCGCGATTGTCGATCGCGACGACCGAACCGTCCGCGAGGCGGAAGACTGCGACGGTGGCGCCACCGACGATCGCCGCCACTCCGCGATCGACGATCAGATCGTCGTACGCGCAGACTGCGGTCCAGCCACTCATGGCCGGCTGCCGATCTGCATCAGCACTTTCTCACCGTCGCGGGCCGGTCGGGGCTGGCCGCGTTCGAGCACGAACACCACGTCCCGGTCGGGCTCGTCCGGTGCGTTGACGAATGTCACGAAGCGCTTCAGCCGCTCGGGGTCCTCGAGTGTCTCGGCCCATTCGTCGCGGTAGCCGGCGACGTGCCGTTCCATCTCCGCGTCGAGGTCGGCGCCGAGTCCGAGGGAGTCATCGCAGACCACTGCCTTGACGTAGTCGAGGCCGCCTTCCTGCCGGTTCAGCCAGGTCGCGGTGCGCTCGAGGCGCTCGCCAGTGCGGATGTAGAACATCAGGAAGCGGTCGATGTAGCGGATCAGCGTGTCCGAATCCAGGTCGGTCGCGAGCAACTTCGCGTGCTGCGGCACCATGCCCCCGTTGCCGCCGACGTAGAGGTTCCAGCCCTTTTCGGTCGCGATGATGCCGACGTCCTTACCCTGCGCCTCGGCGCATTCGCGGGCGCAACCCGACACCGCCATCTTGATCTTGTGCGGGGCCCGCAGGCCGCGATAGCGCATCTCCAGGTCGATGGCCAGGGTGGTCGAATCCTGTACGCCGTAGCGGCACCAGTTCTGGCCGACGCACGACTTCACGGTGCGCAGCGCCTTGCCGTAGGCGTGCCCGGACTCCAGCCCCGCGTCGACGAGCCGACGCCAGATCGCGGGCAGTTGCTCCACCCGCGCCCCGAACAGGTCGATGCGCTGACCGCCGGTGATCTTGGTGTAGAGCCCGAAGTCGCGGGCCACCTCGCCGATGACGATCAGCCGTTCGGGCGTGATCTCGCCGCCGGGGATCCGCGGCACGACCGAGTAGGTGCCGTCTCGCTGCAGGTTGGCGAGGAAGTGGTCGTTGGTGTCCTGCAGGGCGCCGTGCTCGCCGTCGAGGATGTGCCCGCTGCTGAGTGACGCGAAGATCGAGGCGGTCGCAGGTCGGCAGATCTCACAGCCGCGGCCGGTGCCGTAGTCGGCGAGCAACGTCTGGAACGAGCGGATGCCCTGCACCCGGACGATGTCGAAGAGTTCCTGCCGCGAGTAGTCGAAGTGCTCGCAGAGCCGATCGCTGACCTCGATGCCGGACTTCGCGAGTTCGCTCTTGAGCAGGTGCGCCATGAGCGGTACGCAGGAGCCGCAGCCGGTGCCCGCCTTCGTGCACTTCTTGAGCGCGGGTACGTCGTGGTTGCCGGCCGCGACCGCCGCGGCGATCTGACCCTTCGTCACGGTGTTGCAGGAGCAGATCAGCGCCTCGTCGACCAGGGCCCCCGCGCCGAGCCACCCCTCGCCGCCGCTCGCAGGCACGACCATCTCGGCCGGCTTGGCCGGGAGCGTGCCCCCTGATGCGCAGGTGGCGCGCAGGACGTCGTACGCCGACGCGTCACCGACGAGCACCCCGCCGAGCAGCTTCTTGCCATCGGCTGACAGGACCAGCTTGCGGTAGACGTGGTCGACGTCGTCGACGTAGGTGACCTCCGACACGTTGCCGGTCGCCAGGGCATCGCCGAAGCTGGCCACGTCGACTCCCAGCAGTTTGAGCTTCGTCGACATGTCGGGGTCTTCGAAGCTCGCGTGCCCGCCGCACAGCCGGTCGGCGACGATGTCGGCCATCGTGTAGCCCGGTCCGACCAGGCCGTACACCCGGCCGCCGATGGCGGCGCATTCCCCGATCGCCGAGATGGCCGGGTCCTCGGTCACGCAGCGGCGGTCGACCAGGATGCCGCCGCGCTCACCGAAGCCGAGTCCGCAGTCGCGGCCGAGCTCGTCCCGCGGCCGGATGCCGGCGGCGAAGACGACCAGTTCGGCGGGAACGAACTCCCCGTGCAGGGCGACGCCGGTGACGCGACCGTCCACGGTCTCCAGGTGCTCGATCTTGGCGGCCGTGTGCACGATGACGCCCTGCGCCTCGATCCGCCGGCGCAGCGACCGGCCGCCGTTCGGGTCGACCTGCAGCGCCATCAGGCGTGGGGCTACGTCGATGACGTGAGTCTCGAGGCCCAGCGCCTTGAGCGCGCGCGCGGCCTCCAGGCCGAGCAGGCCACCGCCGACCACGGCACCGACTTCGACGTTGTCGGCGTAACCGAGGATTTCCTGCAGGTCCTCGATCGTGCGGTAGACGAACGAGCCGGTGGAGCGTGAGCCGCCGATCGGGGGGACGAACGGACGGGAACCGGTGGCCAGCACCAGGTGGTCGTAGGCCACGACCACGCGGCTCTTGCCGGTGACGGTCTTGTTGACGCGGTCGATCGAGGTGGCCGGTTCACTCAGGCGCAGGTCGACTTCGTGCTGCTCGTAGAACCCAGGAGCGACCAGGGAGAGGTCGTCGGCGCTGCGACCACCGAAGAAACTGCTCAGTCCGACCCGGTCGTAGGCCGGGCGCGGTTCCTCCCCGAATACGACGATGCGCCAGTCGGCGGTCGCCCCCCGGTCCGCGAGCGCTTCGATGAGGCGGTGGCCGACCGGACCATTCCCGACAATGACGAGCGTGGGTTGCTGGGGCATGGAATCAGCGTGCCCCGAAGGGGTTCCGGCTCAGCTACGCAAATGTTGCGTGGGTGTGAATTGCGCGTCGCGCTGCCTCGTGGCTACACAGACCTGCCGCGGTCGAGGATCCGGCTGAGCAGCGCGACGACGATGGCGGCGCCGAGGACTGAAGTGATGAAACCGGGCGCGTATCCCTTGCCCCAGATCTGCCGCCCGATCAGCCCGGCGACCACCGAGCCGAAGATCCCGGCCGTCGTCGTCCACAAACAGCCCAGAGGTTGCCGGCCGGGCACGATGAGCCGCCCGAACAGTCCGACGACGAAGCCTCCGATGATGAACCCGATGATGTGCATGGCTGATTCTCGCAGTCGCCCGGAGGCATTTTCGCTAGGGCGCAAGATCGAGGAAACCGGTCTGCACCAACCGCCTGATGGCAGGGAGTGCGCCCGCGGTCAGTTCGTCGACGTCGAGGTCGTAGGCCGCTGCGAGGATCTCGAGCTGTTGCCAGAGTGCGACCTGTCCGTCGGCGCCGGAGACGAGGGCGGCGCCGATCGGGTCGATCTCGATCGCCGGTCCGAGACCGCCGAGCAGACGTTGCCCGGTCACCACCCAGCCGTCGGCGCCGGCCGCCGCGATCTGCTCCAGCCGTACTCGGGGCGGGCAGGTCAGCCGTACGCCGAGCAGGCCGGAGTCGCGCCGGTCAGCGTCGAGCAGCCGGTGCTGCCGAGCGAACCAGTCGAGCACTTGGCTGCCGATGGGCGGTTCGATCCGCTGCGTCAGTTCCTCGACGACGATCGCGGGGTCGTCGCGCCCACTGTTGTGCAGGTTGACGACACCGAAACCGACGGCGGTGATGCCCTGCGCCGCGAACCAGTCCAGCCAGGCGGCGTACCGATGGTGGTACGCCGGTCCGGTCGCCTCACCGCTGTCCCGCAGCCACATCTCGACGTAGTCCGCCGGATCCTGCACCTCGCGCTGCACGACCCAGGCATCGAGCCCGGTCTTCGGCAGCCAGCTTTGGACGCGGTCGCGCCAGTCGGCGCCATCGACGTGCACCCAGTTGGCGAGCAGTTGGCACCAGCCGTCTTCGGCGAGGTGCCGTTGGGTGGTGCGTATCAGCTGTTCGCTGACGGCATCGCCGGCCAGGCCGCCATCCCGGTAGAGGTGGCTGCGGCTGGGGGGTCCGACGACGAACGGCGGGTTGCTGACGATCAGGTCGAAGGTGCGGTTCTTGACGGGTTCGAGCAGATCGCCTTCGAGCAGCTCCCACTCAAGGTCGCCCAGTGCGGCCGTGAGAGCCGCGAGTTCCAGTGCCCGCGGGTTGCGATCGGTCGCCGTCACCCGGCCGGAGTGCTGCGACAGGTGCAGGCTCTGTACGCCGCACCCGGTGCCGATGTCGAGCGCTGCGGCAACCTTCGGACGCACTGTCCATTGGGCGAGTGTCACCGATGCGCCCCCGATACCGAGTACGTGGTCGGCCGGCAACGAGCCGGGCCGGACGTCGGTGCCGAGATCGGACACGACCCACCACGAGTGCGCCTCGTCGGCGTACGGCCGGACTTCGAGGGTGGCCCAGACCCCGCCGTCGTGCGTTTCGACGAGACGTCGAGCCAACGCGGATTCCAGGGGCAGCGGCTGCAGCGCGTGCTCCACGGCACTGCGGGGTTCGGTGCCGCCGAGCAGGAACACCCTGATCAGCGTCTCGAGCGGCGTACCGCCCGTAGTCGCCTTGAGCGCAGGCACGACCTGCTCCCGGGCAAGCGCAGCCGACTCGACCGGGCCAAGAGCGCACGACACGCCGTCCGCGGTGAAATCAGCTCGGCGGAGCGCTTCCCGCAGCCGCGAGACGTCGTCGAGATTCACCGAGTACGCCATGAACGAATCGTCGCACCCTGTGGTGGCGGTCCGTGTGATCGCTAGGGTTGCACGATGACGAACAAGACGACACCGAAGTTGTACCTGAGCGGCGAGCCCGAGGCCGACGCGCTCCTCTCTCGCGACCCGCTCGCCTTGCTGGTGGGCATGGTTCTCGACCAGCAGATCCCACTCGAGTGGGCCTTTTCCGCGCCCGCGAAACTGCGTGACCGCCTCGGCCGGGATCTGGATGCGACGCTGATCGCGGACTACGAGCCGCAGGCGCTGGTCCGGCTGTTCACCGGACCGCCGGCGCTGCACCGCTTCCCGGGATCGATGGCCGGCCGGGTGCAGCAGATGTGCCGGCACATCGTCGACGAGTACGACGGCGATGCCGCCGCGATCTGGGCGAAGGCCGCCGACGGCCCCGACCTGTTCGCTCGGCTACAGGCACTACCCGGATTCGGCAAGGCGAAGGCGCTCATCTTCGTCGGCCTGCTCGGCAAGCAATACGGCGTCGTCACGCCGGGCTGGCAGGAGGCGGCCGGAATGTACGGTCAGCCGGGCACCTACCTGTCGGTCGCCGACATCACCGATGCCGAATCGCTGCTGCGGGTGCGCGCCTACAAGAAGGACATGAAGGCGGCGATGAAAGCGGCACAGCCGGCCGCGCCCGGCAAGGCCGCGAAGACCGTTAAGCCCGCGAAGACAGTCAAGCCCGCGAAGACAGTCAAGGCCGCGAAGCCGGCCAAGGGCGCGAAGGCGGTCAAGGCGGTCAAGGCGGTCCAGGCTGTCAAGGCGACCAAGCCGGCGACACCGGCCAAAGCGGCGGCAAAGGCGGCGCGGCCGCGCTGATGGACCTGAGCGACGTACGCGAGATCGAAGAGGTCTCAGCGCGCGCTTGGCCACCCCTGGAACAGCAAGACGTCGACGGGTGGGTGCTCCGCGCGGGTGGCGGTATCACCGGCCGTGCCAATTCCGTCTGGCCGCGTGCCGATCTTGGAGCGCTGTCGCTCGACGAGAAGTTGGTGGCAGCGGATGAGTTCTACCGCACGTACGAGCTGCCGCTGCAGATCCAGATGACGCCGACTACGGAGCCCGACGGACTCGCGCAAGAGCTCGCAGCCCGCGGCTTCGGCGTCACCCGGGCGGCGCGCAGTGTTCAGGTCGCGCCACTCGATTCTGTCGTCGCGGTAGGAGTTCCGGCCGCCGCACAGTTGCACGAGGCCGTCAACGAGCGCTGGTACGACGTCGTCGCCGCGGTGAACTCGTCGTTCGCCAAGGGAGCCGGTCCAGCACGAGCGCTGCTCGCGGGCGTCCGTCAGCCGTCCGCCTACGCGCTCGTGACCATCGACGGCGTGCCCGCCGCCGCCGGTCGCGGCGTATTCGATGATGACTGGCTCGGCATCTTCAACATGGCGACGCTGCCGGCTTTCCGCCGCCGGGGCGCCGCCGCGGCAGTGCTCTCAGCGCTCGCGCAATGGGCGATCGACTCCGGCGCCAAGCGTGGCTACCTGCAGATGGAAGCCGACAACGAAGCCGCGCGCCGGCTCTACGCCAGGAGCGGCTTCGAGCACTGCTACCACTACGAGTTCTGGGGTCAGCCGACCCGGCCGACCGAGATCCGGCCGGTGTAGATCGTCTGCAGCTTGACCCGCCCAGCACCTCGCGACGCGGCGTACACGGAGTTGCCGCCGGCGTAGATGCCCACATGGTCGATCCGGCCCGAGCGGGTGCGGAAGAAGATGAGGTCTCCGGGCTGCTTGCGTGCTGTCGGGATGAGGTGGACGACGTGCGACTGGGCACCCGACTGGTGCGGCAGCGAAAGCCCGAATCGGCTGTAGATGTAGAGAGTGAAGCCGGAGCAGTCGAACGATGAAGGGCCGCTGGCGCCGTAGCGGTAGCGGGCACCGAGATGACGCCGGGCCTCTGCCAGGATGCGCCCCCGAGCGCTTGCCGTGGTCAGCGAGTGAGCGGTGAAGGCGCCGGCCGGGACAGCGGCCGAAGCCGAGCTTGCGAAGGTGCCTACGCAGAGTGCCGCGGCCGAGAACAGGACAGCCAGACGGCGTACGACGAGTTGTTGGCGGACAGGCGGGAGTGCGCGTAAGCGAGCAGCGGACACAAAAAAAGCCTTTCCCGTCCGCCTGCGAGGTCAGCTGTCGGGTTCGGGCTGGAAAGGATGCCCGGCCACGCAAACGTGGCTTCACCCCGAGGACGCGGGAAGCGTCCGAAGGACCTTTGGGTCCCCCGCTCCTGCCCGTGGAGTGTGGTCTTGGACGTTCGAATCGGCCGCCGGGCAGGACTCGGCGTTGCGGCCTGGAACGTTTGGGTGTATTGCCAGTCTAGCCGCCACAGCACTCTTATCCGGACAAACGCCAAAACTCGGGCCGGTGCTCGCGTCCGGATGCAGCCCTCTGGCAGGGTGATCGGCATGAGCCGACTTGGGAACATCGACCTGACACAACGGTTGTCTCGCGAGCAGGAAACCGAACAACTTGTTGCGGCGCAGCGCCGGCTGCTGCACCTGCGGCTGGTGCTCGGGGGGCATCTCGGCGACCGCCAGATCGGACCCGGCCTGCTGGTGTTGCTCGAGGGCTGGGACGCTGCGGGCAAGGGCGGCGCCATCAAACGGCTCGTCGACTACCTCGACCCACGGCACTACACCGTCGAGCAGTTCGGCGTGCCGACATATGACGAGAAGCGGCACCACTTCCTCTGGCGCTTCTGGCGGGTGCTGCCGGGACTCGGCGGGATGACCGTGATGGACCGGTCCTGGTACGGCCGGGTCCTGGTGGAGCGGATCGAGGGCTACGCCACGGATGAACAGTGGCAGCGGGCCTACGGCGAGATCGTCGACATGGAACGCAGCTTGGTCGCCGAGGGCACGATCATCGTGAAGCTCTGGCTGCACATGTCCGAGGACGAGCAACTACGCCGCTTCGAACGCCGCCGCGAAGACCCTTACCGCACCTGGAAACTTACTGATGACGACTGGCGCAACAGGGACCGGCGGCCGGCGTACGAGGCTGCCATCAACGAGATGATCGAACGTACCGACCACCCCGATGCACCGTGGCGGCTGGTGTCCGGTGAGAACAAGCGGTGGGCCCGGGTCGCGGTCGTCAACGAGACTGTCGAGGCGATCGAGACGGGGTTGCGGTCGCGCGGTCTCGAAGTGCCGCCGATGCTCGCCGACGGTCCGCGGAGCTAGGTCAGGCCTCGGCTGCGCGTACCTCGAGACCAAGGTTCAGCGCGATCACGACGGTTTGCGCGGCATCGACGATCGCGCCGCGCACCAGCGTTTCAGTCGGGTCGAGCGACGTGAGGTCGGATCCGCGCAGGTCGCAGCCGGACAGGTCGGCACCCTGCAGCGACGCGCCGGAGAGATCTACGCCGACGAAGTAGGCCTCCTGGCACGAAGCGCCGGTGAGGTCGGCCTCGCGCATCCGCGCTTGCAGGAAGCGCGCCCGCCGCAGATCTGCCCGGGCCAATGCGACGAACGACCAGTCGCCGCGTTCCACCTTCAGCAGATCGAACGAGCACTTGGAGAAGACACTGCCGACGAGCTTGCACCCGGTGAAAGACGCATCGAAGAAATTGCAGCCGTTGAACGTGCAATTCACGAAGGCGGACTCGCTGAACGCCGCCGCGTTGAACCGGCAGTTGCGGAACGTGCAATCGGTGAAAACCGCTCTGTGAGCGGTGCTTTCCGTCAGGTCGACGTCCGTGAACGCGACCTGCGAGTGCTCTACGCCGGACAAGTCGTCGCCGTACCAGTCCGCATCGCGAATCTCGGATTCCACACCGCTGCCGGGCTCGGGCCGATCGGTCATGAGGTGGAGGGTACCGGCCTACCTGGCGGAGCCAGGCCGAGCATCGTGCCGAGCCGACGGATCTCCGCATCGAAGAACACATCGTCCTGACCCAGGAAGTCGCGGTGGCCGAAGACATCGAAGCTCACCGCACCCAGCAGGTAGGTCCATGCCATCAGCGAGCGGATGAGCAGCTCGTCAGGAACCCCGGGCGCCAGTGTGTCGAGCAAGGGCTGCAAGGCTTTGTGCACCCGGCGGGGCACCACGGCGTACTCGCCGAGACGACTGGAATCCGCAGCCACATCACGGAAGAGCTGGCCTACGAGCAGCGGGATCTTGGTGGCGGGGCCGATGGTGTCCGGCGGGGCAGCGTACCCCGGGATCGGCGTGCCGAAGATCAGCGCGTACTCGTGCGGGTTGGCCATGCCCCAGTCGTGCACGGCGTGGGCAATCCCGATCCAGCGCAGGAAGACATCCTTGGTGCGCGACTTGGCGTAGGCCTGCTCAGCCTGGTCGCCGAGTGCGCTGTAGGCGTCGATGATCAGCGCAGTGAAGAGCGCGTCGCGGCCGTCGAAGTAGCGGTAGAGACCGGACGCGGAGGCCAGGCCGAGTTCCCTGGCCACTGCGCGCAGCGAAAGTGCTGCCGGTCCTACCTCGCCGAGCTGGCGCCGCGCGATCGCCTTGATCTCACTGGTGATCTCCGCATGTGCGCGTTGACGGGCCGTCAGGGACTTGGAGATGGCAGGCATACGGACATGGTGTCCTAAAGCGTGAACAGTGGCAACAAGCGAGAACACCATTCTTGACAAGGTCACCGTCCACGCGTCACTCTTCAGAGACCGAGAACACTGTTCTCGCTATTCATTCGCCCACGCATCTGGAGACACACAATGGCCAAGCACCTCGTAGTCGGCGCAGGAACCATCGGGAGGGCGACCGCCCGGCTGCTTGCCGACCGCAGCGAGCAGGTCACGTTAGTGAGCCGCTCCGGCGTGGGACCGGACTTGCAGGGCGTCCGCCGCGTTGCCCTCGACGTCACGGACGGCGCTGCTCTCAGTGAGATTGCGACCGGTTCGACGGTGCTCTACAACTGCCTGAACCCGGCGTACCAACGGTGGCTGAAGGACTGGCCGCCGATGGCACAGGCAATGCTGGCCGCGGCCGAACGCTCGGGGGCTGTTCTCGCGACCGTCAGCAACCTTTATGCGTACGGCGCCGTGGACGCACCCATGACCGAGAACACCGCGCTGAACGCGAACTCGGAAAAGGGCCGGTTGCGCAAGCGCATGTGGCTGGACGCGAAGGCCGCGCACGATGCCGGCCGCGTCCGCGCCACCGAGGTGCGCAGCGCCGACTTCATCGGGCCAGGCTCGCAGAGCCACCTCGGTGACCGGGTCATCCCGAAACTGCTCGCCGGCAAGAACGTGCAGGTTCTCAAGAGCGCCGACACGCTGCACACATGGAGCTTCACGGTGGACGTCGCGCGCCTGCTCGTCGAGATCGGCAGCGACGAGCGGGCTTGGGGCCGGGCCTGGCACGTCCCGAGCAACCAGCCGCGCACCCAGCGCGAAGCCATCGGGGATCTCGCAAGGGTTGCCAAGGTCGAGCCGGTCAAGGTGACGGAAATGCCGGCAGCGATGCTGAAGCTGCTCAGCCTGTTCATGCCGGTGATCCGCGAACTGCCGGAGGTCGCCTACCAGATCCAGCGTCCGTTCATCCTCGACTCCACGCAGGCGCAGGAGACGTTCGGCCTGAAGCCGACGCCGTGGGACGACGTGCTCGAGGCGACCATCGCGTCGTACCGGAAGTAGCCACCGCGCGCCGAAACTGTCCGCGGCTACGTCTCATGCTGGGCCACGTAGATCGCACCGAAAACCTCGGCGATGACGGGGAGAGCCGACCTTGGAACGTGGTCCATGACGTGTCGGCGGACGGACTCGACATGCACGGGACCCGCGGCTTCGCAGATGGACTCGCCTGCCGGCGTGATCGTGGCGGCAACGAGACGACGGTCGCCCCGGTTTCGGTGTCGGGTCGCGAGACCCCGACCCTCCATTCGCTCGATGCGGTAGGTGATGACGCTCGCTTCGGTGCCGAACTGCTGAGCGAGATGGCCCATCGTCAGCCCGTCCGGTGCATTGCGGAGCATGAGGAGGATCCCGTGGTCCAGCAAGGTCAGATCCAGTGCCTCACGAAGGTCCCGGTCGAGGGCGGCGAACAGGTGCATGCCAGCCACAACGAACGGATGCCAGGCGGCCATCTCCTGGTCATCGAGCCATCGAGCATCGTTTGCCACAGGCCAAGCCTAGTCGTGGGTCCTTGCAATTTGAAGGATAAAGAATACTCTTCAGATCTGAAGGACCTACGAAGGAGACCAAGACATGCCAGCAGCTATCCAAATCGTCCGCTTCCACGCAAAGCCCGAGGTGGCCCAGGGCGACGTGATCGCCATGAATGAGCGCTTTCAGCGCGAGGTCGCGCCGAAGCTTCCGGGGCTGGAGCGCCGGGAAGTCTGCGTCACCGACGACGGTGAGTGGGTCTTGGTGCTGCGCTACTCCAGCATGGAACTCGCCACTGCTCCGCCAGCCGATCATGGCATGGAGGTCGCGGGGTTGTTCATGCAGATGATCGACATGGCGACGATGTCGGCTTCGTTCCAGACCGTGGTCAGCGAGTAGCACGCCGCGCTTCGACATCGCTCCTCTCCAGGCAGTAGGTGACGGGGCAGCTCGTGTCGGAGGCCCGGAATAGCATCGGGGCATGTGCGCTGACCTGGCGTGGCAACAGTCGTTGTTCGACGGCGGCCCGCCGCGGATCGACGTGTCGTTCGCTGCGCTGGAGCGTCTGCAGCTCGACGAGACCTCCTGGATCGACTACTGCCCGGGTTGGCTGTCCGGCTCGGACGAGCTGTTCGCCGAACTGCTCGCGACCGCCAACTGGGGCCAGCGCCAGGTGTATATGTACGACCGCCTGGTGATGGAGCCGCGGCTGACTGCCGGGTTCTCCACGGATATCGCCGACGAGTCGACCCCCGACGCGCTGGTGCAGATCACCGACCTGCTGTCGCGGCGCTACGCCCTCGGCCTCGACCGGGTCTGGGTCAATCTCTACCGCGACGGCTCCGACAGCGTCGCGTGGCACGGTGACCGCAACGCGAAGGTGCACCGGAACCCGCTGGTGACGACGGTCTCGCTCGGCGCCCGCCGCAAGTTCCAATTGCGGCCGAAGGGCACGACGAAGGTGGTGCACACCCTGCTGCCCGGCCACGGCGACCTCGTCGTCATGGGCGGGGCCTGCCAGCACGACTGGGAGCACACGGTCCCGAAGGTCGCCAGGGCGCCGGGCGCGCGGATGAGCGTCACCATCCGGCACTCCCGAGGGGAGCTGCTGCCCGGTGTGCCGGCCGAAGCGGACTTCCTCGGCAGGCGGTATTCGGGCGGCCCGGAGCGGCAACGCTGAGACGTCGGAGGCGGCGGCTACTCTCGTCCTGGGCGTACGCCGCGCCCGTCACCGTCAGGAGAACGACTCTGTGACCGCCGCCACCTCGGCCAAGAACAACGACTACAACGCCAAGCACCTCTCGGTGCTCGAGGGACTCGAGGCGGTCCGCAAGCGGCCTGGCATGTACATCGGATCGACCGACAGCCGCGGCCTGCAGCACTGCCTGTGGGAGATCGTCGACAACGCCGTCGACGAGGCGCTCGGCGGCCATTGCCGGCAGATCGACGTACTGCTTCACGGCGACGGATCAGTGGAGGTGCGCGACGACGGCCGCGGCATCCCCGTCGACCTCGAACCCAAGACCGGGCTGACCGGTGTCGAGGTCGTGCTGACCAGGCTGCACGCCGGCGGGAAGTTCGGCGGGGGCTCCTACACGGCGTCCGGCGGGTTGCACGGCGTGGGTGCCTCCGTCGTCAACGCGCTGTCCGCGCGACTCGACATCGAGGTCGATCGAGGCGGCCAGACGCACGCGATGAGCTTTCGCCGCGGCGAACCCGGCGTATTCGTCGGTCCCGGTGCTGACGACCACTTCGAGCCTGCGTCGGGCCTGCGGGTCACCGGCAAGGTCGCCCGGAAGGCAACCGGCACGCGGGTGCGCTACTGGGCCGACCGGCACATCTTCCTCGCCGAGGCGGACGTCGACGTCGACGCGCTGTACGACCGGGCCCGTCAGACCGCTTTCCTGGTGCCCGGCCTGACGATCTGCGTCCGCGACGAACGCCCGCAGGTCGAGGGCGGCGAGACTGACGAGCAGGTCTTCTCCTACGCCGGCGGCATCGTCGACTTCGTCGACCATCTCTCGATCGACGCGCCTGTCACCGAGACGCTGCACTGGCAGGGCAACGGCACCTTCGCCGAGACCGTTCCGGTGCTCGATCCGCGCGGCGGCATGGCGCTGCAGGAGGTCACCCGCGATCTGGGCGTCGACATCGCGCTGCGCTGGGGGAGCGGCTACGACACGAGCGTCCAGTCGTTCGTCAACATCATCGCGACGCCCAAGGGCGGCACCCACATGGCCGGCTTCGAGCGGGCAATGGTCAAGGCCGCCAACGACGCGCTGCGCGCCGCCCGGATCCTCAAGGTTGCCGACGACTCCGTCGTCAAGGAGGACGTTCTCGAAGGGCTGACCGCCGTCGTCACGGTGCGACTAGCCGAGCCGCAGTTCGAAGGCCAGACGAAAGAGATCCTCGGTACGTCGGCGGCCGCCAAGATCGTGGGCGACGTCGTCTACCGCGAGTTCACCGCCTACCTCACCGACCCGAAGGCTCCGAAGGCGGCCCGCCTTGCCGCCCGGGCCCTCCTCGACAAGATCCACGGCGCGGCAAAGACCCGGATGGCGGCGCGCGCACACAAGGATCTGCAGCGGCGCAAGAACGCGCTCGAGAGTTCGGCACTGCCGGCCAAGCTGGCCGACTGCCGCAGCGACGACGTGGAGCGCACCGAGCTCTTCATCGTCGAAGGCGACTCGGCTCTCGGCACCGCGAAGCTGGCCCGCGATTCGGAATATCAGGCGCTGCTCCCCATCCGCGGCAAGATCCTCAACGTCCAGAAGGCGTCCCTCGCCGACATGCTCAAGAACGCCGAATGCGCCTCGATCATCCAGGTGATCGGCGCCGGATCGGGACGCACCTTCGATCTCGAGCAGGTGCGCTACGGCAAGATCATCTTCATGGCCGACGCTGACGTCGACGGCTCGCACATCCGCTGCCTGTTGCTGACTCTGGTCCACCGCTACCTGCGGCCGCTGCTCGACGACGGCCGCATTTATGCGGCAGTCCCGCCGCTGCACCGCATTGAGGTGGTCGGGCGCAAGGAGCCGACCTACACCTACAGCGAGGCCGAGATGCGGCGTACGGTCGCGGAGCTGGAGA
>JBDTYE010000038.1:0-19744 GCA_040005895.1 Actinomycetota bacterium | reverse complement strand
GACCTGCAGCTCCCGCAGCAGCGCTACTGACAGCGTCCGGTTCGCGGGCCGCTGCTCCGGCTGCAACCCCCGGTCGGCGAACCATTGCGTGTTGATCCAGCGACCCGCCCCGTTGTCGACGCCGAACCTGCGGGCGGCGGTGTTGCGCAGGGCCGGGTGCAGCAGGCCCGCGACGGCCTTGCCGAGCTGCCGGGCCGGTCCGTCGGCTCCGTGGCCGGTGGCATGTCGGGACAGTTGCACGGCGGCTGCGGGCCGCCCGGCGCGCAGCAGCGAGCTGATCCGGGCCGGCACGTAGGGCGGGTAGCCCGCAAACATCTCGTCCGCGCCCTGACCGTCGAGCATCACCTTCACGCCGGATGCCGCCGCGAGCTCGAAGACCCGGAACTGCGCGTAGATGCTCGTGCTGGCGAACGGTTCGTCCTGTACGCCGACGAGCCGGTCCACGTCGCGGACGAGGTCACTGGCGGGAGGCTTGACCTTCGTCGCTGCGGCGCCTGCCGCGCCTGCCTGCAGGTCCATCCAAGATTCCTCGCTCAGCCGCGGGTCGTCCGCGATGAAGCTGAAGGTGCGGATGTCGACGTCGGCGCCGCCGACCGCACGAATTGCGGCGACTATCGCTGAGGAATCGATCCCGCCGGAGAGCGCTGTACCGATGGGAACGTCACTGCGCAGGTGCAGCCGGATGCTCTCGACGAACAGCGCTCGCAGCTCCTCAGCCGCTGCTTCGAACGTCGGCGTGCGGTCGCGCTCAGTCGGCGGAGACCAGAACCGCGCAGGCTCCACCCTGTCGGGCCGGTCGATGGAGATGGTGGCGTAGTGCCCAGGCGCCAGCTGCCGGATGCCGGCGAAGAACGTGGCGTCGGTGCCGCCGAGCGCCCCGGATTTGAGGTAGCGGTACACCTGGCGGATGTTGGCCGAGCGGCTCACGGATGGCAGCTGGAGCAGCGCCTTGATCTCGGAAGCGAACGCAAACATCCCGCCCTGCGACGAGTAGTACAGGGGCTTGATGCCGAACGGGTCACGGGCGATCGTGACGGTACGCCGCTCGGTGTCGAGAGCTGCGAAAGCAAACATGCCCACCAGCTTGGGCAGCGCGTCCAGACCCCAATGTTTGAAGGCGGTCAGCAGCACTTCGGAGTCGCCGGACGAATGGAATGTGTGCCCGGCCCGTTGCAGTTCGTCGCGCAACTCGAGGTAGTTGTAGATCTCGCCGTTGTAGACGAGGTGGAAGCGGTCGTCCCGGCTGCGCATCGGCTGCCAGCCGGCCTCCGTAAGGTCAAGGATCGCCAGCCGCAGGTGCGCGAGCCCAACCTGGGCCGGTTCAGGCGAGACAGCCCGCCCGACCACCGGCTTCCCATTCCCCGACCATTGCAAAAAGCCGTGGTCGTCCGGCCCGCGGTGGGAGATCGACGCCGCCATGTCGGTGAGCCACGACGAGCGCACTTCCCCGGGCCGTTCAGTGACACAACCCGCGATGCCGCACATAGGAACCCACCCTAACCGCGCACCTGGGTTTCGCCGGAGTCCCAATCGATGGCAGACTAACGTTTCGTGCGGTCGGACAGGCTCCGCTTTCACCCTGCCGGGGCGGCCACTTCACAGCGCAGATTGATCCATGGCTGGTCGGCCGTCGGGCAGCGCCGCGCCCACTGGTGCGGATGTCGTGAGCTGATCGGCCGGATGAACCTCGACCACACAGGGACCACATGGACATCACGGGTAAGAAGCTCGTCGTCATCGGCGGCGCCGGTCTGATCGGCTCGCACACGGTGGACGCGCTGTGCCGCGAAGACGTCGCGGAGATCATCGTCTTCGACAACTTCGTCCGCGGCACGGAGGAAAATCTCGCGACTGCCTTGCTCGACGACCGTGTCAAGATCTTCGCGGCCGGTGGCGACATCACCCAGACCGACATCCTTGACGCCGCCCTCCAGGGCGCTGACGGTGTCTTCCACTTCGCGGCATTGTGGCTGCTGCAGTGCCACGAGTTCCCGCGTACGGCCTTCGACGTCAACATCCGCGGGACGTTCAACGTGCTCGAGGCCTGCATGAAGAACGACGTCAAGCGGCTGGTCTACAGCTCCTCCGCGTCGGTGTACGGCGACGCCGTCGAAGAGCCGATGACCGAGGACCACCCGCACAACAACACCAATTTCTACGGCGCCACCAAGATCGCCGGGGAGGCAATGGCGCGATCGTTGCATCACCGGTACGGGCTGCCCTATGTCGGCCTGCGCTACATGAACGTCTACGGTCCGCGCCAGGACTACCGGGGCGCCTACATCGCGGTGATCATGAAGATGCTCGACGCAATCGACCGCGGCGAGCCGGTGAGCATCTACGGCGACGGCAGCCAGGCCTATGACTTCGTACACGTCGAGGACTGTGCGCTTGCCAACGTGCAGGCCATGAAGGCTGACACGGTCGACGAGTACTACAACGTCGGTACTGGCATTCGCACGTCGATCAAGGAGCTGACGGAGCTCGTCGTCGAGCTGGCGGGGGGCTCGGAGATCCGCTACGAGCCGGCCGGCTTGACCTTCGTCAAGAACCGGATCGGTAGCCCGGTCAAGGCGCGCGACGAGATCGGATTCCAGGCGACGGTGCCGCTGCGAGAGGGCCTCAGGTCGCTGATCGAATGGCGGGCCAAACACGTCGAGGCGGTGGCCAGCCGCCGGGCTGCCCTGGTGCGCGGCTGACCGCCGACCAGAGCGTCCCGACAGAGCCGCTGTCGAAGAAGCGAACTGGCCCTGGCGCGTCCGGCGGCCACGCCAAGCGCCTCAGCGGGGACGTTGCCATCTACGGCTCCGGCCGGATCGCCTTGCAGCTGCTGGCGTTTTTCACTCTGCCCGTGCTCACGCACGTCTTCACCAACTCGCAGTACGGCGTGATCGAAACCGCAACCACGGTGTTCTCCGTCGTGATGCTGGTCGCACCGCTCGGCCTCGAATCGGCCAGCCAGCGCAGCTACTTCGACTACTCCGACGAGCAGGTCGACGAGCGAAGACTCGTTCTCGGTACGACGGTCTGGGCGATGTCGGCGTCCGGCGCGTTCCTCGGTGCTCTCCTCATCGCCTTCAGCGGCGTCTTGTCGCAAGCGCTGCTCGGCAGCCGCAGCTACGCGATCGTTTTTGTCCTGACCGGCGCGACAGTTCCGTTGGCCACCCTGCTGAACTTCACCCAGGAAGTACTGCGGCTGCGGCATCGACCGGCCCAGTACGTCGCCCTGGCTCTGTTCGCGGGTGTCATGAACACTGCAGCGACGCTCTTCCTGATCCTCGTTGTCGACTCGGGCGTCAAGGGCGTCGTCGCCGGAACCCTGATCGGTATGGGCACCGGGCTGCTTGTCGGCTACCCGCTGATAGCGAAGTCGGTAGGCACCGGATTCTCCCGTCCGGTCCTGCGCACGATGCTCGCTTACGGCTTGCCGTTCATTCCTGTCGCGGCGGCGACATGGGCCATTCAGCTCGCTGACCGGTTCTTCCTGCTTGCCTATTTCTCGACGTCTGAACTCGGCATCTACAGCCTGGGAGCCAAGTACGCGAACCTGCTGATGCTTGCCGTCTACGCCTTCGGAGCCGCGTGGGCCCCGTTCTTTCTCGATCTGCACAGCCGCGATGCCGAGGAAGAACGCCGCGTGAGAGCGAAGGCCCTCTCGGTGCTCATGCTGTTGTTGACCTGGGGGGCGATCGCCGTCACGGCGTCGTCCCGCGCTTTCATCCAGGTCTTCACCTCATCGGATTTCCGCGATGCCTACAAGGTGATCGGTTTGCTGAGCGTCGGGATCATCGTTATCGGTATGAACTCCGTCGTCATCGGCGGCATCAGCATCGCGCGCAAGACGCACTATTTCGTGCGCTACACGGCGTACGCCGCCGCAGCGAACATCGCGCTGAACTTCGCCCTCATCCCGCCGCTCGGCATGGTGGGGGCCGCGATTGCGACCCTGCTCACGTATGTAGTCCTCACGGTGCTGTATTCCTGGCGGGCGCAACGGCTCGACCCGGTCGACTTCAACTGGGACCGGATTGCGCGCATCCTGATCGCCGGTGCACTGTGCATGGTGCCCGCCAACCTGGTGTTCCTGCACCCGTTGTGGCTCGAAATCGTTTTCAAGAGCGCCTTGATTGTCGGGTACCCGCTGGTGGCATTCGTTCTCGGCGGAGTCGACGCCGACGCGCTCACGTCGACACGTGCGTTCCTCACGTCGCTGCGCCGCCGGCAGCCCGGTGTGACGCAGTGAGGACGATCCGGTCGCTCGTTACTGCCGCCCGCAGAGCTCTGTCGATGCTGCTCGAGTTGATCATGATGCCGGTCGTCCTTCTCTGCGCACTGGCTGGTCGGTTCAGCCGGAAGCGGATCGACGTCGGGCTGGGACCGGAACCGCTGATCAACAACGTCTACCACAAGAAGGCACTGACCTTCGCCGGCTTCACCGCCGAGACATTCGTCTCCGAGGTCTGGTTCATCACCGACGATTTCGACGTCCGTGGCGACCAGCATTTCCGTTGGCTGGCACGGTTCACATTCGCCCGGCGGCTGTTCGTCGCCTGCTACCTGTTCAACCGCGTCGTGCGCAGGTACCGCTGCATCTATATCTACTTCAACGGCGGCCCACTGAGTCTCGGGACCCGCTTCCTGGCACCCCTCGAGCCGTGGCTGCTCAAGATGGCGCGGGTGAAAGTCGTCGTGATGCCGTACGGCGGCGACGTACAGGACATGTCCCTGTCGCCGAACCTGCTGTTCAAGCACGCTACGAGCCAGGACTACCCTGCGCACCGGTTCCGGCAGGCTAAGACCCATCGGCAGGTTCGCCGGTGGACCAGGCACGCTGACCACGTCATCAGCGGGTGCGACTGGGTCGACTACATGTATCACTGGGACACACTGATGCTTGCCCACTTCTCGATCGATGTCGACGCGTGGACGTCGCTGACCGAGCCGGCTCCGGTGCCGGAATCCGATGACGTCCTCAGGGTGCTGCACGCCCCGAACCACCGCAGCATCAAGGGCAGCCAGCACTTCATCCGGGCGGTCGAGGAGCTCGCGGCCGAGGGCGTGCCGATCGAACTGACGATCGTCGAAACCGTGCCGAACGCGCAGATCCGCCGGCTGATGGAATCCGTCGACGTCGTGGCGGACCAGCTGGTCATCGGCTGGTACGCGATGTTTGCGCTTGAGGCGATGGCGATGGGCAAGGCGGTCCTCTGCTACCTGCGTGACGACCTCGTGCAGCTCTACGAGAACGCGGGACTGGTTCAGCCCGGCGAGATCCCGATCGTGCGCTGCTCCCCAGGGACTGTGAAGGAAGCACTGCGCAGCCTCGCAACCGATCGCGCCTGCCTGCGAGAGGCGCAACGGCGCGGACCGGATTTCGTACGCCGTCACCACTCGACCGAGGCCATCGGACGCACGTTCGCCGACATCAACGCCCGGCTCGGCATCTCACCGGCGGTGAGCCGATGAACACGGACTGCGCGGGAGCCCGGCTGGACCGCGAACAGCTCCTGCTCACAGGTGCCGGTGGAATGACCGGTCAGGTGATTTGCGCGTCGGCCGCGGACTCCCTGGCGGTGCACGCGGTATCGCGCCGACCCCGCCCGGCCGGCCTGCCGGCGTCCGTCTGCTGGCATCGCGCCGACTTGTCGACGCCCGACTTCGTCGCAGACCTACCTCGCCGGATAGACCACGTCGTCCACCTTGCTCAGTCCCCGAGATTTCGCGAGTTTCCCGAAGGCGCCCCGGATGTATTTGCCGTCAACGTCGCGGCTGCGGCCCTGCTGCTGCAGTGGGCAGTCGGGGCGCAGGCACGGCATTTCGTGCTGGCGTCAACGGGGAGCGTGTATTCGCCCTCAGCCGGTCGGCTGCGCGAAACCGACCAGGTCACTCTCGGCGGCGTCGCCGGCTTCTATGCCGCGAGCAAGATGGCTGCCGAGCTGATCGCCGCCGGCTACGCGTCCATCTTTTCGGTGGTGACGATTCGGCCGTTCTACCTGTACGGCCGAGGCCAGGACTCGAGCATGCTGATTCCCAAGCTGGTGCAGTCAATTCGCGCAGGCAGCACGGTCAAGCTCACCGGCGAAGACGGCTTCCTGTTCACACCGACTTTTGTCAGCGACGCCGCCTACGCCGTGCTCGCCGCGCTGAAGCTCGCTGACAGCCGTGTTGTCAACATCGGCGGCCCGGAGGTGCTCTCGCTCCGGACGGCATGCGAGATCATCGGCGCCGCAGTGGGCCGATCGCCGGTGTTCGAGCGGGTGGACGGAAAGGTGCAAAACCTCGTACCCGACCTTGAGCTCATGCGGTCGTTGCTGGTCGCCCCGGCCGTTCGTTTCGACGCCGGAGTGCGCCAACTGATCAGCGCAGCGGAAGAACCCGCAGGCGAGCCTGCGAGCCGCGATGCCATATCGTCGTGATGCTCACACTTTGCCGGGCCGCCCCGAGGCCGGTGCTGCGGCAGATGCGCGATGAGAGGATCCAGCCAGTGCGAGTGGGCGATCTAGCGGACGTCATCAAGGGTTGCGCATGTGTGGGATAGCCGGCCGGCTCAACTACCACGACAACGAGGCTGCCTCGCATGTGCTGCTGAAGCGGATGGCCGACTCGCTGGTTCACCGCGGGCCTGATGGCGAGGGCTTCTATGTCGACGGCCCTCTCGGCTTCGCGCATCGGCGGTTGGCGATCATCGACCTCAGCCCAGCCGGCCACCAGCCAATGGTGACTGCCGACGGGCGCTATGCGCTGACCTACAACGGCGAGGTCTACAACTTCCAGGAGTTACGCGCCCAGCTGCAGGCGCTCGGCCACCGCTTTCAATCGCGCTGCGACGCAGAGGTCGTGCTGAACGCCCTGGTCGAATGGGGAACCGACGCGTTCCTGCGCTTCAACGGGATGTTCGCCCTGGCGCTCTGGGACCGCGACCGGAGGGAGCTCTTGCTCGCGCGGGACCGCTACGGCATCAAACCGCTGTACTACGCGGAGCGGGACAAGGCCCTGATATTCGGCTCCGAGGTCAAGGCGCTTCTCACGCAACCTGAAATGGTCGCGCAGATGGACCTCGAGGCCCTCCTCGAGTACTTCACCTTCCAGAACTTCTTCACCGACCGCACGCTTTTCGACGGTGTGCGTCTGCTGCCTGCGGGAACGTGGCTCAAGGTGCAGTTGGACCGTGGCGGCCGCCCGACCACAACGCAGCGGCGGTACTGGGACTTCGACTTCAAGGAGCCGGAAAAGGCCGGCGACCACAAGGAGTACCTGGAAGAACTAGACCGGCTGTTCCGGCAGGCGGTCACCCGGCAGCTCGTCAGTGACGTCCCGGTCGGCTCCTATCTCAGTGGCGGGATGGACTCGGGTTCCATCACGCACGTCGCGGCCAGCCAGCTGCCGGACATGCGGACGTTCACTGTCGGCTTCGACATGAGCTCCGCCTCCGGCCTCGAGCTCGCGTTCGACGAACGGCGTGGTGCGGAGCAGATGTCGTACCTGGCAGGGACCGAGCACTACGAGATGGTCCTCAAGGCCGGCGACATGGAACGCGCGATGCCGGACCTCACGTGGCATCTTGAAGAGCCGCGCGTCGGGCAGAGCTATCCCAACTACTACGCGGCCAAGCTGGCCAGCAAGTTCGGCAAGGTGGTCTTGTCGGGCGCAGGCGGGGACGAGATGTTCGGCGGCTACCCGTGGCGCTACTACCGTGCGGTCACCAACGACGACTTCGAGCACTACGTCGACAAGTACTACCTCTTCTGGCAGCGACTCATCCCCAACAGCGCCCTGCAGCAGGTGTTCAGCCCGGTCTGGGATTCGGTGAAAGGCGTCTGGACGCGGGACATCATGCGCAACGTCTTCAGCCATCACAATGGCGAACTGTCGCGGCCGGAGGACTACGTCAACCACTCGTTGTACTTCGAGGCGAAGACCTTCATGCACGGTTTGCTCGTTGTCGAGGACAAGCTGTCGATGGCGCATTCGCTCGAATCCCGGGTGCCGTTCCTCGACAACGATCTCGTCGACTTCGCCCAGCGCCTCCCCGTCAGCCACAAGCTCGGGAATCTGGCGGAGGTGGTCCGCCTGGACGAGAACGAGCCCGGCCACAAGACCTCGAGGTTCTACGAGAAGACCAAGGACGGCAAGCTGCTGCTTCGGCAGGCGATGTCGCGGTACGTACCGGAGCAGGTCATCGACCGGCCCAAGCAGGGATTCTCGGCGCCGGATGCGAGCTGGTTCCGCGGCGAAAGCATCGAGTACGTACGCCGCAGCCTGCTGCAGGGCGACCCGGCCATCTACAACTACTTGGACCGCTCGTCGGTCACGGGCCTGATCGAAGAACATCTCGACGGTCGGCACAACCGCCGCCTGCTGGTCTGGTCTTTGCTCGCGGTGGAGGAGTGGTGTCGGACGTTCCTCGGCGAAGGACGACGCAGGCACGCTCCCGCTACGTCTTCGAGTTGACAAGCAGCCGCAGTAGGGATGTGGAAGGCCACCCCCTGCGGGTCCTGCACTGCCCGAACAACGTTGCGGGCAACCCCGCCGCGATCGCGCGGGCAGAGCGGACCATCGGCCTGCACAGCGTGTCGATCTCCGCTCTTCCCTCCAGCATGGGATACGGCGTCGACGAGGTGCTCACCGCCAAGAACGCGTCTGCTCTCCGCAAGCTCGGGTCCCGGTTCGGGCTGCTTCGCCGGGCGCTTAGGGACTTCGACGTCGTGCACTTCAACTTCGGCGAGACTCTCATGCCGGTACGCCGGCCGGCAGAGGTTCGCCACCCGGGTTTGGCGGACAAGTCACGTGCCGCGATCGAGCGGGCGCTCTGGCAGAAGGACCTGCCCATCCTCCGCGCAGCTGGGAAGGTCATCGCGGTCACCTACCAGGGTGACGACGCACGTCAAGGGGACTTCTCGTCCAGCCACTTCGCCATCAACGCGGCGAACCACGTGCCTTCGGGCTACTACACGGCGCAGACAGACGCCTGGAAGCGGCGGGCGATCCGGCACTTCGACCGATACGCCGACCTGATCTACGCGCTGAATCCCGACTTGCTCCACGTGCTGCCGACGCGGGCGCGCTTCCAGCCGTACGGAAGCGTCGATCCGAGGGAGTGGCACCCGACGACGACCAACAATGAGCGCCCGGTGATCCTCCACGCGCCAACGCATCGGGGCGTCAAGGGAACCGAGTTCATCATGGCCGCGGTCGACGAATTGCGACGGGAAGGTGCGGATTTCGAGTTCGTCCTGGTCGAGGGGCTCCAGCACGCCGATGCCCGACGTTTGTACGAACGCGCCGATCTACTCATGGACCAGGTTCTACTCGGCTGGTACGGCGGACTCGCCGTGGAGTTGATGGCGCTCGGCAAGCCGGTGGCTTGTTACTTGCGGGCCGAGGACCTGCGCTACGTCGACCCCCAGATGCGTTCGGAGTTGCCGCAGTTACAGACCACGCCCGAGTCGGTCGCAGCGGTGCTGCGCCGGTTCCTTGCGATGAATTCGGACGAGCGTCGCCGGTTGGGTGAGCGCAGCCGGCAGTTCGTCGAGCGCTGGCACGACCCACTGCGGATCGCCGGCGGTCTGAAATCCGACTACGCCGCCGCTATGACCTCGAAGGCCCGCCGCGTCCGCAGCCCGAGGTCGGAGTCGCGCTAGGACTTCGTCGCCAACAGTCGATCCGCGATGAAGGAGCCGAGCCCCAGAGACGCTGTGGCGGCTGGGGAAGGCGCGTTGATCACGTGGATGGTGCGCGCTGTTTCCCTGAACGCGAAGTCATCGACGAGGCGCCCGTCGGCGGTCAGGGCCTGGGCCCGGACTCCGGCGGCGGAAGGGATCAGGTCCCGGGAGGAGATCTCGGGAACGAGGCGTTGTAACGCCCGCGCGAAAGCGCGCTTGCTGGCCGACCGGTACATCTCCGCCGCGCCGACCCGCCAGTACTTGCGGGCGAGCTTTCGCACTCCCGGGTCGGTAACGATCTCTCGGAGGTGCGCCGCACTCACGTCCCGCCAGCGGTATCCCTCCCGCGAGAGCGCGATGACCGCGTTGGGGCCGGCGTGGACGCCTCCGTGCACGCCGCGGGTGAGGTGCACACCCAGGAACGGAAAGCGCGGATCGGGAACCGGGTAGACCAGGCCTCGCACCAGCTGCGCCGCTGCCGGCCTCAGGTCGTAGTACTCGCCGCGGAACGCGACAATGCGGACCGCGTCGGCAGCGTGCTGAGCGGCGGGGGCGAGGACATCGGAGTGCAGGCCGGCACAGGCGACGAGCCGGCCGGCCGAGACGACATCCGCCGCCGCCTCCACTATCACGGCGTCGCCGGTCTCCCGCACAGAGCTGACATGGCGGCCGAGCCGGATCTCGCCGCCGCGATCGGTGATCTCTGTGGCGAGGGCCCGGCAGACGGCTGGGAAGTCGGTGATCCCCGTCTCCGGCACGTACACGGCACCGACGCCGGTGACATGGGGTTCGTGTTCGGCGAGCTCCGCCGCAGAAAGCCGGCGTACGGCCAGGCCGTGCTCGAGTCCGCGCCGGTGCAGGTCATCGAGCCGCGGCAGCTCGTCCGGCTCGCTCGCAACGATGACCTTGCCAGGGAACTCGAGAGCGATGTCGTGTCGCCGGCAGAAGTCGATGAGGTCTGCCCGGCTGCGCGCGACGAGTCCGGCCTTGTGCGAGCCCGGTGGGTAGTAGATGCCGGAGTGAATGACCCCTGAGTTGTGGCCTGACTGGTGGACACCGACGCGGTCCTCCTTGTCCAGGACCAGGACCGCGGCCTGCGGGTGGCGCTGCAGCACGGCGTACGCCGTCGCGAGACCGACGATCCCACCGCCGACCACGACGACGTCCACGTGTTCCACGAGCTTTCCTTTCGAGGAGATCAAGCATCTGCGCTGACGCGTCGATGTAGGATTCGTCGATTCGAGCGCCCTTTGGTGCCCGGCTACTGTCGTGCGTCTGATGACCGATCGCTTACCTGCAGAGGATCTATGAAGTCCAGAGTACGTGCCGCTCAGCGCGTATTCACGATTGCGCTCGTCCTCGCCACGTCAATCGGCGCTCTGGCTGCGCCGGCAGGCGCCGTCCTACCTCCACCGATCTCCAACAAGCTGTTCGGAATGCACATCTACGATCCGGCGAGCAATTGGCCCGGAGTGCCCTTCAGCACCATTCGCCTGCACGACACGGGTACCAGCTGGCGGGAACTTCAGCCGGCACCTGGCACCTGGGCGTTCGGCACACTGGACGCACGGGTCGACCGCGCGATGAGCGGCCGCCGCGAGGTGCTGCTGGTGCTGGGGCAGACTCCGCAGTGGGCTTCGAAGCGACCCCTGGAGGAGAGCTACAACGGGCCCGGTGCGGCGGCGGAACCCGCCGACCTCGCCAGCTGGCGAGCCTACGTGCGGACTCTCGCCATCAGGTACAAGGGCCGCATCCACAAATGGGAGCTGTGGAACGAGCCCAACGTCAAAGGGTTCTTCAGCGGCTCGCCGCGAACCATGGTGCAGATGGCGAGTGAGGCCTACCGGGTGCTGAAGCGAGTCGACCCGACCAACACCGTCGTCTCGCCGGGCATCGCGGTTCGTACGCTGAATTCGCCGCTGTGGCTGGAGCGCTACCTGAGTCTCGGCGGCGGCTGGTACTCCGACGTGATCGCGGTTCACCTCTACGTGCTTTCGCGCCAGCGACCGGAGAGCATCCTCGGGTCGGTCTCGCGGGTGCGGCTCATCATGGCGAAGTTCAACATCTCGCGGCCGATCTGGAATACCGAGTCCGGTTACGGGCGGACCGCGGAGACACCCGAGACGTCCGAGCTGTACTCGGGACAGACAGCAATGGGCTACGTCGCGCGGACCTACATCCTCTCTGCCCACGCACACGTGGAAAGGACCTACTGGTACGCCTGGGACGACCGGGGGTTCGGAGGTCTGTACCTCACCGCCGCGGATCGGCAGACGCCGAGCGAGGCCGGACTTGCGTACGGCGTCACCTATTCCTGGCTCGTGGGGGCACGGATGCTGCGATGCTCGCGCACCGCGACAGGTGTTCGGGCCGGCATGTACACCTGCCTGCTCCTGCGCGGCAAGGATCGGATGGAGATCTCGTGGCACCCTACGAGGTCGTTGCTCATCGCCGTGCCCGTCGGGTACCGGTCGGTCTCGCGGCTCGACGGCTCGAAGGTCGCGACGCGGGCCGGTAGCCTGATCCGTGTTTCGCCCATGCCCGTCATGGTCTCGACCGCCCGCTGATCCTTGGCTGGAGGCTCGAACGCTGCCCGTACCGGACAAGGAGCCACCCATCGAGTCGCTCGACGATGTTTCCACGCCGCAGTCGTTCACCTGCTGTGGGGTTCGCATCCACGCGCTCGGCCCAGCGCAGGCCGCTGCCGCCGTACTCGACCGGGTGGGTCGCCCCAGTGCAGTGCATCTGTGCAATGCCTACACGCTCTCGCTGGCGCTTCGTGATGCCGACTACCGGCGGATCGTCGATGCGGGTGACCTCAATTTTGCCGATGGCTTCCCGGTGGCGGCGGTTGGTCGGCGCCGCGGTCATCCCTCGATGACCCGGCGGGTCTACGGGCCTGACCTGTTTCTCGACGTGCTCAGGGAGGGCGTTGGCCGGCGCACCCGGCACTACCTCTACGGATCCACCCAGGCAGTGCTGGACCTGATGAAGGAGCGGCTGCCCAGGCTCGTGCCCGGAGTGCAGATCGTGGGTGCCGAGGCGCCGCCGTTCCGGCCGCTCACGCCCGCGGAGCAGGCTGCCGTGGGGGAGCGGGTCCGCGATGCAGCGGCCGACATCGTCTGGGTCGGCCTCGGTACGCCGAAGCAGGACAGCTTCGTCGCGGACATGAGGGACGCCCTCGGCGTACCTCTCGTTGCGGTCGGTGCCGCGTTCGACTTCGTCGCCGAGACGAAACCGATGGCACCGGCATGGATGCAGCGAACAGGGTTGGAATGGCTGTTCCGGCTCGCGACCGAGCCCCGCCGGCTCTGGAAGCGTTATCTGGTCGGCAACACCGTGTTCCTGTGGGGCGTGCTCTCCGACGAGTTGCGACTGCGGCGGCGCCCGTGAAGCGGCATGTGACCGCGGTTGCAATGGCGCTCTGCGTTGTTTCGAGCGCATGCAGCGATCTGCGACCGGTCGACAGCGAGAGCCGCCGTTCGGTCATCACGGTTGACGAGCCATCCGTGCCGGGACAACCGGCTCCCAAGAAGGTGGCGGGGCAGGCTCCAGCACCGGCCGTTTCGCCGATCCAGAACCCGTCGAACGCTGAAGGCGGTGTGCTGCGGATCGGTAAGTCCGGCTCGTGGGACTCGCTCGACCCGGCCAACACCAGTGAGCCCTACGCCCGGAACCTCCTGCGCAACTACGGTCGGACGCTGGTGGTCGTTCGGCCAGGACCTGGCTCGGTGCAGCTCGAGCCCGATCTTGCGACGGACCTCGGCAAGGCAAGCGACGATCGGAAGACCTGGACTTACACGCTGCGTGAGGGCGTCACCTTCGAGGACGGGTCGCCCATCACGTCGAAGGATGTCAAGTACGCCGTCGAGCGGTCCCTCGACAAGACGAGGTTCCCTGACGGGCCCGGCTACTTCAACGAGTTGCTCGATTTGCAGGGCTATACGAGTCCGTACCAGGACGCTGACCCGGCGAAGCTGGGCCTGAAGGCGATTGAGACTCCTGACGACCGGACCATCGTCTTCAAGCTGGTCCGCTCGTTCGCCGCGTTCGACTACGTGGCCCAGCTCCCGGCAACGATGCCTGTGCCGCGCGTGAAGGACACCGGCGCCAGCTACGCCGACCACGTCGTCTCTTCTGGTCCATACAAGCTCGAAGGAAAGCCCACGCAGGCCGGCTTCTCGCTGATCCGCAATTCTGCGTACGCCGGCAAGACTGACCCGCAATCCGGCCGCAAGCCCCTGCCCGACCGGATCGAAGTCGCGGTCAATTTAGCCGGTGACATCATCGATCAGCGACTGCTGTCGGGCCAACTCGACGTCGAAGCAACCGGCAGCGGATTGCTGCCGACCGCAGCCAGCCGCGTCCTCAAGGACCCGGTACTGGTGCGCGAGGTGAGAACAGCGGTCCAGTCGAGGATCCTGTTGGCGTTCATCAACCCCGAGATTGCGCCCTTGGACAATCTCGATTGCCGCAAGGCGATCCTCTACGCCGCGGATCGCGGCGCGTATCAGCAGGCCTACGGCGGATCCGTCGAGGCCGACATCGCCACATCACTGTTGCCGCCCGGCTACACCGGATCCGCGCCACCCGACCCCTACAAGGTTGCCGATCACCCCACCGGCGACGTCGATCGAGGCCGGCAGTCACTGGCTGCGTGCGGCCAGCCGACTGGCTTCGTCACCGGCGTCGGTTTCCGCGTCGACCGGGCAACCGACAGGGCCGCCGCCGAATCCTTGCGAACCTCGCTTGCGCGAGTGGGGATCTCGGTGAGTCTGCGTCCGCTACCCGCCTCGGGGTTGTTCCCTGGTCCAACCACGGGCCGGGAATACCTGAAGGCGCACGGGATCGGCCTGGTTGTCACCGAGCGCAGTGCCGACTGGCCGGAGTCGACGGGATTCGTCGCTCGGCTCTTCGACAACAACGCCATCCGGCCGGTCGGCTCAGTTGCAAACCTGGCAGTGATGATGCCGGCAGTCCAGGCGCAGATCGAAGCTGCCGAAGCCACCCGCGATGCCACCGGCCGAACGAAGACGTGGGCCAAGGTGGCGAGCGACGTGATGGATAACGCGTTGATCCTTCCTGGCGCCTGGGCCAAGGCCCAATTCTTCCCGCCGGGCAATCTGACGAATGTCTACGCCTGCCCCGCGTTCGACATGTACGACTTCGCGGCGCTCGGGACGACCCGCCGGTAACCGCCTAGGGGTCGACGCGGACCAGGCGCCCGGCACGCTCGTCGTCCAGCAGCTTGACGTCTGCGTCGACCATGATCCCGGCGAGTTCGTCGCTGCGTACCTGCGCCTGCCAGCCCAGCAGCCGTTGCGCCTTCGAGGCATCGCCGATCAGGGCGTCGACCTCCGACGGACGCGCGTACCGTTCGTCAATCCTGACGAACTGCTCCCAGTCCAGGTCGACCCGGCTGAACGCCAGCGAGCAGAAGTCGCGAACGGATCGGGCCTCGCCGGTCGCGAGGACGAAGTCCTCGGGCGTCTCGTGTTGCAGCATCCGCCACATGCCTTCGACGTACTCGGGTGCGTAGCCCCAGTCGCGCCTGGCATCGAGGTTTCCCAGGTACAGGTAGTCCTGCAAGCCGGCCTTGATGCGCGCGACCGCGCGAGTGATCTTGCGAGTGACGAACGTCTCGCCGCGGCGCGGGCTCTCGTGGTTGAAGAGGATTCCGTTGGTGGCGAACAGTCCGTAGGCCTCGCGGTAGTTGACCGTGCACCAGTACCCGTAGACCTTGGCGCAGCCGTACGGGCTGCGTGGGTGGAACGGCGTCTGTTCGTTCTGCGGCGGCGGGGTCGACCCGAACATCTCCGACGAGGAGGCCTGGTAGAAGCGGCAGTTGAGGTCGGCCGCCCGGATCGCCTCGAGCAGCCGAACGCTGCCCAGGCCCGTCACGTCGCCGGTGTAGTCGGGCAGGTCGAACGACACCTTGACGTGGCTCTGTGCGCCGAGGTGGTAGACCTCGTGCGGCTGGACTTCACGGAGCAGGTTGACCAGGCCCACGGAGTTGGCAAGGTCGCCGTAGTGCAGGAACAGGCGACGATTCTCCTCGTGCGGGTCCTGGTAGACACCGTTCAGCCGGTCGGTGTTGAAGGTCGAGGCCCTCCTGACGATGCCGTGGACCTCGTAGCCCTTCGACAGCAGTAGTTCCGTGAGATAGGAGCCGTCCTGGCCGGTTACGCCCGTGATCAGGGCGATCTTTGACATGACAGCAGAGCCTCTCGAGCAGGACGGGTCGCGCGCTCTAGTACGCGCCGCTGCCGCGGACTACGACGAAGGCAGTTTTCCACAGAATCATCAGGTCGAAGGCGAGTGACCAGTTCTCGACGTAGTACAGGTCCATCCGCAGCGCCTCTTCCGCGGACAGGTCGGATCGACCGCTGATCTGCCACAGGCCGGTGATCCCGGGCCGGACCAGCAGGCGGCGTACGACGTCCGGCTCGTGCTGCACCACCTCGATCGGCAGCGGCCGCGGGCCCACGAGCGACATGTCCCCTCGCAGCACATTGATCAGCTGCGGCAGCTCGTCCAGCGAGTAACGGCGCAGCCAGCGGCCGACCCGGGTGATGCGCGGGTCCTCGGCCACTTTGAAGAAAAGGCCGTGCGGCGTATCGCTCGCTTCGATCATCGAGGTGAATTCGCGCTCGGCACCGACGTACATGGTGCGGAACTTGTAGATCGTGAAGGCGCGGCCGTTTTTGCCGAGACGTTCCTGCCGGAAGAGCGCCGGGCCCTCGCTGGAGAGCCTGATCGCCGCGGCCAAAACGAACAGCAACGGTGAGAGAACCGCCAGAATGCCCAGCGCGACGACTCTGTCGAGCGCGGTCTTGAGCAACTGGCCGCGACCCTCGAGATCGGGCTCCTCCAGGTGCAGGAGCGGCAGGCCGGCGACGGGGCGGATGTGCACCCGCGGCCCCGCGACGTTGGTCAGGGCGGGCGCGACCACGAGCTCGATGCCTGTTCCCTCGAGTTCCCAGGCCAACCGGCGCAAGTCGTCCTCGCCGAATCCGGGAGCGGCCGTCACGGCGATGGTCGAGGCACCGACGGCTTGCGCGGCGGCCGCGGCCTGGCCGAGACCGCCGAGCACCGGCACCGACTCGCCTGCAACCTTCAGAGACGTCATCGCGACGTCCAGACAGGCGCCCACGATCGCATACCCGGCTACCGGCTCGCGGCGCACGGTGTTGACCAGCGACGTGACACTCTGCTTCGAGCCCAGGACCAACACCCGGTGGCACGACTCGCCGCGGATCCGCCTGCGGTGCAGCATCTTGCGGGTGACATAGCGCCCGACCAGCGTGAACGACGTCGCGAGCACGAGTGCGTAGGCCAGGTAGCCGCGCGACACATTGACCTTGTACGCGAAGCAGACGAACGAGATGACGGCGATCGCGCGTACAGCGGCGTTGCCGACCCGTTTGAACTCCTCGGGGCCGAGACCGAGATAGCGGCGCTCGTAGGCGCCGCTCAGGCCCAGGGAGACGCTCCAGATGAGCGGAAGCAGGAGGGCAGGTCGTAAGAACAGAGGGGACTGATGCCGGATGTCGGTGTGGAAGCGCAGCGGCACCGCCAGCGGCACCGCGACGACGACGAGGAGAAAATCGGTGCAGACGACCTTGTTGCGGTAGCGCCAGTCCCAGGAGGACGTCGTAGTAGCGCGCGCTGACAGATGTTGATCTGGCCGCGCGATCGTCGTCATCGGGTACGGCGTTCCTTTCATCGGTCGTGGGCTTCCGATGGTTGATTCATCGGCGGCTATCGGCGGCTACAACAGCTCGCATCCGGACACATCGGCGCAACTCCCCCGACACGCATCGTGACTAGCCTCGCGTGAACGGCAGAAAGATGTCAACGTCACCGATCACGGAGAGTGTCGTCGTCCACCGGTTTGCGGTCTGCACCCATCCAGGGGTCGGCGTCGCTACGTAACCGGTCGGCACCGCCACCGACAGCGTGACCTCCGTGGGAGCCAGCGTGGCCTGGCTGGCGATCCGCAGATGGTAGCCGTCCAGCTGCGCGGCCGGACGGCCGAGGTATTTGAGCGTGGCCGTCAGCGAGTGGGTGCGTGGCAGGTTGGCCCACACGCGGAGCACTCGCATGTTGCGGTCGGTCGCGTACTCGCGCGGAGAGATCGTTGCTTTGACCGAGCCGGTTACCAGGAATCCGCGAACCCTGGCGCCAGGCGGGACGTACGTTGCGAGGATCGGCCTCGAGAAGGTGGTGGCGTAGCCATGGCCGGGATCCACCGGATAGAGGGCAGAGGGCCGATAGCCTGGGCTGTTGTTGACAATCGTCGTCGTGCGCGTCACTTGCGCCGAGCCGTCCGCGGCGAAGGACACGTCTTGTTTGATCGTTCTCGACTGGTAGACGTCGACTTTGCTGGCGTTCGTGTTCGTCGTGTAGACCCCCAGGAAGTCGCCGTTACCTGGATCGAGGCGACCGGCCATCGGCGTGGGCTGCACCAGCGCCTGCAGGGCCTTGTCGCGGAAGTACATCTGCATGTGGTGACCGGGTGAGGTCGAGGCGAGCGCGCGGAACTTGCCCGCCAAGCCCCCGCCGCCGATCAGTCGCGAGACCATGCGGCTCATGAGTTCGGCGTTGTTCGTGTGCCGAGTCGACACGTCGTACTTGCGGTAGGAGTCGATCAACAGGGTCTGGGCCAGCGTGTCGCCGCTGACGTCTCCGTATCCGCCCGCGGGGAGTGCCGTACCGGTCGATTTGAGGACGGCCGCCATAGCGGTGACGTCCATGCCGATGACACCGTCAGCCCGGGATCCGCTTTCCATCACCTCGTACGCGCGCAGGAGTTCTTCACCGCTCGTCGGCCAGTCCGGGGCGAAGTTGGCGCTGGCGAAGGGCAGGGCTACTCCCGGAGCGTGCCACGCTTCGTTGCCGGGGACTGCCGTCCATTGCAGGGCCGCGTTCTTGTCGGTCTCGAGCGTCTGCCTGGTGGGCAGCAGGTTCATCGCTCCCTTGTCGAAACACGCGGCCGTCAAGCTCAGCGGCGCCCCGCCGCCCGCGCGCAATTCCGCTTGGTTCTGCAGCGTCACGAGATAGCACTTCTTGGTCTGCTCGCCCAAGGCCGCCGGGAGTACGCCGAGGATGTCGACCAACGGCTTGGCGTCCTTGCGCAGACCGGTGATCTGCAGCAGCGCCGAGTCACTGGCCTCCCGCGCGCCCGGCGCGAAACGCCCGCCGCGGACCTGCTTCAGATCGCCTTCCGCGCGGTCGAGCAGGCTCATCAGTTCCATCACCGAACTGTCGGCGTTGTGAAGCGCGGCCAGGTCGAATGCGGAGTTCTTGAAGAGTTTGGAGTCCTTGCCGCTGACGTCCTCGTAGAGGGCAACCACCCGGTCGCCGGCGCTCACGAGGTCGGTGGCCGCGGAAAGCAGGTGCTTGAGGTCACTGACCGGCTGGGAGAGGACGGGCAGCCCACCGGCGATCTTCACGGGTTGCCGATGCGAGGCCTGCTCGGCGGCGCGCAGGTGCACGTGGGCCGATGCCAGCGACGTCTTCGCGCTCTCCTGGTCGCCGTTCTGCAAGGCGGTCTTCATCGTGGTCAGGTCTGCTCTCGCGGCGGTGGCAGGCGCCTTTATCGCGGCGGCGGCACTCTTGAGCCCGGTCGCCAGCCAGACAGCGAAACAGGCGAGACCGATCGCGAGGACCACGACAGCAAGCAGCACCCACCGCAGCACGTGTCGGCGCTTCGGCGGCGGCACGGGCTCGATATCGGCCTGAGGTTCGACCGGCTCCAACGACAAGCTCAACTGGGCGCCTTTTCGGACAGTCCGGGCAGTCATCTATGCCGGCACGAGTGACACATAGTCTTCACCCGAGCACCTCGGAAGCTGGGCAAAACGAAATGCGAGTTTACAACAGGAGCCTCTGGGGGCCGCAAAAGGTTGAACGGGCAGCGCGTACGATCTCGGCATGCCGATGATGTGCGCGGTCTCCTTCGAGCGCTACAGCAGGCTGTACTACTTCGATCCGGGTGCCCATCTGCCGCAGATCGGCGACAAGGTGCTCGTGCCGACTGACGAGGGTCCCGAAGTCGCCGAATGCGTGTGGGCGCCGCA